>NZ_JAPCJC010000013.1:0-122497 GCF_027707805.1 Aeromonas sp. QDB20 | reverse complement strand
GCTACACGCCGAAACAGCGCTTGGCACAGGCCGCATGACCTCTACTTTTGAGTGCTCCAAAAAATGGGGGGATTACCCTACAAGGGATTAGTTTTGGCACATGGGCTGACGGAGAACAAGTTTGCTCTTCAGAACAACTAGCAGCTATCAAGGCAAGTTTGCCTTCAGGCACCGAACTGACTGCCGGCGCATGTAAGACGTTACCAAACCAGCCAGAAGTGACATTGACTTCCTACATTTTCCCAGATAGTGCAGATCACCATGATGAAATGTCTCTACCTACGAGTATCTGGCGAGTAGAACTCATTTCCCAAGGGAAAGTACAACAGCGGTTTGAGGAGACTATTGAAGAAGATGCCAGTATAAGAATTGGAAGCGCCAGTATATGGCTCGACACAGCTCCTTACCTACTGGCCAAAGGAGAACGGGCCTTTGGCGTAAGATTGGATATCGGCTATGGCCCCTCCTGTGCTGACGGTTTTAGCTCCAGATTCTTACATCTATTCAGACTACATAATGGAACTCTTCTACGCGTAATTAACGGCGCCCCTATGCTGCACACCTACATCCGAAAAGGCGTGCCTTGCTCACCAGGAAAAATTGACTTAGAACGAGGAATTTCCTACATCCAAGTCCTGCCAGGGATGTCTAACGGGCTGCACGATCTGAGAGTAGTAACCAAAGCGAAAACAGAGACCATAGAGCAGGATGGTACCTCTCAAACCTCCAGTCAGAGAACATTGAGCACCACGCTGCGCTTCAATGGCCATGAATACCCGGTTGGAGAATGGAATAACTTACCAAGCAAGGAGTGGTGGAAGTAATCGGCCATCCCCTGCCCCACACGGTAAATTCCTCGGGTATATACAGAGCCCTATAAAAGCCTGCCTCCAGCAGGCTTTGTTGTTATGGCGCCATAGACTCGACACAATCGCTGTCGCCACTTTGGCGACATTTTGCAAAAAACAAAAAGGCCGCTATTGCTAGCGGCCTTTCGTAAGTCTTTGATTGCTTTATTCAATAACTGGTGCCCGAGGCCGGAATCGAACCGGCACGACGCGAACGTCGAGGGATTTTAAATCCCTTGTGTCTACCGATTTCACCACTCGGGCACCGCAATCGGTATCAAGCTCGCGTGGCGGGCTTGTCAATATGGAGGCACGTTCCGGAGTCGAACCGGACTAAACGGATTTGCAATCCGCTGCATAACCGCTTTGCTAACGCGCCATGCAAAAGAGAGAAACTCTCTATTGTCTGAATTTGGAGCGGGAAACGAGACTCGAACTCGCGACCCCGACCTTGGCAAGGTCGTGCTCTACCAACTGAGCTATTCCCGCATCGGTCTGGCTGACTGCCTGACTACGAGGACGCATTCTAGCGATGTTCCTCGCCCAGTCAACCAAAAATGTTTAATACCCTGATCGTTCGAGTGTTTTTTGCCCTTTTCCTGCTTTTTCAGCACTCACGATCGTTTCCCAGCCCCAAGAACGGGGAAACGGTGCTTAGTACAAACGCAGACTAGAAGCGGGAGTGGTAGGTCAGATCGCCCCAGGCGGCCTTCATGTACTGGAACATGGACCAGAAGGTAAGCACGGTGGCCACGTAGAGCAGCACATAGGCGAGCCACACCATCCAGATGTCGTACTGCCAGATGAGGCCGGTCAGCGACACCATCTGGATCATAGTTTTCCACTTGCCGATCCAGCTGACCGCCACCGAGGAGCGCTTGCCAAGTTCGGCCATCCATTCGCGCAGGGCGGAGATGATGATCTCGCGGCCAATCATGGTCATGGCAGGAATGGTCACCCAGATGGTGTTGTAGTGCTCGACGATCACCACCAGCGCCGCCGCCACCATGATCTTGTCGGCGACCGGATCGAGGAAGGCACCGAAGGCGGTGGATTGATTCAGCTTGCGGGCCAGGTAGCCGTCAAACCAGTCGGTCGCCGCCGCCAGGATGAAGACGATGGCCGCCGCCAGATAGGACCACTGGTAGGGAAGATAGAACAGGATGACGAAGACGGGGATGAGCAAGATCCGAAAAAACGTCAGCAGATTAGGAATATTTGTCATTATTTTCAGCCACTTCTTGTATGCCGCTACATGGTAGCCCCAAGCCGATCACGGATGCAACCGGACAGGCGCCCGCCTTGGTCTATTAATCCATCAACAACCTCAGGATGCGGGCCATTATGGCATTTGCGGCCCCCCGGCGTCACGGCTCTTGTGTGTCTGGATCCTGAAGGGAATGAACCCGGGGTGAATGATGTGACTCACCTCGCCTCTTGTCGATACCCGGGGCTACAGCCCCTGTTCGCCGTCAGAGCAAACAGGGGCAACACGGAGGCACATTCCCCCTTCTCGGCGACCAATGGCTAGAGGGAATGCAGGGCATCGTGGATGGACTGGGCCAGCTCCTGGCTGATGCCGGGCACCTTGGCAAGCTCCTCCACCCCGGCTTTTTTCACCTCCTGCAGGCCACCCAGGTACTTGAGCAGCGCCTGCCGCCGTTTCGGCCCCACCCCCGGGATATCCTCCAGGGTACTGGTGGTGCGGGCCTTCGCCCGTCTGGCGCGGTGGCCTGTGATGGCAAACCGGTGGGATTCATCGCGGATGTGCTGAATAAGGTGCAAGGCGGGCATGTCCGCCGGCAGGTGCAGCTCTTCGTGACTCTCCCCCAGGATCAGGGTCTCCAGCCCCGCCTTGCGGGTCACCCCCTTGGCAATGCCCACCAGCAGCGGATATTTGCCCCCCAAAAACTCCAGCTGGCGGGCCAGGATCTCCTCGGCGCGGCGCAACTGGCCGAGTCCGCCGTCGATAAACAGCACGTCCGGCACCTTGTCCGGCTCCTGCTGCTTGCCAAAGCGCCGTTCCAGCGCCTGCTCCATGGCCGCATAGTCATCGCCGCCGGTGATGCCGTCGATGTTGAAGCGGCGGTATTCCGATGAGAGCGGCCCCTCCCGGTTGAACACCACGCAGGAGGCCACGGTGCGCTCCCCCATGGTGTGGGAGATATCGAAGCACTCCATGCGGGCGATGGGGCGCTCCAGCTCCAGCAGCTCCTCCAGCTGGTCGTAGCGGGCGGTGGTGGTGCTCTTGTGGGCGAGCCGCGAGCGCAGCGCGGTCTGGGCGTTGATGGAGGCGAGCTTGATGAAGCGGGCCCGCTCGGCGCGGGTACGGCTCACCACCCGCACCTTGTAGCCCGCGGTCTGGCTCAGGGTCTGCGCGATCACGTCCTCGTCTTCGAGCGCCACGTCGAGCAGCACCTCGCTCGGGATCTGCCGCCCCCCCTGCCCCGACAGATAGAACTGCAGCAGGAAGGATTGCACCACCTCGTCGAGCTGGGTATCGGCCGGCACTTTCGGGAAGTAGCTGCGCGAGCCCAGCACCTTGCCCTGGCGGATGAAGAGCACGTGAATGCAGGCGGTCCCCTGCTCGAAGGACACCCCCACCACGTCGAGCTCGTCCAGCACGTTGCCGCTTACCGACTGCTGCTCGGTCACCCGGCGCAGCGCCTGGATCTGATCCCGGTAGCGGGCCGCCTCCTCGAAGCGCAGATCGCCGCTGGCGGACTCCATCTTGCCCACCAGTTCCCCGATCACCTGCTGGTTCTTGCCCGCCAGAAACAGCTTGGCCAGCTCCACCTGCTGGGCATATTCGGCCTCGCTCACCAGCCCCGCCACGCAGGGGCCGGCACAGCGCTTGAGCTGGTAGAGCAGGCAGGGGCGGGTGCGGTTGGCATAGACTGCATCCTCGCACTGGCGCACCGGAAAAATCTTCTGCATCAGGTGCAGGCTCTCGCGCACCGCGCCGCCGGAGGGGTACGGGCCGAAGTACTCCCCCTTCACCTTGCGGGCGCCGCGATGGACGCCGATACGCGGGTGCTGATGGGCGGTGATGATGATCCAGGGGTAGGACTTGTCATCTCGCAGCAGCACGTTGTAGCGGGGCTGGTACTGCTTGATCAGATTGTGCTCGAGGATCAGCGCCTCGGTCTCGGTGTGGGTGACCGTCACCTGCACATCGGCTATCTGGCGCACCAGGGTGCGGGTCTTGATGCTGTCGACGTTGGCGCGAAAGTAGGAGGCAAGCCGCTTCTTCAGATCCTTGGCCTTGCCCACGTAGATGACGGTGCCGCCGCTGTCATACATGCGATAGACGCCGCTCTGGTGGGTGACGGCACTGAGAAACGCCTTGCTGTCGAAGAGAGGTTCAGACGAGGTCATGCTGGCTCCGGCAACGGGGATCGGGGTGTTGGGTCTGGGATATCGCGGCAAGCGGAAGATCGAAAGAGAGGCTCATCGGCAACTCGGCTCAACGGATGAAAGCAGAAGACGGCACAGAGCATACTGCGCCAGACCGGCAAAAAGCAAAAAGGCGGCACAGGCCGCCTTTGATGGCTACACGCCGCCCGTTACAGGGTATCGGCATCCAGCATGCCATAGCGAATGGCCAGATGGGTCAGCTCCACATCGCCATTGATGTTGAGCTTGCTGAACAACCGGTAGCGATAGCTGTTGACCGTCTTCGGGCTCAGGTTGAGCTGCTCGGAAATATCGGTCACCTTCTGCCCCTTGGTGATCATCATCATGATCTGCAGCTCGCGCTCTGAGAGGGACTTGAAGGGATTCTCGTCGGCCGAGGCAAACTGGCTCAGGGCCATCTGCTGGGCGATCTCCGGGGAGATGTAACGCTGACCGGAGTGGACCAGGCGAATGGCGTGGATCATCTCGTCCGGCGCGGCCCCCTTGGTGAGATAGCCGGCGGCCCCCGCCTGCATCACCTTGGTCGGGAACGGATTTTCTGAATGAATGGTCAGCACTATGATGCGCACATCGGGCCGGATCCGCAGGATCTTGCGGGTTGCCTCCAGGCCGCCGATGCCAGGCATGTTCATGTCCATCAGGATCACGTCGGGATGGTTCTGACGACAGAAAGTGACTGCGGTTTCCCCGCTCTGCGCCTCGCCCACCACCTTGATCCCGCGGACATCTTCCAGAATGCGTCTTATCCCTGTACGCACCAACTCATGATCATCGACCAGGAATACATTAATCACCCAAACACCCCGTTTTTTATCTCGTTATATGCCAGTTAGGGTTAACACGGCGTCTTGCATCATAACCAAACTCGCTGATTTGGCAAACCATGGCCGGGAAAAGTTTGAAAGTGCTCATAAATGACGTTTGTAATCAAATAATTATGTAAAGATTAAACACAAAAAACGGCGCCCGCAGGCACCGTTCAGAGTCATTTTTGCTGTTGTCGGCATCAGTTCGCCAGCAGCGCGCGCACCTTGTCCAGATCGGCCTGGGTATCCACCCCGACCGGCGGCGCCTCGAGCGCCTGGGCCACGTGGATCTTCTCCCCGTACCAGAGCACCCGCAGCTGCTCCAGCGCCTCTACTTGCTCGAGCAGGCTCGGCGCCCAGTCCACATAACGCTGGATGAAGCCGGCGCGATAGGCATAGATGCCGATGTGGCGCTGGTAGTGATCGCCAATCTGCTCGCGATTCGCGGCAAAGCGATCCCGATCCCACGGAATGGAGGCGCGACTGAAGTAGAGCGCGTAGCCCTCCTGGTCGGTCACCACCTTGACGGCGTTCGGGTTGAACACCTCTTCGGCGTCCTGGATCGGCACCGACAGAGTCGCCATCGGCGCCGTGGCGGCGGCCAGGTTGTCCGCTACCTGACGGATGATGACCGGCGGAATGAGCGGCTCATCCCCCTGCACGTTGACCACTATGGTGTCGGCGGCAAAACCGTAGTGACGGCACACCTCGGCCAGGCGCTCGGTACCTGACTGGTGATCCTTCGAGGTCATGCACACCTCGAATCCGGTCTGGCCGGCCAGCGCCTGCTGCACCCGCTCATCGTCGGTGGCGACGATCACCCGATCGGCGCCCGACTGCAGGGCCTTTTCCACCACGTGCTGCACCATGGGCTTGCCGTGGATGTCGGCCAGCGGCTTGCCCGGCAGCCGGGTGGAGGCGTAGCGGGCCGGAATGACGACGACGAAGCTCATGACGACAGCTCGTCGCTATTGAGCTGCCGGGCGCGGTTCTCCAGCAGTACCGGGATCCCCTCCTCCAGCGGATAGGCCAGCTTGTCGAAGCGGCAGACCAGCTCATGCACGGCCTTGTTGTAGTGCAGCTTGCCCTTGCAGACCGGGCAGGCAATGATGTCGAGCAACTTGATGTCCAAAGCCAAAACGATACTCCTTCAACGATGTCGCGCCGGCGGTTTCATCACGCCGGCGATGGGTGTCGAACAACCAGATATGCCTTGCGGGGCATGATAAGCCCCTTCTCCCCCACGCTGGAAAGAGAGATTAACCTTGTGCCTTGGTTGCGCCTTGCCCCTTCCCGCTCGCGCCCAGCTTGTGCAGCAGGGTATCGAGCAGGGAGGCGGGCAGCTCGGCGCTGACCGGCAGATACCACCAGTTGTCGAGGGCAAAGGCGCGGCACTTGACCGCATCCTTCTCGGTCATCAGCAGCGGCTTGCCGGCAAAGCGGCCCACCAGCTCGTCCCGATCGAAGGGGTGGTGATCCCCGTAGGCCACCCGCTGATCCAGCTGATAACCAAGCCCCTCGAGGGTGGCGAAGAAACGGGGCGGATGACCAATGCCCGCCAGCGCGTCGACCGACCCCGACAGGGGAGCAGCCAGCGGGGCCTCATCGCGTACCCGACGGGGGGAATCGGCCACCAACCTCATGGGATACTCTCCCCGCCCCGGCTCGCCGCCGTTGCAGATGATGGCGTCCACCCGCTTGAGCCGGGTGACCGGCTCGCGCAGCGGCCCCATGGGCAGCAGGCAGGCGTTGCCAAAACGGCGCGCCCCGTCCACCACCACCAGCTCGATGTCACGAGCCAGCGCATAGTGCTGCAAGCCGTCGTCGGTGATGATGATATCCACCTCGCCGCTCTGCTCCAGCAGACGCACCGCATCGGCCCGCCTGGGCGCCACCACCACAGGGCAGCCACAGCGCCGGGCAATCAGTACCGGTTCATCCCCCGCCTGCGCCGTGGTGCTGGCGGCATCTAGCCGGTACGGGTAATGGGGCGCCTTGCCGCCATAACCGCGGCTCACCACCCCGGGGCGATAGCCGCGAGCCTGCAACTGCTCCACCAGCCAGACCACGACCGGGGTCTTGCCGTTGCCACCCACCGAAATATTGCCCACCACTATGACTGGCAAGGAGGCACGATAGCCCTTGCGCCAGCCGTGGCGATAGGCGTAGCGGCGGGCGCCGCTGATGATGGCAAACAGCAGGGCAAAGGGGGCCAGCAACCAGCGCCAGCCACTCTTTGCATACCAGAGCCGCTCCAGCATCAGGCGTTGCCACCTGCGGTGGCATGGCCGAACTGGATGGCGCGCAGCTGGGCATAGGTCCCCTGCTGGGCCATCAGCGCCGCGTGGTTGCCGCGCTCGACGATATGGCCTTCGTCGATCACCAGGATCTCGTCCGCCTTCTCGATGGTGGAGAGGCGGTGAGCGATCACCAGCGAGGTGCGCGCCTTGCACAGCTCATCGATGGCCGCCTGAATATGGCGCTCGGACTCGGTATCCAGCGCCGAGGTAGCCTCGTCCAGCAGCAGCACGGGGGCATCGCGCAGCAGGGCGCGGGCGATGGCGATACGCTGGCGCTGGCCGCCGGAGAGCGACGCGCCGTTCTCGCCGACCACGGTGTCATAACCGTTGCTCATCTTGCTGACGAACTCGTCGGCGTGGGCGATGCGGGCCGCCTGCTTGATCTCGTCGAGGCTGTATTGCTCTTCCGCGGCGTAGGCGATGTTGCTCGCCACAGTGTCGTTGAACAGGTGCACGTGCTGGGAGACCAGGGCGTACTGCTTGCGCAGCTCGCTCAGGCGGTATTCACGGATGTTGACGCCGTCCAGCAGGATCTCCCCCTGCTCGATGTCGTAGAAGCGGGTCAGCAGGCTGGCGATGGTGCTCTTGCCAGAGCCTGAGCGCCCCACCAGGGCCACCGATTTGCCCGCCTCCACCTTGAAGCTGACGTTGTGCAGCGCCGGGGTGTCCTTGGTCGGGTAGGTGAAGGTGACGTTGCGAAACTCGATCTCGCCGCGGGCGCGCTCCAGGGTACGGGTACCGGTATCCTGCTCCGGCTCGGTATCGAGCAGGCCGAACAGGCTGTGGCAGGCGGTGATGGCGCGCTGGAACTGGTTGTTGACGTCGGTCAGGCTTTTCAGCGGCTTGAGCAACATCATCATGGAGGTGATCATGACAGTGAAGGTACCGGCAGTCAGCTCGCTGCGCACGCTGTCGATGGTGGCCACATAGAGGAAGGCCGCCAGCGCGATGGAGGCAACCATCTGCACCACCGGGCTGCCGATGGCATCGGCGGCGACCATCTTCATGGTCTGCTGACGCATGTTGTTGCTGACCTTGAAGAAGCGTTTCTCTTCCACCTTTTGGCCACCGAACATCAACACCTCTTTGTGCCCCTTGAGCATCTGCTCGGTGGAGGTGGTGATGTCCCCCACCGCCTGCTGGATGTGGCGGCTGATCTGACGGAAACGGCGGCTGATGAGACCGATGATGATGCCCACCACGGGCCCCACCACCAGGAAGATCACCGACAGCTGCCAGGAGTGCCAGAACATCAGGCCGAGCAGACCGATGACCGTCGCTCCTTCCCGTACCAGGGTGACCAGGGTGGTACTGGCGGCCGAGGAGACCTGACTCGCGTCATAGGTCACCTTGGAGAGCAGGTGGCCGGTATTCTGGCGGTCGAAGAAGCTCATCGGCATCGCCACCATGTGGTTGAATACCTGCTGCTGCAGGCGCATCACCACGTGGTTGCCGACCCAGGCCATGCAGTAGTTGGAGAGGAAGTTGGCGACGCCGCGTAGTGCCACGATACCCAGCACGAAGAAGGGCATCCACTTGAGCACGGTCGGATCGTTGCCGTTGATCCCCTTGTCGATCAGCGGCTTGATGGAATAGACGAAGGTGGTATCCACGGCGGCGTAGCCCAGCATGCCGATGATGCCGCCAATCAGGCCAAGCTTGCGGTCACGGACATAGCCGAGCAGACGCTTGAAGACAGGCCAGCTGTCTTGTGAGGTTTCTTGTTGCATGAATAGCCGTTAATAAGGGAAATGACGGGCTATTCTAGCCAAAGCGCAGGATTACACCAAGCAGTGCCCATCGCCAAGACGGCAAATGACGGTCGTTATCCCAGCCAAAGCGCAGGATTACACCAAGCATCGCCAGCGCATGCCCCTCGCCAAGACGGCAAATGACGGCCGTTATCCCAGCCAAAGCGCAGGATTACACCAAGCATCGCCAGCGCATGTCCCTCGCCAAGGCAGGAAATGAAGACCGTTATGCCAGCCAAAGCCGGGTTGACGCTCAGCGCTCAGGCCAGAATGCAGGACGCCACCAGTCGCCATTGCGGCGAAACCAGGGTCCCTGCTTCCGCTCGGCACGGATCCGCAGCCCGTCCGGCGCTGGCTCGACCAGGATCTCCCCGTCCAGCCCGGTGACCCATTGCTGCGCCTCCCTGTAGCGAGCCACCACCTCGGGGCGGGGAAAGCCCCACTGGTTCATGAAGCCGGCGCTGTGTACCACATAGCGGGGGGCCACCGCCGCCACGAAGGGGGCCGTGGAGGAGGTGCGGCTGCCGTGATGGGGGCTTACCAGCAAGGTGCTGGCAAGCCCCTCCCCTTCCAGCGCCAGCAGCCGCTGCTCCGCCTGCCGCTCGATGTCGGCACTGAGCAGGATGCGCCGTTCCCCGTCGCGGATCTGCAGCACACAGCCGTCGTTGTTGTGACCGCCTCCCGGTTGCTGTGGCCAGAGCACCGCCATCTCGAGCCCCTGCCAGCGCCACTGCTGGCCACGCCGGCACAGGGTCGTGAAGCGGCCGAAGTCGAAGGAAGAGAGCTCGTGGCGTACCGGCAGAGCCTGCAGGATGGCACGCCGGTTGCCGGCGTGATCCCGGTCCTTGTGGCTGATGACCAGATAATCCAGCACCCGCACATCGAGCCGGTTGAGCAGCGGCAGGATCACGGCATCCGCCATGTTGTAGCCGCCTGGGTAGCGATCGCCGGTGTCAAACAGGATGCCGCGCTCACCCCGGCTGATCAGCACCGCCAACCCCTGCCCCACGTCCAATACCCTCAGTTGCCAGTGGGTCGGCGCCGGCCAGGCCGCCAGCAGCAGGGCCACGCCCCCCGGCAACAGCAAGGGACGACCGCCCGGCACATGCCAGGCGCACCAGAGCAGGGTCAGCAGCGCTGTGAGCGGCAGCACCCAGCCCGGCACCGGCCACCAGAGCTGCCACTGGCTGGCCAACCTCTCCAGCGCCCACAATATCCACTGCAGGCCGACATCGGCCAGCCAGAACAGCAGGTGGGCCAGCTCCCCCGAAAGCGGCGCCAGCAACACCCCGACCAGCGCCAGCGGTATGATGCCGATGCAAAAGAGCGGCAATGCCAGCAGATTGAGCAGCAGCGACAACGGCGCTATCCCCTCGAACAGCGCCAGTTGCAACGGCAGCAGCCCCAACAGCAACAAGCCCTGCAGACGGACGAGCCCGGGTTTGGCCTCCAGCAAGCTCGCCACCAGCAGCAGAGCCACCGCCAGGAAGGAGAGCCAGAATCCGGTCGAATAGAGGGCAAAGGGATCCCAGAGCGTCAGCACCACGAAGGCCCACAACCAGACGCGATGGGCCGGCCACTCCCGCCGTCGCCAGCGCAGCAGGCTCCACACCAGCACCATGATGAGGGCCCGTTCGGTGGCCACCGCAAACCCGGCCAGCCAGCTGTAGAGGGCGGCAAACAGCAGGGCGAGCAGAATCGCCCCCCGCAGTCCGAACAGCCGCCCCAGCCACCAGCCGAGCACCGCCACCAGCGCGATGTGCTGCCCCGAGATGGCGATGATGTGGGTCAGCCCGCCGCCGCGAAACAGGCTCCACTGCTCAGTCGTGATGCCGCCCTGCTCACCGAAGGTAAGCGCCGCCAGCAGCGGCCCCTGGTTCAGATCCTGCCAGTTGGCAGCGGCCCGGGCCAGCCAGCGCTCGCGCAGCCCCGCCGGCACCGCTTCAATCAGGATCACCCGGCGCAAGTTGCCGGTGGCGGTGATCCCCTTGCCGAGCAGCAGGCGCCGCCCGTCCATCCCCGCCTCGTTGGCCAGGCCGTGGGCCGGCTTGAGGGAGACCTCCATGGTCAGGCGACTGCCTGCCGTCATGGTGGGCAACACCTGGTAGGCATTGATGCGCACCAGGGGCGCCGGGGTGAGCGCCTGCTCATCGAGCCTGTTCACCCGCAGCACCAGCCGGACAAATTTATCGCCCTCGGGTTCTGCACTTTGCAGTTGTGCGGTTATGATGTGGCTCGTTTTTTTGCCAAGCTGATCCAGCCAGGCGAGCCGGTGGTGCAAATTCCCCTGCATCCAGAGGATGCCGAGCAGCAGAAACAGCAGCCGCCAGCAGCGGCAACCGGCGAGAGGGAACGCGAGCAGCAGCATCAGGCCACCCCATTCCCATGAAGGCAACCATGGCCAAAGCAGTGAGGAGCTTGCCCCGAGGGCAAACGACAGCAGGCGCAGATCCATGGTGCAAGTATTTAGCAAGGTTTCAATATGCCCAAACGACTCATACAACGCTGGTTGCCTGATCCGGCGACACTCAAGGAACACAAGCACTTGCGGCTGTTTGGCAAGCTGCTGCTGGACGCCAACCTGTGGCACCTCAATCGGCGCTCGGCAGCTGGTGCCTTCGCGGTGGGGCTGTTCATGGCCTGGGTGCCGCTCCCCTGCCAGATGCTGCTGGCGGCCGGCGGCGCCATCGCCTGCCGGGTCAACCTGCCGCTCTCGGTAGCCCTGGTCTGGCTCTCCAACCCCTTCACCATGCCGCCGCTGTTCTACGGTGCCTACCTGACCGGCTGTCAGCTGCTGGGGCAATCCTCCCAGCACATCGAGATCGAGTTCACCTGGGCCTGGCTGGTGTCGGTGTTCGAGACCGTGGCCCCGCCGCTGCTGCTGGGTTCGCTGGTGCTGGCCCTGCTCAGCTCCCTCATCGGCTACGCCCTCATTCGCACCTGCTGGCGCATCAGCACCGTGCGTCAGTGGCAGAAACGCAAGGTGGCACGCGCATGCTGAATCGCTGGTTTGCCCGCTTCAAGATAGACCCCGATACCCTGCGCCAGCAGAAGTGGTTCGCCCTGTTTGGCGAGCGCCTGCTCGCCCCCGCCCTCTGGCAAGGGGGGCCGCGCGCCCTGAGCGGGGCGGTGGCGGCCGGCATCTTCGCCTGCTGGTTTCCCATCCCCATGCATTCACTCATCGCGGTCGGGCTGGCGCTGGCGTTCAGCCTCAACCTGCCGCTGGCACTGCTGGCGGTCTGGTTCAACAACCCGCTGACCCTGCCCTTCATGTACCTCTACGCCTATCGCACCGGTTGTCTGGTGCTGCACAAGACGCCGGAACCATTTCACCTTACCTGGACCCTGCACTGGCTGGAGCACGAGGCGGCTACCCTGGTGCCTCCCTTCCTGCTCGGCAGCCTGCTGCTGGCGGTGCTGACCGCCGCCAGCGGCGGCCTCCTCACCCTGCTGCTGTTGCGCCTCGGCAAGCTGGTCCGCCCCCGCTGATCCCCCGCCTCGTCAGCCTCTGGCGCGCTGACGAGGCACTGCCTTGCCATCCCCTGGCCCCGCTACCACACTCCTTGTAACCCGTTGTTTTTCGTCCCCCATTTGCCACAAGGAGCCCACCATGGCCGAACCGCTCACGCTGGCCCATGCCAGTGGTCATCCCCTCGCCCTGCTGCCAGCCATGGCCAATCGCCACGGCCTCATCACAGGGGCCACCGGCACCGGCAAGACAGTCACCCTGCAGGTGCTGGCAGAGGGGTTCTCCCGCCTCGGCGTGCCGGTTTTCTTGGCGGATGTGAAGGGGGACCTGAGCGGCCTTGGCGCCGCCGGAGCTGGCTCTGCCAAGCTGGATGCCAGGCTGGCCCAGCTCGGCATCCCGGCCCCCGCCTTTGCCGCCAGCCCCACCCTGTTCTGGGATCTGTTTGCCGAACAGGGCCACCCGGTGCGGGCCACCATCTCCGACATGGGGCCCCTGCTGCTCGCCCGCCTGCTCGGCCTAAATGACACCCAAAGCGGGGTGCTGGAGCTGGTGTTCAAGGTGGCGGACGACGAGGGGCTGCTGCTGCTCGATCTCAAGGACCTGCGCGCCATGGTGCAGTTTGCCGGTGACAACGCCAAGTCCCTCACCACCCGTTACGGCAACGTCTCCACCGCCTCCATCGGCGCCATCCTGCGCAACCTGCTCACCCTGGAGAGCGCGGGCGGCGATCACTTCTTTGGCGAGCCCATGCTGGACATCCAGGATCTGCTGCAGACCGATGAGGCCGGCCACGGCCATATCAATGTGCTGGCCGCCAGCAAGCTGACCCAGTCCAGTCGCCTCTATGCCTGCTTCCTGCTCTGGCTGCTCTCCGAGCTGTTCGAGCAGTTGCCGGAGGTGGGGGATCCCGACAAACCTGTGCTGGTGTTCTTTTTCGACGAGGCGCACCTGCTGTTCAACGACGCCCCCAAGGCGCTGCTGGAGAAGATTGAACTGGTGGTGCGCCTCATCCGCTCGAAAGGGGTGGGCGTCTACTTCGTCACCCAGAGCCCGGCCGATATCCCCGACAGCGTACTGGGGCAGCTTGGCAACCGGGTGCAACACGCCCTGCGCGCCTTTACCCCGAGCGATCAGAAGGCGGTGCGGATCGCCGCCAACACCCTGCGGGCCAACCCGGCCTTTGATGCCGCTGGCGTCATCACCGAGCTCGGGGTCGGCGAGGCGCTGGTCTCTCTGCTCGACGAGAAGGGGCGGCCCAACATGGTGGAGCGCGCCTTCATCGCCCCGCCGGCCAGCCGCATCGGCCCCTTGAGCGACGCCGAGCGGCAGGCGCTCATTCAGGGCTCATTGCTGCACGGCCGCTACGAGACGCCGGAGGATCGCGAGTCGGCCTTCGAGCGGCTCAACGGCGGCAAGCTGACAACCACAAGCGAACAAGCCAGTAAACCGTCATCCAGCGAGGAAGGCGGCCTGCTCGATGCACTCAATGGCATCCTGTTTGGCCGCACCGGCCCCCGTGGCGGCCAGCACGACGGGGTTGTGCAAACCGCCGCCAAGAGCGTGGCCCGCACCATCGGCAGCGAGGTGGGTCGCCAGCTGGTGCGCGGGGTGCTCGGCTCCCTGCTGGGGGGTGGCAAACGCCGTCGCTAAGGCCTGAGCCGAAAAATGAAAAAGCCCGCCGGGTCTACCCGGCGGGCTTGTTACTGAGCGGATGGCGATGACTCGCTTACAGCACCTTGGCGATGGCGTCGCACAGCGGATCTATGTTGGCACGGGTGATACCGGCCACGCTGATCCGGCCGGAGCCGACGATGTAGATGGCGAACTCGCTCTTGAGGCGCTCCACCTGATCCTTGGAAAGACCGGAGAAGGAGAACATGCCGTTCTGCTCGCGGATAAAGCTGAAGTCCTGGCTCACGCCGCGCGCGGCCAGTTTTTCCACCAGCAGCTCGCGCATCTCGCGAATGCGCACCCGCATGGCGGCCACCTCTTCCACCCACTCGGCATAGAGGGCCGGATCGCTCACCACGGCAGTGACGACGGCAGCTCCGTGTGACGGCGGGTTGGAGTAGTTGGCACGAATGACGGTCTTGACCTGGGTGAAGGCCACATCGGCGATCGCCTTGGTCGCGCTGACCAGGGTGAAGGCACCGACCCGCTCGTTGTAGAGGCCGAAGTTCTTGGAGAAGGAGCTCGCCACCAGCAGCTCGTCGTGGCACTCGGCGAAGATGCGCAGACCTTCGGCATCCTCTTCGATGCCGCGGGCAAAGCCCTGATAGGCGAAGTCAAACAGCGGCAACCAGCCGGCGGCGGCACTCTGCCTGGCCAGGGCACGCCACTGATCAGCGGTCGGATCGATACCGGTCGGGTTGTGACAACAACCGTGCAGCAGCACCAGATCGCCAGCCTGCGCCTCGGCCAGAGACGCCTGCATGGCGGCAAAGTCGAGCCCCTTGGTCGCCGCGTCATAGTACTTGTACCACTTGACGGTCAGACCCGCGGCCTGGAACACGCTGACGTGGTTGGCCCAGGTGGGATCGGAGATCCAGATGGTCTTGGCGAGGTTGTTGCGTACCACGAACTCGGCGGCGATGCGCAGGGCACCAGTACCACCCGGCGCTTGCGCCGTCTTGGCGCGGCCGCTGTTGACCAGCGCGGAATCCTGTCCGAACAGCAGTTGCTGCACGATGCGGCCGTATTCGATATTGCCTTCGATACCGAGATAGTTCTTGGTCTTCTCGTCGGTCAAGAGCTTCTGTTCGGCTTTCTTGACGCAGTGAAGAATGGGGGTGGCGCCGGTCTCGTCCTTGTAGATCCCGACCCCCAGGTTGATCTTGTGGCTGCGAGAGTCGGCGCGGAAGGCTTCGGTCAGGCCCAGGATCGGATCCGCTGGGGCGGCAACAACCTTTTCAAACATGGTATTCCCTGTATTCCGTTGAGTTCGTTGGCTGGCAAAGCGTGTTGGCACACCGTCCGTGACACGCAAAACACGTGGCAAACAAAAGCGCCCACTGGCGAGCGCTTCGTCAACTCTTTATATCATCGTGCAGGATGGGGGAAAACCGCTTTTTCGGCCGGATCTGCGGCAATCTCAACCGATGGCATGCCACTGTGGCGCCAACGCGCACACCTCGGCAGACAAGCCACCATTGGACTCAACCAAACCGCTACAAACTGCTAACAATGACTTGGGGATCCGGCTCGGCTCCCAGGGGCGGGAGTCGGCCAACGGCAGGGCATAGGCCGTCATGATGGGAGCCAGCACGGTGGGCAGCCACCAGCTGGCCGGCCGACCCAAACGCTGGGCCAGAGTCAGCACCCGATCCACCCCGCTCGGGTCGAGGGAGGTGAGATGACTCCACTGCACCTGAGGCGGCAGCGCGGCGATCACTTGCTGCAGTGCCTGTTGAGCCGAGGCGGGAGCCCAGATCAGCAGGGTCCCTGCCGGCAGCACCAGCTCGGCAAAGGCACCGACGCTGTCGGTGGTGATCACCCGCAGCAGCTCCCCCTCCCCCCACAGGATCTTGCCAAGGCTGGCCAGGTTGCGTTCCGGCAACGCCACCTCGCCAAGCGCCTGCAACCAAGGGGACGCATCGAGCAGGGTGCCGCCGCTGAAAAACAGGCTGAACGGCTCGGGGGCACGCAGGCGCACCTGTTGATCCAAACAGAGCCGGATCCCCTTGTCTTCGAAGTCGATCTGCTCGTTGGGGGTAAAGCTCACCTCGCTCTTGCGATAGAGCGCGGCCAGCACCCGCTCGTTGACCTGCTCCGCCAGCTGCCAGCCCTGCCCATGGAGCCACTCCTCCGGGGTTGGCGGTGCCGTGGCGATCTCGGCCAGCGTCAGTTCACGGGTCAGGTAGCGGCGGCCGGCGGGGGTGAGCTCATAGTGGTGGTTGCCCAGCGCCAGCAGCAGCTGGTTGTCCTTGAGCAGGCCCAGCAGGGGTTGCCACTGGCGGGCGCGGACCACCGAGGTGGGGTTGTCCAGCAGCTGGCGGGCCAGCTCCCGCCACTGCGGGTGACTAAAGTCAATCAAGCGTCATCCTTCCCTGTCTGCCGAACATCCTGCAACGAGCTGAATAATCTAGCTATTCGCAGACCGGGAGCCAAGTACAGAAAAGAGACAACGTGAACTGGCGCAAGCCAAACAGGAGCAGGAGAGGATCATCAACAGAGGAGAAGAGAGGCAATCAGGTGGGAAGCAGATAAAACAAAACGGCCAAGCAAGCTTGGCCGTTCATCAACTAAATCAGCGCAGAGACTAGATTAGAAGTTGTATTGCAGGGCAACGGTCCACTCGTCGTCCAGTTTGTCGATACCCTGGATCTTGTACTCGGTGTAGGCTTTCAGCTTGGAAGTGAAAGCGTACTGTACGCCCAGCAGGGTTTCGTCAAGCAGGTCTTTGTACTCTGCACCGGCAGTATTGGACTTGACTTTTGCTTCTTTGAAGTTGTAGCCAGCCAGGAAGGTCCAGGCATCAACGTTGTAGGAAGCTGCCAGCTCGTAGCCACGGCCCTTGTCCTTGTCACCACCGGTGGTGTTGTCGTAGCTCAGGTCACCCTGAGTATAAACACCGGCGAAGTAGAAACCGTTGATGGCGTAGTGTGCACCCAGTGCCCACTCTTTCTTGTCACCAGTGTTGTTAGTCTTGGTGTTTTCCAGATCGGAGTAGGAGTAACCTGCGTTCAGACCCAGACCGAAGTCGAAGTCATAACCGGCAGCAGCGGCATAACCGTAGTTACGCTTCACATCGGCACCGTAAACGGCAGTTTCTTTGATACCCTGACCTACGTCAGTAACCTTGACGGCTTTGTCGTCGTTGGTCTGATAGGACAGTTTGCCTTTGAAGCCGCCGTAGGTGTTGGAGTAGATAACCTGACCTTCTTGACGACCGTCATAGAAGTTACCTGCGTCACCCCACTCGTTGAAGATATCGGTCGGTTCCAGCACGTCGTAGAACGCGGTATCGGTCTGACCGAAGATGATCTTGCCGTATTGGGTGCCGTCGAAACCAACGTAGATGTGACGGGAGTCAAACTTGTTGGCGGAGTTTTCAGCAGAAACTTGCCACTCGGTCTTGGCGATACCGGACCAGGTGTTGTTCAGAGCAATCTTGCCGGACCAACCCAGACGGGAAGAACCAACCAGCTCACCGTCAACATCCTTGTAGCCAGATGCAGCGGTAGAGTCGGCGGTATTGTGGTCACCGTAGTAGTTAGCCTGAACACGGCCGTATACGTCAAAAGTGGTACCGTCTTTGTCGTAAACCACTGCAGCGTTAGCGGCGGATGCAAACAGAGCCGGGATAGCAATAGCCAGAATTGTCTTTTTCATAGTTTCCAATGCCTACTGTAATTAAACACTAAGTCGTTGTTATTCCCTGTGTTAGCGATGTACTTTGCATCACTATGGCGCCGAGACTAGCACCGGGTTTTCCAATCCGCAATGAAAAAACTTGGAACTTTTTACGAAAAGCATAGTCACAGCGGAAAAATTGTGACCTGAATCCCACATTGTTTGCACGCCATGGGAAAACGTTTACAGCGATAACCGCTGGCAAAATTCGTCCGAATTGGTGATTTATCACACAATAACGACGACTCGCCTTATAAACAGAAGAAGAGGTCGGATCTGTGCGTTGCCACACACCTCGACCCAGGTTGCCGGTTGCAGGTATCCTGTCTTCCTTCACCCTGTGCAACGGTCATTTTCTTCATGCTGTCTACCCGTCTCAAAACCACCATTCGCAATACCTATCGGCAGATTGCCGATGGTTTACCCGGTTTTGTGCCGCGCAAGGAGCAGAATTTTCTGGTGGCCGAAATAGCCAAGACGCTGACCGGGGAGTATGACAAACAGCGTCGCATCCTGGTGGCCGAAGCCGGCACCGGTATCGGCAAGTCCCTCTCTTATGCTCAGGGGGCCATCCCGGTGGCTCGCCTTACTCAAAAGAAGCTGGTGATCTCCACCGCCACCGTAGCGCTGCAGGAGCAGCTGATCCACAAAGACCTCCCCTTCTATCATCGCCACAGCGAGCTGCCGTTTCGTTTCATGCTGGTCAAGGGGCGCCAGCGCTATTGCTGCGAACACCTGCTGGAGCAGGCCGCCAGCGGCAGCGAGATGGCCAACTTCGAGTTCGACTTCGGAGCCCTCAGCAAACACAAGCCGTCAGACGCCGACAAGGATTGCTATCAGGCGTTGTGGCAGGCCTACACGGAAGGCAAGTGGGACGGTGATCGGGACAACTGGCCCAAACCCATCAACGATAACTGCTGGGATCGTATCGCCGCCGACCGCCACACCTGCAACAAGGCGCTGACTCATCATCAACACTGCCCCTTCCACCGCGCCCGCAACGACATGGATGCGGCCGACGTGCTGGTGGTCAACCACGCCCTGCTGCTCTCCGACCTCACCATGGGGGGCGGCATCATTCTGCCGCCACCGGACGAGTGTCTCTACGTGCTGGACGAGGCCCATCATCTGCCCACCATAGCCCGGGATCACGGCGCCGCCTCGGCCAGCGTCAAGGGCTCACGCCGCTGGCTGGAGAAGCTGGCGCAGGGGGCAGGCAAGCTGGCCAGAACCCTCAACAAGGAGAGCCTGCTCGATCCCCAGCTCAAGCTGCAGGACGCGCTGGCCTCCCTGCAGCCGGATCTGAAGGCGCTGGAGCAGTGGCTCGCCGCCAACGACCGCTTGTTCAATGAAGAAAAACAGTACCGCTTCGCCGATGGTGTCTTGCCCGACCCCCTGCCCATGCTGGCGGAGAACCTCAAGGAGGCGAGCAAGAAGGCTCTGCGAGCGCTGGACAGAATGCAGGGCGCCATCGGCGAGGCGCTGAAGGATGGCGAGATCCGTCGCAAGGATGCCGAACCCCTGCTGGCGGAGAGCGGCTTCTATCTGCAGCGGCTGGAGGGTTTCTGCGCCCTGTGGGAGATGCTGGGGCGGCACGTGGCAGAGGGCAAGACGCCGCTGGCCCGCTGGATGGTCAAGAGCGATGACGGCGACATCTGGCTGCACGCCTCCCCCATAGAGGTGGGCTACCTGCTGGAGGAGTGGCTCTGGTCCAGGTGTCTTGGCGCCGTGCTGGTATCGGCGACCCTGACCGCCCTCTCCTCCTTCAGCTATTTCCGCCACCAGGTGGGGCTCAAAGAGCACGACGGTACCCGCTATCTGCGCCTGCGCTCCCCCTTCGATTACCAGAAGGCCGAACTCTATCTGCCCAGGATGGAGCACGAGCCCAGCGCCCCCGCCTTTACCCAGGAGCTCGTCAGTATCCTGCCCCGTCTGCTGGCCGGCAAGGAGGCGAGCCTGGTGCTCTTCTCCTCCTACCGGCAGATGAACGAGGTGGCGGTGGGTCTGCGGGCCAAGGGGCTCTCCCTGCTGGTGCAAGGGGAAGCCTCCCGCAACGCCCTGCTCACCCTGCACAAACAAAAATGCGATGGCGGCCAGGCCAGCATACTGTTTGGTACCGGCAGCTTCTCGGAAGGGCTGGATCTGCCCGGTCACTACCTCACCAACCTGGTGATCACCAAGTTGCCGTTCGCGGTCCCCAACTCGCCGGTGGAAGAGGCCACCGCCGAGTGGGTCGAGAAACGGGGCGGTAATCCCTTCTTGCAACTGACGGTGCCGGAGGCGTCGCGCAAGCTCATCCAGGCCTGTGGTCGCCTCATTCGCAAAGAGGCGGACAGGGGCCGGGTCACCATTCTCGATCGCCGTCTGCTGACCAAACGCTACGGCAAGGGGCTGCTCGATGCCCTGCCGCCATTTCGACGCCGGATTGAGTAACGCCGGGGTTGACCAGGGTAGCCAACCCCACTGGCCCGATGAGTTTGCTTCGGGAAAGCCCGAGCCCAGACGCGACAGGGGCGCCATAAACGCCTATTGCCGCCCTCTGGCAAACCTGCAAAAATGAGCCCCTGTTTTTCAGTGGGCACTCGCCTGACTGTTCAAGGAGATGAAATGAAACTGACTGTTCTGGTGCCAGCCTTGGCTGGTCTGTTGTGGGCAGGTAGTGCCCTGGCCGATGCCCAACTGGAAGTGAATAACCCCTATGTGGTGCAGCTGATCGATGGCCAATCCATCAATCCCAAGCTGCTCGACAAGACGAGTACCTATCCTATCAAAGCCGGCAAGCACCAACTGGTCGTCGCCTTCGAAGGCAACTACTCCAGCCGCAGCGACACCAAGCTGGTCACTGCCGAGCCGCTGGTGATCAACTTCACCGCCGCCGACAACCAGAAACTGGTGCTGGACTACAAGAAGCCGCGCAACGAATCCGAAGCCAACCAGTTCGTCAAGGAACAGAAAGTCGCGCTCAAAGACAAGAGCAGCGGCCAGGTCGTCGCCACCGAGCAGTTCGTGCTGCCGAAGGTGGAAGGCTTCCAGCTGACCCGTGACTATCAGCAGGAGCTGATCAACATGGGCAAGGCGTTCAACCAGCCCAAGACTGTCGCTGTCTCTACCGCTGCCGTCATGGCCGCCAACAGCGTCCCGGTTCAGGTAGCCCCGAGCAAGGCCCAGAGCAACCCGGAAGCCCTGACCCAGCTGCAAAACTGGTACAACAAGGCCGATGCGGAGACCCGCAAAGCCTTCCAGATCTGGGTGATCCAGCAGCAGTAATTGCATCTGTTCGTCCCGAATTATCGGGCATGACAAGGGGAGCCTGGCTCCCCTTTTTCATATCTGCTCACAAGGCCCCGGCGTCATGTCACTGCGCATCTTCCATCATCCCCTCTACTCCGCCCTGGCCCTGCCAGCGCGCCATCGCTTTCCGCTGGCCAAATACCAGGCGCTGTTCGAACAGCTGGGAAACCTGGGTTATCCGCTGGCAGAGGCCGCGCCCGCCAGTCGTACCCAGATAGAGAGTGTGCACGATGCGGCCTATGTGGAGGCGGCCCTCACCGGCACCCTGGATGCGGGCGCCATTCGCCAGCTGGGGTTTCCCTGGTCCCCCGTGCTGATTGAACGCACCCTGCGCTCGGTGGGGGCCACCCTTGCCGCCAGCCGCCACGCCCTTGCGCAAGGCTGCGGCCTGCAGATCTCCGGTGGCTATCACCACGCCCACCGGGACGTTGGCAGCGGCTTTTGCCTGTTCAACGATCTGGTGATCGCCGCCCAGACCTGTCTGGACGAAGGGCGCTGCGAACAGGTATTGATCGTCGATCTCGATGTCCATCAGGGGGATGGCAGTGCCGCCCTGTGCCAGGGGCGGCGCGACATCATCACCCTCTCTCTGCACGGGGAGCACAACTTTCCCCGCCACAAACCCGCCTCCCACATGGATTTCCCCCTGCCAAGCGGCATGGAGGACGATGCCTACCTCACCACGCTGGCAGAGGCGCTCAATCTGGCGCTGCGGCTCTACACCCCCGATCTCATCCTCTATCAGGCCGGGGTGGACGTGCATCATGCCGACGAACTCGGCTATCTCGCATTAAGTGATGAGGGGGTGCGCCAGCGCGATGCCATGGTCTTTGACTGCGCACAACGGCACGGGCTGCCCATTGCCGCCGTACCGGGCGGCGGCTACCGCCGTGACTGGCAACAGCTGATCCCGCTGCATATGTCCTTGTTTGAAGAGGCGCACAGGCGCTACGGCTAGCCGTTGAGCTCTGCCTGGCCACCGTTGCAGACAACAAGAAGGCGGCCCCTTGGCCGCCTCTGCTTTATATGCGTGCCATCCAGCCCCCTATCGGGAAGCGAGGATGGAGCCCTCTACCGCCGACCACAGTTCAGGCGTGGGCCACCGGTGTCGAGTGTTTCCCCATGGGGCGCAGCAACATCAGCAGGTAGAGCAAGGCCACACCGGCGATCATGATGAACAGCAGATTGTCCGAAAGGTGCTGCATCAGGAGCGCGGTATAGGCCGGGCCGAGCAGGCTGCCAATGGTGTAGCTCAGCAGCAGCGCCTGGTTCATGGCCACCAGCTGATGGTGCTCGACCTTCTCGCAGGCCCACGCCATGGCCACCGGATAGAGGGTAAACCCGGCGGCGCCCAGGATGAACAGCGCCGGCCCCATCGCCACGCTGCCGAGCATGGCCCCGCACCCCAGGATCACCACCAGCACCTGCACCCGCAGCACCGGCAGACGGCCGAACCTGTCCGCCAGCCGACCCACCGGCCACTGCCCCAGGATGCCGGCACTCACCATCACCGCCATCCAGTAACCAATGCCGGCATCGCTCACCCCCTGATGATTCAGGTAGAGCGGCATCAGGCCGTAGAGGGAGCCCAGCACGATGCCGGAGATGATGCAGCCATCGACCCCGAGCCGTGCCTGACGCAGCCGCAACATGGACCAGACCCGGGTTGAGCCCTGCGCTTCGCTGCGCTCACTGACGATGCGGGTGAACAACAGCGGCAGGATAGCCGCCAGGATCAGCCCACTCGCCCAGGGCAGTACCTCCATCAGGCCGGTCGGCAACTTGCTGACCAAGAGCTGGCCGAGCACTGTGCCCAGGTAGTAGACCATCATGTAGGCGGCCAGCAGACGGCCCCGATTGTGCGCGTTGCCGCTGCACATCAGCGCGCTCTCCACCACCACCCAGATCATGGCGCAGCCTATACCGGCGATAAATCGCCAGCCGAGCCAGCTCCAGAAATCAAGGGTAATGCCGAGCCCGACACAACCGGCGGCAAAGAGGGCGGAGGCCAGGTAATAGCTGCGGTTGAAGCCGCAACGCCTGATCAAGGTGCCCGCCAGCAGGGTGCCCAGCAGGTTGCCGCTGAAATAGGAGGAGCCGACCATGCCCACCTGCCAGGTCGGCAGCTGTTCATGGGCAAGCCAGAGCGGTACCAGGGTATTGAGCACCGCGATGGAGAGGGTCAGCAGCAACAGGCCACAGAGCAATAACAGCACTGGCCGGGTGTATATGGTCATGGGTAAAACCGTGAGGAGAGTCAAAAATGCGAGCGCATCATGCCACCGCCAATGCCATTGTCAATCGGCACTGAAAGCAGGATCGCAAGGTTTTAGCGAATGCTGCTGGTGCGGTGCAGCACGGCACCGTTCGGCGCCTAGCTTATCCCCTTGATTCACGGACTCTTTGGCCATGATGACGGGCAGATGCCGGTTGCCTGTCGGCCTCTTGGCCTCCCCCTCAATCCAGGACGCCATAACGAGAAGAGGCGACCCCGGGTCGCCTCTTCTTTATACCTGGCACAAGGCCGGTCAGCGCTGACGCTTCTTGGCGTACTTGCGGCGGGCCCGCGCCTGACGCTCCTCTTCCCGCTCCGCCTTCTCCTTGGCCTTCTGTTCGGCCTCGGCATCGGCCTCCACGATCTCGCTGCTCACCATCTGCGGGGTCTCCAGCGAGATGCGGCCCAGCAGGCCAGAGCGGAACTCGTTGACCAGGATCTCGGACGCCTTGTGCAGATCCGACAGCCCCCCCTTGCGCATGAAACCGCGCTGGCGGGCAATCAGATCCAGCAGCTCGATCTCGGTCTCGGGCAGCGCGTCAATCTGATAGCGCGCCTGGATCCGCTCCGGATAGGCCTTGAGGAAGTAGTCCGCGGCGAACATGGCGATGTCCGCATAGTCATAGACGGTGTCCTTGATGGCGGCCGTGATGGCCAGCCGATAGCCGCAGGAGGGCGGGTTGAGTTTGGGCCACAAGAAGCCCGGGGTGTCGGTCAGGATGACATTGTTGTCGAGCTTGATCCGCTGCTGGGACTTGGTCACCCCCGCCTCGTTGCCGGTGCGGGCGATGATGCGCCCGGCCAGGGTGTTGATCAGGGTGGATTTTCCCACGTTGGGAATGCCCATGATCATGGCGCGCACGCCGCGCAGCTCCAGATTGCGCTCCGGCAGCATCTCGTGGCAGAGGGTCAGCAGCTGCTTGATCTTCTCCGGCTCCTGCTGGGTCAGGGGCAGCGCCTTGATCCCCTTTTCCTGTTCCATGTGGGCCACCCACAGCGCGGTGATCTCGGGGTCAGCGAGATCCGCCTTGTTGAGCACCTTGATCACCGGAGTATCGCCGCGCAGCTCGGGCACCAGCGGGTTTTCGCTGGAGAAGGGGATGCGGGCGTCGAGCATCTCTATGATGACATCGACCTGGGGCATGACCTCGGCAATCTCTTTGCGGGCCTTGTGCATGTGGCCGGGGAACCAGTTGATGGACATATCCGTTACTCTCATCTAGGGACTGCGGGCGCGGGCTTGCGGTGGCGCGAGCGGCGGGCGATGGCGGACGCAGGGCGTCGCAAGGGGGCGCATTTTACCTGCACCCGCCCCGATTTGACAGGCCATTCTAGCCGCCAGCCGGCAAACCGGCCAGATTTTCGCCCGCCCCCTCCCCTCGTCAGCCGGTGTGGCCAGTCTCTGCTATTGATAGATAAGTGATTGATACAACATAACATTCACGCAACACCTTCATCGGATTGTCATCCAGTTTCACTAAAAGTGTCATCTGCGACCTCTAGGCTGCGCTCAGGTTTTACAAGGAGCGAACCCCAATGAGAAAGATGGCAGGACTTGCATTGATGATCGGCGCCGCCCTGGCCGCCGGCTGCAACTCCAACAACGACAGCAGTGCGCCCGAGCCCGGTGCCAAGAACGTGATCTTCTTCCTCGGCGACGGCATGGGTCTCAACACCCTGACCGCCGCCCGCATCTACGGCGTCGGTGAAGAGGGCAGCCTCACCATCGATACCCTGCCGGAGACGGCCTTCATCAAGACCTTCTCCCACGACGCCCAGGTGACCGACTCGGCTCCCTCCATGTCCGCCTACATGACCGGGGTCAAGAGCAACAACGGTGTCATCAGCATGGACGGCGATGCCACCCAGGAGAACGACTGCAGCAAGAGCGCCGGCAAGCCGGTCACCACCTTGCTGGAGCTGGCCAAGGCAGCCGGTCGCGGCACCGGCGTGGTCACCACCACCCGGGTGACCCACGCCACCCCGGCCGCCACCTACGCCCACCTCTGCAACCGGGATCTGGAAGCGGACATCGCCGCCCAGCTGGTACCCGGCGGCGCCGGTTACAACAGCGCCCTCAAAGAGGGGGTGGACGTGGTACTCGGCGGTGGCAGCAGCTTCTTCTTGCCCAAGGCCGACAAGGGCAAGCGCGAGGATGGCCGCAACCTCATCGACGAGATGAAGGCCAAGGGCTATCAGTTTGCCGCAACCCTGGACGAGCTGAACCAGGCCGATGCGAGCAAGCCGCTGTTGGGGCTGTTTGGCTCAAGCCACATGAAATATGACCTGGACCGACCCGCCAGCGAGCCTTCCCTGACCCAGATGACCCTGGCCGCCATCAAGCAGCTCAAGGACAAGAAACAGGGCTACTTCCTGATGGTGGAAGGGGGGCGCATCGACCATGCCCTGCACGACACCAACGCCAAGCGTGCCCTGCAGGACACACTCGCCTTCGACAACGCCATCAAGGCGACCATCGACGAGGTGAAGAAAGCCGATCCCGAGCTGAAAAACACC
This sequence comes from Aeromonas sp. QDB20, assembly GCF_027707805.1. Classification (NCBI taxonomy): domain Bacteria; kingdom Pseudomonadati; phylum Pseudomonadota; class Gammaproteobacteria; order Aeromonadales; family Aeromonadaceae; genus Aeromonas; species Aeromonas sp. QDB20. The sequence continues at coordinate 96,471 of NZ_JAPCJC010000013.1, read as the reverse complement.
CTGATCGTGGTCACCGCCGACCATGACCACACGCTGGTGCTGAACGGCTACGCCAAGCGGACCGGCAAGACCACCGCCGACAACCCAGGCGTACTCGGGCTGGTGAAGAACTACGAAACCGGCGAACCGAGCAAGGATGCCGACGGTATGCCCTACACCATCATCGGCTTTGGCAACGGCTACAACCGTGTGGATGGTCCGCGCAGCAGCGTGGCACCGCTGGACGACGCCACCGTCTCTGCCAACGACTATCACCAGGAGGTGGTGGTCAAGGTAGGCGAGATAGGCAACGAGACCCACGGCGGCACCGACGTCTTCCTCGGCGCCATCGGCCAGGGAGCGGAGAGCTTCCACGGCTCACTCGACAACACCGCCGTGTTCGGCAAGGTCAAGGCTGCGGCCGGGCTGTAAGGAGCATTCCCATGAAAAGCGCCATGAAACAAAAACTGCATAAAACCCTCGTCAGCACGGCCCTGCTGGCCGCCCTCGGCGGCGCGGCCCAGGCACAGGCCAGCGACGCCAAGAACGTCATCCTGTTTATCGGCGACGGCATGGGCCCCACCGTGCTCACCGCCACCCGCCTCTACAAGGTGGGGGAAGAGGGCAATCTGGAGATAATGAAGCTGGCCCGCAGCGCCCGCATCAAGACCTTCTCCAACGACGCCCAGACCACCGACTCGGCCCCCTCCATGGCGGCCTACACCACCGGGGTCAAGATGAACAACGAGGTGATCGCCATGAGCAGCGACACCAAGGCCGTCGCGCCCGGCAAGGACGTCAACGGCAACAAAGGCATCAACAACTGCACCAGCGACAACGGCAAGCCGGTGCCCACCATTCTCGAACTGGCCAAGGCAGCCGGCAAGTCGGTGGGGGCCGTCACCACCACCGAGCTGACCCATGCCACCCCGGCCGCCACCTACTCCCACATCTGCCATCGGGACGCTGCCTACGCCATCGCCGAGCAGGCGGTACCGGGCGGTGCCGGCTTCAACACCGCGCTGGGGGATGGGGTCGACGTGCTGATGGGAGGCGGCGCCAACCACTGGACGCCCTACAACAGCACCAGCAACAAGGGCGGTCGCGCCGACGGACGGGATCTCACCGCCGAGCTGACTGCCCAGGGCTACCACTACGTCACCACCAAAGATGATCTGGCTGGCGTCAACTCGGGCAAGGTGCTTGGGCTGTTCAGCGCCAAGTCCCACCTCGACTACGAGCTGGACCGGGTCGCCAAGGGGGCGGCAAGCACCCAGCCCTCTCTTTCGGAGATGACCGCCAAGGCGATCGATCTACTCAGCCAGAACAGTCAGGGTTACTTCCTGATGGTGGAAGGGGGTCGCATCGATCACGCCCTGCACGGCACCAATGCCAAGCGCTCGCTCACCGACGCGGTGGCGCTGGACGAGGCGGTCAAGACGGCGCTCGGCAAGGTGGATCTGAAAGATACCCTGATCGTGGTCACCGCCGACCATGACCACACCATGACCATCAACGGCTACTCCGCCAAGGGCAACAAGGTGCTGGACCTGGTGAAAAATGGCGACGGCTCGACCCAGAACGATGTGGATGGCAAGCCGTTCACTACCCTGGTGTTCGGCAACGGCCCCAACCGCGCCGACGTGCGCCCCACCCTCACCAGCGATCAGGTGATGGCGGACGACTACCTGCAAGAGACCGGGGTCAAGCTGGGCTCCGAGACCCACGGCGGCGGCGATGTGATGCTGTTTGCCGACGGCGCCGGCAGCAGCCGCTTCAAGGGGACGCTGGATAACACCAAGGTGTTCGGCAAGCTCAAGGAGGCGCTCGGTCTGTAAACGACAGGGCCCGGCCAGATGCCGGGCCCTGCTCGCTCGAGCGAGACGGCATGATGCGATATTTATTACCCTTGTGGCTGCTTGGTTGCAGCCTCTCTTTTTCCCTCCTGGCCGATGAAGTCCCCGACCTGGCTGCCCGCATCCGCTATCAGGACAGGGTGACCAGCAGCGACGGCATCAGCAAGGAGAGCCAGTGGCAGGAGAAGTGGCTGCGGGTCGGCGACCAGGTGTGGAGCCAGCGGCTCATTCCCCTCCCCCTGGCCCGTGCCTACCACGCCGCCCACGATGCCACCCCGGGCCACAAGCACTTTACCCACCAGATGGCGGCGCGCTGGGTGACCCGCAACCAGCAGGATGAGCTGCAGCTGCGCTACGCCGACAACTGGCACAACCAGCTGGTGGAGGTACCGGAGGAGGAGTATGGCCAGGTGGCCTTCAAGCCCGACTGGCCCAGGATCCGCCACCTCATCAACCCGGCCCTGCTGCAGGAGATGACCCCCCTCGACGAGGCGGCCCCCGAGCAGGCGCGCTGGTATGAGAAGCGCGAGGGCAAGCAGCGCACCCGCATCCTCTGGTCGAGCCGCTGGCAGCTGCCGCTGGTGGTGGAGTCGGCCAGCCTCGACGGCTATCGCAGCTACCGGATGGAGGTGACCCTCAAATCCCTGCCCAAAGCCCTGCCCTGGCAGCAGCTGGAGGGCTACCAGACCCTGGATCTGCGAGATTTCTTCGACTGACGGGACGCCCCGAACAGGGTGGGCTGACTTGTGCCGACGGGGTGGTACACTCTGTGTACTCATCCCGGATCAGGTCTGCCATGCGAATTTCCGCTCTCCTGCTGCTGTTTTGCTCCCTGCTCTTTTCCGCCCTGCCGGCCCGGGCCGTGGTGGTCATCGCCGCCGAGATCCCGCCTTATGTGATCCGCTCCAATCAGGGGGCCCCGAGCGGCATGGTCATCGAGGTGCTGGAAGAGGCCGCCCGCCGGCTCAAGGAGCCGCTGACCATCGAGCTGATGCCGCTGGCCCGCGCCCTCAGCCAGGCCCGCTATCGCCGGAATGTCTTGCTGGTGCCGCCGGTGCGCAGCCCCCAGCGCGACCCTCAGTTTCTCTGGATTGTCCCCCTGATGGACGAGGCCTTCGTGCTGGTCAGCCATCGCCAGTACCACCCGACCCCCCTCACCATCAACGCCCTGCCCGGCCTCACCGTCGGCGTGATGCGCGGCTCCTTTGGCCAGAGCCTGCTGCGACCCTATCCGCAGGTGAAACAGGCGCTGGTGGCCGAGGAGATCCACAACGCCGACAAGCTGGCGCTCGGCCGCATCCAGGGCTGGGCGGTGGCCTGGAACAGCGCCCGCTACAACCAGCAGCAGGCCGGCCTGCCGCTGGCGGATCTGGTGCGCGGCGAAACCCTGCAACACTCTCCCCTGTACCTGGCTGCCAGCCCCCATTTTCCAACCGCCGAGGCGACCCGCTGGTACCAGACCATCGCCGCCATGCGCGACGACGGCAGCCTGGCGCGCATCATCAAACAGTACGATTACCAGGCGCCCTGACAAGCTTGTCAGGATAATTGCCAAAGCAGTTCAGAATGGTTATGGTATCCCCATGAAAGCGCTCATGATTTTGTCAAGTCTGCTCACACCCCGTTGAGCCCCCGCCCTCGCCCCTGACAGCGAGTCGTTGGGGGCATCGCATTCCCGATCTGTTTTTTCGTATCGCACACTCTTTTTTCGGCCAGCTTGCCCGTCATCCTGGCCATCAGACCCATTGATAAGGAATATCTTATGAAACAGCCACATCTCGTGATTTCCAGCCTGGATCTCGATCGCATCGAGCAGCTGCTCGGCAACCATCCCCAGCACCTGGCCCTGCAGGAGGAGCTGGATCGCGCCGAGATCCGCGAACCGGCCGACATGCCGCCGGACGTGGTGACCATGAACAGCACGGTGCGCTTCAAGATGCAGAGCAGCGGCAACGAATTCTGCCTGACCCTGGTCTACCCGCGGGACGTACAGGGAGACGAGTCGAAGATCTCCGTGCTGGCCCCGGTCGGCAGTGCTCTGCTTGGGCTCAAGGTGGGTGACAGCATCGCCTGGCCGGGCCCGGCCGGTCGCACCATCCAGGTGGAGATCCTGGAGGTGGTCTACCAGCCGGAGCGTGCCGGCGAGCTGCACCGCTAGCCCTCCCGGGCACGCGCCGGCCTGCATGACGGCGCCGGGCGTGCCCCTGCAGCTGATCCCGATCAAGCTTTGCCGCAGAAGTGGCGCCAATCCTGCCCTCCAGCCCCGCTTTCACTTGAGCCGGGACGAGGGGGCAGGTATCTTGTTGGCCGCGCCAGCACCCTGGCCGCAGATTTCAGGCTGACATCATGATTAAGATTGCCCTCATCGACGATCACCAGATCGTCCGCTCCGGTTTTGCCCAACTGCTCAATCTCGAACCCGACCTGCGGGTGGTGGCCGAATTCGGCTCCGCCGCCGAGGCGCTGGCGGGTCTGCCCGGCAGCGGGGTACAGCTGTGCGTGTGCGACATCTCCATGCCGGATCAATCCGGGCTGGATCTGCTCAAGCGCCTCCCCTCGGGGCTGGCCGTGGTGATGCTGTCGGTGCACGACAGCCCGGCCCTCATCGAGCAGGCCCTGCAGGCCGGCGCCAAGGGGTTCCTCTCCAAGCGCTGCAGCCCGGACGAGCTGATCGCCGCGGTGCGCACCGCCGCCCACGGCGGCTGTTACCTCACCCCGGACATCGCCCAAAAGCTCGCCTGCAACAGCCAGGATCCCCTCACCAATCGGGAGCGGGAGGTGGCGCAGCTGCTGGCGCGGGGACTGGAGGTGAAGGCCATCGCCGAGCAGCTCGGCCTCTCCCCCAAGACGGTGCACGTGCACCGCGCCAACCTGATGGACAAGCTCAAGGTCAGCAACAACGTGGAGCTGGCCCACCGCATGCTGGACAGCTGGTGATCGCTCGTCTGGCCAGCTATGTCGCCATCTCGCTGGCGGCCTGCTTCATCTTTGCCGCCGGCTGGTTTTGCCTGTGGAGCATTGGCCTGCATCTGGCGGGCTCCCCCATGCTGGCAGCCCTGCTGTTTCCCTTCGGCCTGCGGCTGGGGCTGCTCTTGCAAAGCCCGCTCGCCTACTGGCCACCGCTGCTGCTGTGCGAATCCCTGCTGCTCTACTGGCTCAACCAGGAGGTGGGACTGCCGCTGTGGCCGCTCATTCAGGCGGGCAGCCTGCTCACCCTGTTGCCGCTGCTCATCGCCCGCCGCCAGCCGGTGCGCAACGACTGGCAGCAGCTGCTGGTGCTGCTGGCCACCGTCACGGTGGCGGCCGGGCTGCAATCCCTGCTCTGGCACCTGGCCGGCGAGGATGGCCTCACCGCCCTGCTGCTCACCCTCACCGGCGGGCTGACCCTCACCTCCACCTGCATGCTGATCTGGCATTACCTCACCCGCGCCACCTGGGTGCCGCTCGGTCCTGCGCTGGTGGATCAGCCGGTGGACTGGCGCTTTCGTCACCTGGTCTGGTATCTGCTGCTGTTCGTGCTGAGCCTCTGGCTGCAGCTCGGCCTGCCGGCCTCGCTGGTGCGCTTCACCCCGTTTTGCCTGGCCATTCCCATCATGGCCATGGCCTGGCGCTACGGCTGGCAGGGGGCCCTGCTCGCCACCCTGATGAACACGGTGGCGCTGATGGCCGGCCAGGCCTGGCACGATCACCCCCTCGATCTGCTGCTCTCCCTGCTGGCCCAGAGCCTCACCGGCCTGCTGCTCGGCGCCGGCATCCAGCGCCAGCGCGAGCTCAACCAGGCGCTGACCCGCCAGCTCGCCCACAACCGCCAGCTCACCGAGCGGCTGCTGGAGACCGAAGAGAGCATCCGCAAGGAGGTGGCGCGCGAGCTGCACGACGACATCGGCCAGACCATCACCGCCATCCGCACCCAGGCCGGCATAGCGCGCCGCCTCGCCCCTGACAACGCCGGGGTGGGCCAGAGCAGCGCCCTCATCGAAACCCTGTCGCTTGGCATCTACGACGCGGTGCGCGGCCTGCTCGGCCGGCTGCGCCCCCGCCAGCTCGACGACATGAGCCTGGAGCTGGCGGTGCGCGCCCTGCTGCGCGAGCTTGAGCTGGAGCGCCGCGGCATCGTCACCCGGCTGGAGTGGCAACTGGCGGACACCGGCCTCTCCGATGCCCAGCGGGTCACCCTGTTTCGGGTCTGTCAGGAGGGGCTCAACAACGTGGTCAAACACGCCAACGCCAGCTCGGTCACCATCCGGGCCCAGCGCCAGGGGGAGCGACTGACCCTGCTGCTGGAAGACGATGGCTGCGGCCTGCCCGAGCACCGCACGCCCCAGGGCTACGGCCTGCTCGGCATTCGCGAGCGGGTGCAGGCGCTGGGGGGCTCGCTGCAACTCTCCTGCGTACACGGCACCCAGCTGACCGTGACCCTGCCCGATCGCAAGCGGGAGGAAAACCATGAATAAGCCAACTCTCCGACCGGGAGCGCTTCCATGCTGAGCTTTATGCGCAGTGCGCCGCCCCAGCCCCTCATCCGCGATCAGGCCGAGATCGACGCCTGTTATCGCCACTGGCGGCTGCACATACTGCTGACCATGTACCTGGGCTATGCGGTCTTCTACTTCACCCGCAAGAGCTTCAACTTCGCCATGCCGGACATGCTGGCAAGCGGCATGCTGGCCAAGGCCGACATCGGCATGCTGTGGACCCTGTTCTACATCACTTACGGCTGTTCCAAGTTCTTCTCCGGCATCATCAGCGACCGCGCCAACCCGCGCTACTTCATGGGCCTCGGCCTGATGGCGACCGGGGTCATCAATATCCTGTTCGGGCTCTCGTCGTCGCTGTGGCTGTTTGCCGCCCTCTGGGTGGCCAACGCCTTCTTCCAGGGCTGGGGCTGGCCCCCCTGCTCCAAGCTGCTCACCAGCTGGTATTCGCGCAGCGAACGCGGCTTCTGGTGGTCGGCCTGGAACACGGCCCACAACGTGGGCGGGGCTCTCATCCCCCTCATCGTCAGCACCCTCGCCCTGCAGCACGGCTGGCGCTACGGCATGATAGTGCCCGGCCTCATCGCCATCCTTGCCGGGCTGTTTCTCTGCTGGCGGCTGCGGGATACCCCGAGCGCCATGGGGCTGCCCACGGTGGGCGAGTGGCGCAGCGATGCGCTGGAGCTGGCCCAGCAGACTCAGGATGCGGGGCTCTCCCATCGCCAGATCCTGCGCAAGTACGTGCTCGGCAACCCCTACATCTGGCTGCTGGCCTGCTGCTACGTGCTGGTCTACGTGGTGCGCACCGCCATCAACGACTGGGGCAACCTCTACATGACCGAGCAGCGCGGCTTCAATCTGATGAGCGCCAACTCGGCCATCTCCATGTTCGAGGTGGGGGGCTTTATCGGTGCCCTGGTGGCGGGCTGGGGATCGGACAAGCTGTTCAACGGCAACCGTGGGCCCATGAACCTTATCTTCGCGGTGGGGATATTGCTCTCGGTGGGGTCGCTGTGGCTGATGCCCTTCTTCAGTTACGTGATGCAGGCGGCCTGCTTCTTCACCATCGGCTTCTTCGTGTTCGGCCCCCAGATGCTGATCGGCATGGCGGCGGCAGAGTGCTCCCACAAGAACTCGGCGGGGGCCGCCACCGGCTTCGTCGGCCTGTTCGCCTACATGGGGGCGGCGCTGTCGGGCTATCCGCTGGCCAAGGTGATGGAGATCTGGCACTGGCAGGGCTTCTTCGTGGTGATCTCGGTGGCGGCCGGCGTCTCCGCCCTGTTGCTGCTCCCCTTCCTCAAGGCGCAGGCCCCCCGCCCTCGCGAGGCGGCCTGACTCACCCCGGCCAGCAGACCCGTCTCTTGATTTGATCGCGGCGCAGTCGGTCTACGCCTGTCACCCACACCTCTCTGCCAACCCCCTTTACCACTCATGTGAAGCTGATTGTGGGCGCACGCCAGCCGGCTGAGCAGCAATTGGCACTGCTGACGGCGGGTCCCCTTGTAACAAAATGTGCTGAATACATTTTGGGCTTGAACCCGCTCCATTAGATAGATATGTTGTTTTCGTGTGATTTTATGAGTGTCGCCACGGGGAAAATGCGCCACTAACCTATTGAGTCATCTGGCACAATCGGCATTTGGTACATTTTTCACTCAGCTGGTGGCGAATAGAATCCCATATGGGGCTTTCGCCTCGTTCAAGACAATAATCCTGTCTTGCCCTGTTGCCGGATGCAGCAGTCTCTTGTGCCACGGAGTCGCACGGGATCAGGTTCAAGGCTGAACACACTTTTGACAGAGACGTCACTTATGATCAAAAAACTCATTCTCTCTACCCTGCTGCTGTGCGGGCTGGCCAACGCGGCCCCCAGTTCCACCCTGGATGCCGTGCTGGAGCGCGGCGTGCTGCGGGTCGGTTTCGACGCCGGCTATCAACCCTTCGAGATGACCAACAAGCAGGGCCAGTACATCGGCTTTGACGTGGATCTGGCCAAGATGGTCGCCAAGGAGATGGGCGTGAAGGTGGAGTTCGTCAACACCGCCTGGGATGGCATCATCCCCGCGCTCTTGACCGACAAGTTCGACGTCATCATGGGCGGCATGACCGTCACTCCCCAGCGCAACCTGCGCGTCAACTTCGCCGACCCCTACATCGTGGTCGGGCAGACCATAGTCCTGCGCAAGGACAAGGCTGGCGAGATCAAATCCTTCACCGACCTCAACGACCCCAAGTACAAAATTGCGGTCAAGCTCGGCACCACCGGCGAGCAGGCGGTCAAGCGTCTGATCCCCAAAGCCACCCTGCTGCAGTTTGAAACCCAGGATGACGCCAAGCTGGAAGTGATCAACGGCAAGGTCGACGCCTTCGTCTACGACCTGCCCTACAACGCCATCTTCGCCACCCAGAACAAGGGCGCCGTGGTGCATCTGGACAAGCCGTTCACCTTCGAGCCGCTGGCCTGGGCCATCCGCAAGGGGGATCAGGACACCCTCAACTGGTTCAACAACTACCTGCGCCAGATCAAGGGCGACGGCAGCTACGACCGCCTCTACAAGAAGTGGTTCGAATCCACCGCCTGGCTTGATCAGCTCAAGTAACCTCGCAAGGGGCGGCCCGCCGCCCCTTCACGCAGATCCCCACACAATAACTACAACGAGGTTGCGACAGTGCACAACCCAACAAGACAGATGGAAAAACAACCCAATCAACTGCTCTGGCACGGCGTCTTCCTGCTGATCGTGCTGGCCGCCCTGTTCGGCATCTACAAGGCCGTGCAATCGGTGGATTACACCTGGCGCTGGGAGCGGATCCCCCAATACATCGCCTACCAGGCGGAGCAGAAAAATTACGCCGAGTTCGACGGCACCGTGGTCGCCGGCACCACCGAGGCCGACAAGGGCAAGCTGTTCCTGCAAAACGATCTCGATCCCAACCAGCGCCAGCCCATCGCCGTCAGTGGTGGTCAGGTGGCGCAAGGGGATACCGTCTTTCGCGGCGACACCCTCGACACCCAGCTGAGCTGGACCGCCGGCCCCATCGCCTGGGGCGTCTGGATGACCATCAAGCTCTCGCTGGTAGCGGGCATCTTTGCCATCCTGCTCGGCACCCTGGCGGGGCTGGCACGGCTCTCCCCCAATCCGGCCCTGCGCAACCTGGCAATCACCTATGTGGAGCTCATCCGCGGCACCCCGCTGCTGGTGCAGATCTTCATCGTCTACTTCTTCATCGGCACAGTGCTGAACCTCGACCGATTTACCGCCGGGGTGGCGGCACTGGCGGTCTTCACCGGCGCCTACGTGGCGGAAATCGTCCGTGCCGGCATCAGCTCCATCCACAAGGGGCAGATGGAAGCGGGCAGAAGCCTTGGCATGACCTCGGCCCAGACCATGCGCTACGTGATCCTGCCGCAAGCTTTCAAGCGGGTACTGCCGCCGCTGGCGGGCCAGTTCATCAACCTCATCAAGGACTCCTCGCTGGTCTCGGTCATCTCCATCACGGATCTGACCAAGGCGGGACGGGAGGTGGTGAGCTCCACCTTCAGCCCGTTCGAGGTGTGGTTCACCGTGGCCCTGCTCTATCTGGTGCTGACCGGCACTCTCTCCTTCCTTGTACGCCGTCTGGAGGTGAAATATGCGCGCAGCAACTGATCCGATTATCAAGGCAAGCTCAGTGGAGAAGTTCTACGGCAGCGAGGTGCACGCCCTGAAAAACGTCAGCACCCAGGTAGCCGAAGGGGAAGTGGTGGTGATCGTGGGGCCAAGCGGTTCTGGCAAATCCACCTTCCTGCGCACCCTCAACCAGCTGGAGACCATCAACGACGGCCAGATCGTGGTGGATGGCATCAGCCTGACCGAGCCTGGCGACGTCAACAAATTGCGGGAAGAGGTGGGCATGGTGTTCCAGTCCTTCAACCTCTTTCCCCATCTGAGCGTGCTGGACAACATCTGCCTCGCGCCGCAAAAGGTGCGCGGGCTGTCGCGCAAGGATGCCGAGGACAGAGCCAAGGCCCTGCTGCTCAAGGTTGGGCTCTCCAACAAGGCCCAGAGCTACCCCTCCCAGCTCTCCGGCGGCCAGCAGCAGCGGGTGGCCATCGCCCGGGCGCTCGCCATGCAGCCGCGCATCATGTTGTTTGACGAGCCCACCAGCGCACTCGACCCCGAGATGGTGGGCGAGGTGCTCGACGTGATGAAGGGGCTGGCCCGCGAGGGGATGACCATGGTGGTGGTCACCCACGAGATGGGCTTTGCCCGGGAAGTGGCGGATCGGGTGCTGTTCATGGAGAGCGGCGAGCTGCTGGTGGACGAGAAGCCGGCGGATTTCTTCGACAATCCCCCCTCCCCACGCCTGCGCCAGTTCCTGAGCCAGGTGCTCTAAGGGATAACGCACAAAAAGAAAGAGGGAGCCCATGGCTCCCTCTTTGCGTTGATACCCTGCCGACTGCGTCTATTTTGTCGCTTTGCGCTTTGCTTCATCCAGCATGGCTTGCAGTGCCGGCATGTTGCGCTCGGCCAGGGATTTACCCACCAGTGAGCTCTCCTGAAAGATGGCCGGCATGGTATCCAGGGATTTTTTCCCGACCGGGCTCTGATAGAAGGCGATCAGCTCCTTGAGCTCGGCTTCGGTGAAATGCTTACGGTAGATGGCGGCCACCTCGGCACTCATGGCTGGCCAGGAGAGGTAACGGTTCACCCAGGCCTCCAGTACATCGCGGTGCTGGGCCAACTCCTGTGCATGTTCGCCGGCGCCTCGGATGATCAGCGGGATCATCTGTGCCTGCATCTGGGCCTGCAGCTGCTCCGCCTGCTGCTCGCTGTTGAGCAGACTGACCAGCTCCTGAGCGGGATCGGCCCACACACCGCCACTCCACAACAGGGCGATCACAGCCCCTCTTTTCACCCACTGCATAACTGCCTCTCTAACCATTTGAAAACAACAGGTTACATTGAATTTTCAAACAGACCAGTCGCCAGATGGTGATGAGGCATGAAGGAGTGCGGTTGTCATATGGGCAAGTTCAAGCTGACTATAAAAGCAACAGAGGGACTCATAGTCCCTCTGTTGCTTGGCCGATACGACGGGAAGGCTGAATCTGACCGGCTCCATCATCAGTTCAGCGCGGGGACTTTCCCAGGTATTGCTCCACTATGGTCCGGATCCCGTCCCGCTTCTTGAGTTCGTAGAGATGCTTGTCGAACTGCTCGACAAAGTCCTCCTTGAAGTCGAACTCCCCCTTGCGGCTGTAGCCGAGAAACCCCTGCTCCCGGCTGAGCACAGGCCCCTGCTTGAGCTGGGACATATCGGCCACTGCCAGCTGGTTGCCCTTGATCATGCTGAGCAGCTCATAGAGCAGCGAGAGCCGGTCGTTGACGGTGCAGTCCACCCGGCCGCGCACTATCTTGAGCAGGTTTTCCCGGTTGCTCTTCACCTCTTCCAGCCCGATCTTCTGCTCTTTGATCGCCTGCCAGAAGGGGGCGCCGCCGATGGTAAAACCGGCATTCATGCCAAAGCGCAGGCCGTAGTAGTCGGTCGGGAACTGCGCCTGCGGGGTATTGACGGCCACCCCGGCGCCGCACATCACCACCAGCTCCTCGTCGAGCAGGGGCTGGGAGTAGGGCCACATCCAGGGACGACCATCGGGCTGGTAGTAGGGCGGGAAGATGGCGAAGGCGCTGCCCTGCTCCACCATGCTCAGACCCCGTCGCCAGGGCATGGCCTTGATCACCACCTCGTAGCCATCCATGGACGCCGTCACGCTGCGCACTATGTCGGCATAGATCCCCTTGACCTCCTCTCCCTCCTGCCAGGAATAGGGGGGATAGTTGGCATCGGCCAGGATCTCGACCCGGGTCTTGGCCTGCGCCAGCAGGCAGACCCCCATCAACAAACAACACCACAGCCGCATCATCTGCCACTCCAGAGGTAGAAAGCCTCATCAAGCATAGTCACTGCACCCGCCGCTCAGGGAGTCGTCATACCAATTGATGGGCCGCCGCTGGCCACATGTCACATCCAGCTCCAGCTGAACACATCCACTGCAGCAAAATGTTAATGAAAGTTTGCATTCATCCTTTATGCTGGAGAGCAATTGCTCTGACTGGATACCCGACATGGATGTGCAACTGCTCCTGCTCTACCTCTCGCCGATCTTTGTGGCCTTTATCGGCTGGGAGATGCTCTACCTGCGCAAGCATGGCGCCGCCTATCCCACTGCCGGTTATCAGTGGAAGGATCTCTTCGCCAACACCACCCTGGCGCTGATGCATCAAGGGGGCGACGCGCTGGCGGCCATCGCCATCGCCTACCTCTACGACGCCCTCTGGGGCTGGCGGCTGCTGGACATAGATCTCAACCTCTGGAGCCTGTTGCTGCTCTTCCTGCTGCAGGATCTCTGCTACTGGCTGTTCCACTTCGCCAGCCACCACGTGCGCTGGCTGTGGGCCTCCCACGTGGTGCACCACAGCTCGGAGCGGCTCAACCTCTCCACCGCCTTTCGCCAGAGCCTGATGTACCCGGTCTCCGGCATGTGGTTGTTCTGGATCCCGATGATCCTCATCGGCTTCCCGCCCGAGGCCGTGGTGGCCACCGTGCTCTTGAGCCTGGGCTTCCAGTTCTTCGTCCACACCCAGGTGGTGGGCAAGCTTGGCTGGCTGGAGTGGATCTTCAACACCCCCTCCCACCACAGGGTGCACCACGCCAGCAACACCAAATACATCGATCGCAACTTCGCCGGGGTGCTCATCATCTGGGACCGGCTGTTCGGTACCTTCGTGGAAGAAGACTTAGGCGAGCCGTGTCGCTTCGGCATCACCAAGCCCATCCACAGCTTCAACCCGCTCACCCTCACCTTCCACGAGTGGCGCGACATGCTGCAAGAGGCCCGGGGCCTGCCCTGGCGGCAGAAGCTCGCGGTGCTGTTTGGCAAGCCGGCCGGCCCCGCCAGCCGCTGAGCACGCACTGCAAGCAATCAGCAGACAAAAAGAGAGCGCCCCCTTGGGCGCTCTCTTGCATTGCCGGTCACAACCCGGTCAAACGTGGGCAAAGGACCAGACGGCGGGAATGAGGCTCAGCAGCGTCACCCCGGCCAGCAACCGCTCGCGTCCGCTCAGGGGCTGCTCGGCCCCCAGCTGGCGCCGGCTGTAGAGGAACAGCAGCAGACCCGGCCCGTAGAGCAGCAAGGAGAGCAGCAGGTACTCCACCCCGGCGGCGTAGAGCAACCAGAGACCATAGCCGCTCGACACCAGCGCCACCGCTCGCATCAGGAGGTTCCCCTGCCCGCTGAAGGCGAGCTTGAGCAGGAACAGGCCGATCAGCAGGTAGGGCACCAGGATCATGGAGGTGGAGACGAGCAGCAGGTTGGTGTAGCCCTTGCCAAGCAGCCACACCAGCAGCAGACACCCCTGCACCGTCAGGCTGGTAAGCCAGAGCGAGGCAATGGGGGTGCCGTTGTGGTTCTGGCGCCGGAAGATGGCCGGGAAGGCGCCATGGCGCGCCGCACTGAACGGCACCTCGGCCGAGAAGAGGGTCCAGCTCACGTAGGAGGCGAGCACCGAGACGATAAGGCCGGCGCTGATAAGCAGCTTGCCCCAGGAGCCCGTCATCTGGGCCATCAGCCCCGCCATGGAAGGGTTGGGCAGGGCCGCGAGCTCGGGGCGGCTCAATATCCCGAGCGCCAGCACCGAGATGAGCACATAGAGCAGCAGCGCCAGCACCACCCCGAGCACGGTGGCCGTGCCCACGTCCCGCCTGTTTCTGGCCCGGGCCGACAGCACAGCCGCCCCCTCGATGCCGGTGAAGACCCAGAGGGTGATCAGCATGGTGTTGCGCACCTGCTCGGAGACCGGCGTTGCCAGAGTGCTGCCCTGCTGATCCGCCGCGAAGGTGACCGGGTCGAACCAGTAGCAGGCAAACAGGATGAACAACAGCAGCGGCAGGCTCTTGGCCAAGGTCGCCATCAGGTTGAACAGGGCCGCCTGCTGCACGCCGCGGGCCACCAGCAGGTGCACCGCCCAGAGGATGCAGGACTCGCCGATGAAGGCCGCCAAGGTGTTGCCCTCGCCAAACCAGACCCGCTCCGGGGTGTCGACGAAGCTGCCCAGCGCCGCGAAGGCGATCACCAGATAGCCCACCACGCCGATGGTGGCGCACAGCCAATAGCCCCAAGCGGAGAAGAAGCCCACCAGATCGCCGAAACCGGCCCGGGCATAGCTGTAGATGCCGCCATCGAGCTCCGGCCTTAAGCGCGACAGATAGAGAAAACTCATGGCGAGCGCCAGGATGCCGACCCCGGTGACGGCCCAGCCGATCAGCACGGCGCGAGCGCCCGCCACCTCGGCCATGTTCTGGGGCAGGCTGAAGATGCCGGCCCCTACCATGGAGCTGAACACCAGGGCGGTGAGGGACCAGAGCCCGATCTTGCTCTCTTTCATGGGCGCTCCTTAACGCAGCCGGCTGGCCAGCGCCTCAATGTGTTCCGGGCCGATGCCGCAGCAGCCGCCGATGAGGCTTGCCCCGGCAGCGCGCCAGCGCTCGGCCCAGCCCAGATAATCCAGCGGTCCCAGATCGGTGCGGATCTCGTCCAGCCCGTCGTTGGCGGTCGCCTCCTTAGGCTGGGGCGGGAAGGCGTTGGCATAGGCGCCGAGGCGAACGTCGGTGCGCCCCAGGACCTGCAGGCCGGCCCTGGCCACCTTGAGCGCGGCGTCGATCACCTCGGGCTGGCAGCAGTTGAACAGAATGGCGTCCACCCCGGCATCGGCCAAGGCGGCGACGGCGTCCGCCACCCGCTCGCCAGAGCGCAGGGTCGGCTCGCTGCCCGGCGCCTCGTCCTCCAGGGTGAAAGAGACCCAGAACGGCTTGCCATCCTCGGGCAGCAGGGCCTTGAGGGCCAGCGGCTCGGCGATGAGGCTCATGGTCTCCGCCAGCCAGATATCCACCTGGGATGAGAGCGCCCGGATCAGCGGGGTCGCCAGCTCGCTCACCCTGCCAGCGTCGAACAGGTCGGCACGGTAGGAGCCAAAGAGCGGCGGCAAGGAGCCGGCCACCTGCACGCTACCCGGCTGCTCGTCGGCCACCTCCCGGGCCAGCTGACCGGCCAGGGTCGCCAGCCGCTCCCCCTCTGCCGCAAAGCGCGCCTCACCGATATGAAACGGCACCAGCGCATAGCTGTTGGTGGTGATGACCCGTGCCCCGCTCGCCACATAGGCCCGATGCACCTCGCGCACCGTCTCGGGGGCCTCCATCAGGGCCAGCGCCGACCATTCCGGCTGGCGAAACGGCGCGCCCCGCCGTGCCAGCTCGCGCCCCATGCCGCCATCCAGTATCCACAATGCCTGCGTATCCATCTGTCTCGTCTCTTGTTGCGTTGTTGTCTTGTTGTGCGGGTCTGTGCGCTTTATCCGTTGCGCCTGCCCCGGCGGCGCGGCAACCCGTCGCCATCGTCACCCTGAACAAATTAGCCATAAAAACATATAGATGTTTAGATGGCCAAAATAAGATAAAGCAAAGCCCACCCGACGGCAACCGGCATCACCGCAAAACCACAAACGCAGAAGGCAGAAAAACAAGAGGCCACCCTAAGGTGGCCTCTTGTGGCAACAGATGAACTGGCGGCTCAACGCCCGGCCAGTACCCGCTTGGTCTGTTTGACCCAGTCGGACACCCGACCCTGCTGGGGATACCCCTGCCAGATCTGCTCCCACTGGGCGGGGCTGAGCGGGCGGCCCAACCGGCGCTGCACCCCGGCATAGAGGTAGTCGTGGGCCGTGGTACGGGCCTGGGCAGAGGTGAGGAACTTGGCCACCGGGTCGGTCAGGCGCACGTCCCGCATGCCCAGCAGCGGGTAGTCGCTGTGCACCGCCGCCAGCATGGTCTCGCGCATGGCCGACTCGATGTAGCCACGGGCAAACAGGGCGGTTACCGACTCGAGCGATCCTTGATCCGGACCGTGATACTCCTCGTCGAACACCGGGCTCGGCTCCGCCACGGCGCTTTGCACCACCGCATCGGGATCCGGCTGCGGCATGACCACGGCTGCCTTGGGGGCGGACGGCTTGGCGACGGGAGTGGCCTTGCGCGGTGCGCTCTGGCTGCAGGCACCGAGTGCCAAGGCGAGCGCCACACAGGCCAGCGCACGGGAATGAGACTGCATCTTCATGATTGCTAACGAGCTCCTTTTACGATTCCTGAGCGGGCTTGTCGGCCGGCGTGGCCTCTACCCGGGTGACCAGCAGCTGGTCAATCTTGTAGCTGTCGATGTCCACCACTTCAAACTTGTAACCGGCATATTTGACCGAGTCGGTTCGCTTGGGGATCTTGCGCAGCATGTACATGATGAAGCCGGCGATGGTTTCATAATTCTGGTTTTCCGGGAACTCCTCGATGTCGAAGGCACGCATCACGTCGGAGATGGGGGTCACCCCGTCCACCAGCCAGGAGTTCTCATCCCGCTGCACGATTTGCTCTTCCACCACGTGGGTGGCCCACTCGCCCATGACGGTACTCATCAGGTCGTTCATGGTGACGATACCCACCACCAGCGCGTACTCGTTCATCACCACCGCGAAGTCGCCGCGATGGTTCTTGAAGTACTCCATCGCCTCATAGAGGTTGAGGGTGTCGGGAATGATGATGACGTTCTGCACCAGGGAGCCGCTGTTGAGATCGATGCTCTGGCCGCTGATGACCCGGATCAGCAGCTCCTTGGAGTCGACGAAGCCCTTGATGCTGTCGAGGTTGTGGTCGCACACCAGGAACTTGTTGTGGGGGTGCTCGGCGATCTTGGCCTTGATGCTCTCCTCCCCCTCTTGCAGGGTGAAGTAGATGAGGCTCTCGCGCGCCGTCATGGCCGAGGTGACACCGAGGGACTGCAGCTCGAACACGTTCTCGATGAGCTGATGCTCCTCACGCTGGATGACGCCGGCCTCGGCCCCCGCATCCATCACCGCATAGATATCGTCGGAGGTGATCTCGTCGTTGCGCACCATGGAGATGCGCAGCAGGCGGAACAGACCGTTGGCCATGCCGTTGAACAGCCACACCAGCGGCATCAGCAGGGTGACGCACAGCAGCATGGGGCGCACCACCACCACGGCGATCCGCTCCGGCATGGTCATGGCGAGGCGCTTGGGCATCAGATCGGCGATGAGAATGAACATGCCGGTGACGAACACGAAGGAGGTCGCCGAGCTGATTTCACTCAGCCAGGGCCCCTGATAAAACTCGGAGACCAGCTCCTTGATGGCCGGATTCAGGGCGGATTCGCCCAGGATACCGCCCAGGATGGCGACGGTATTGAGCCCGATCTGCACCACGGTAAAGAAGTTGCCCGGCTGGGCCTGCAGTGCCAGTACCTTTTCGGCATGGCGGTTGCCCTCATCGGCCATCACCTGCAACTTGATCTTGCGGGAGGCGGCGAGGGATATCTCGGAGAGAGAGAAGAACACGCTGCCGGCAACCAGCAGCATCAGGAAAAATAAACTATCGGCAAAACTCATGATTAACCTATTGCTACACCCGCCTTAGCACAAGACGGCAAACTGGGTCCGGGAGACCGGACCGTGAGTCGATCCGGGACTCACACAGGGGGCATATTCTAGCAGAAAAGCGCCAGTCGGGTGGCGATATCTTGCACTGACTGAAAAGGCAACAAAAAAGGCGCTCAAAGCGCCTTTTTATTCATTTCAGACTCACCCTTTCCCCAGCAGGGTGCCCAGGTCGTCCGCCTTGGTGTGGCGCACGTCCTTGCCTTTCACGTAGTAGACGATGTATTCGCAGATGTGCTGGCAGCGATCGCCGACCCGCTCGATGGCCCGCGCCGCCCACAGCACGTTTAGCACCTGCGGTATGGTGCGGGGATCTTCCATCATGTAGGTCATCAGCTCGCGAATGATGGACTCGTACTCCCGGTCCACCTTGTCATCTTCCTTGTAGACCGCCAGCGCAGCATCGAGATCCATGCGGGCGAAGGCGTCCAGCACGTCGTGCAGCATCTTGATGGTGCGGCGGCCCATGTTCTCCAGCGACACCAGCGGCGGTTGCGGCTTGTTGGCGTTGTCGGTCAGCATGCGGGCGATCTTGTCCGCCACATCGCCGATGCGCTCAAGGTCGGTGATGGTCTTGATGATGGCCATCACCAGCCGCAGGTCGGAGGCAGTAGGCTGGCGCTTGGCGATGATGCGGGTGCACTCCTCGTCGATCGCCACTTCCATGGCGTTGACGTTATGGTCGTTGGCCACGATCTTGCGCGCCGCGTCCAGATCCTGATCGTGGATCGCCGCGATGGCGTCGGTCAGCTGCTGCTCCACCAGCCCGCCCATCACCAGCACCTGGTTGCGCACGCTCTCGAGCTCGGCATTGAACTGACCGGAGATGTGTTTGTTGAGGTTCATATTGTCCATACCAATAATCCTTGATGCTCCGAGTATGCCCTAGTCGTTGAACTGACGGGTAATCTGTTTGTTGATGCTCATCTTGCTCATCCCCATAACCCTTGTTGCACCAACACGCCCTAGTCGTTGAACTGACGGGTAATCTGTTTGTTGATGCTCATCTTGCTCATCTCCATCACCAGCATCCCTTAGCCGTAACGACCGGTGATGTAGTCTTCGGTCTTCTTCTTGGCCGGGGTGGTGAAGATGGTGTTGGTGTCCGAGTACTCGATGAGCTCGCCCATGTACATGAAGGCGGTCTGATCCGACACCCGCGCCGCCTGCTGCATGTTGTGGGTCACGATCACCACGGTGAACTGGCTCTTGAGCTCGTTGATCAGCTCCTCGATGGTGAGGGTGGAGATGGGGTCGAGCGCCGAGGTGGGTTCATCGAGCAGCAGCACTTCCGGCTCGATGGCAATGGCGCGGGCAATCACCAGACGCTGCTGCTGACCACCGGAGAGGCCGAAGGCGTTGTCGTGCAGGCGATCCTTCACCTCGTCCCACAGGGCCGCGCCGCGCAGGGAGCGCTCGGCCGCCTCGTCCAGGGTGCGTCTGTCGTTGATGCCCTGCAGGCGCAGGCCATAGACCACGTTCTCGTAGATGGACTTGGGGAAGGGGTTGGGGCGCTGGAACACCATGCCCACCTGACGGCGCAGAGCGGAGACATCGACGCTCTTGTCGTAGATGTTGTGGCCGTGCAGCTGAATTTCGCCCTCGATGCGGCAGATCTCCACCAGGTCGTTCATCCGGTTGATGCAGCGCAGCAGGGTGGACTTGCCGCAGCCGGAGGGGCCGATAAAGGCGGTGACCTGGCCCTTGGGGATCTTCATGTTGACGTTGAACAACGCCTGCTTGTTGCCGTAGTACAGGTTGAGATCCTTCACCTCCAGCGCGGTCTGCTCCGGGCTCAGGTTGAGCAGGTCGGTCGCGGTATGCTGGGTCGCTGCGGTCGTTACGTTGATCATCTGTTACCTCAAAATCTGTCGATGGCGGCGGGCACTTTCAGGGCCCGCGGCCGGAACGCTTGGCTGGCAGGAAACCCTGTTCCCTGCCCGTCTCTGTAGTGGCTGGCCTATCAATGCTCCAGCGACCGGAATTTCTCACGCAAGTGGTTGCGGATACCGATGGCCGTCAGGTTGAGGCCGACGATCACCGTCACCAGCAGGAAGGAGGTGGCGTAGACCAGGGGACGCGCCGCCTCGACGTTGGGGCTCTGGAAGCCGACGTCATAGATGTGGAAGCCCAGGTGCATGAACTTGCGCTCCACGTGCAGGTACGGGAAGTTGCCGTCCATCGGCAGGGTCGGCGCCAGTTTCACCACCCCCACCAGCATCAGCGGCGCCACTTCACCGGCCGCGCGGGCGATGGCCAGGATGAGGCCGGTCATGATGGCCGGGCTTGCCATGGGCAGCACGATGCGCCACAGGGTCTCGGCCTGGGTAGCCCCCAGCGCGAGGGACCCCTGGCGGATGGTGCTCGGGATCCGGGCCAGCCCCTCTTCGGTGGAGACGATCACCACCGGCAGGGTCAGGATGGCCAGGGTCAGCGCAGACCAGATGACGCCGGGGGAGCCGAAGGTCGGGCTCGGCAGCGCTTCCGGATAGAACAGCTGGTCCAGCGAACCACCGAGGGTGTAGACGAAGAAGCCCAGACCGAACACGCCGTACACGATGGAGGGCACGCCCGCCAGGTTGATCACCGCGATGCGAATGATCTTGGTCAGGCTGTTCTTGCCCGCGTATTCATGCAGGTAGACCGCTGCGATAACCCCCAGCGGAGTCACGATGATCGCCATCAGGAACACCATGAAGACGGTGCCGAAGATGGCCGGGAACACCCCGCCCTCGGTGTTGGCCTCGCGCGGATCGTCGGAGACAAACTTGCCGATCTGGTGGAACCAGTAACCCACCTTGGCCGGCAGGCTCATGTCGTTGGGCCACACCACGTCCAGCACCTTGGACATGGGCATGGTCACCAGTTCGCCACGCATGTCCTTGACCGTGATGCTGTCTCTGTCTGCCTGGGCACGCAGAGAGAAGAGCTCCTTCTCCAGCACCTGATAACGATCGTTGAGGGCCTGACGCTCGCTCGCCAGCTCGGCTTTAAGCTGATCGGTCAGCTTGTCGTCCAGCTCGGCCTTGCGCTCTTTGAGGCGCAGCCGCTCCAGTTGATAGTTGATGCTGCCGATGTCCCCTTTTTGCAGATCGTCGGCTTGGCTTGAGAGGCCGTTGGCCCGCGCCAGCACCCGCTGCAGGGCGGGATGCAGATCCGAAGTGAGCTCGCGGCCATCCTCTTTCACCGCGACGATATAGCCGTAGAAGTTGCCGTTGGTGGCACGCTCCACCATGGCCAGCTCCGCCGGCAGGCTCTGGGACTTGATGTCGGTCTCCAGCACCCAGCGGAAGTCCAGGTCGACGAACTCGCGGTTGCCGGTCTTGACCAGATAGCGGGTCAGCAGCTCGCGCTCCTCCCCTGCCAGCGGCAGGCCGGCGGCCCGCAGCCGCTCGACCGGCACCAGCTCGCGGTCGTTGATTTCGCCGATCAGCACGCTCTTGTTGCCCTGGGCGTCTTCCAATTGCCACTCATAGATGGGGTGGGGCCAGAAGTAGACCAGACCACGCCAGCCGATCAGCAGCAGCAGACCCAGTACCGCTACCAGACTCAGGCTGACGGCGCCGCCGGTCATCCAGATCCAGGGGGCCCCCGATTTAAACCACTTACCCATTGTCGATTCCTCGATCCTTACAGAGCAGCCCATCACAGGGAGCTGTATTTTTCACGCAACCGCTGACGGATGAACTCGGCCAGGGTATTGAACAAGAAGGTGAACACGAACAGCACGAAGGCGGCGAGGAACAGTACCCGATAGTGAGAGCTGCCCACTTCCGATTCCGGCATCTCCACCGCGATGTTGGCGGCCAGAGTGCGCAGCCCCTGGAACATGGAGAAGTCCATGATGGGGGTATTGCCGGTGGCCATCAGCACTATCATGGTCTCGCCCACGGCGCGGCCAAGGCCCATCATCACCGCCGAGAAGATGCCCGGGCTGGCGGTGAGGATCACCACCCGGCTCAGGGTCTGCCACGGTGTGGCACCGAGGGCCAGGGAGCCCTGGGTGAGGTGCTTGGGAACCGAGAATACCGCGTCTTCGGCGATGGAGAAGATGGTGGGAATGACCGCAAAGCCCATGGCGATGCCGACCACCAGGGAGTTGCGCTGGTCAAACTTGATGCCCATGTCGTGAGTCAGCCAGATGCGCGAGTCACCGTGCATGAAGGCGTTCTCGATGAGCGGGCTCACCGCGAAAGCGCCCCAGCCAATCAGCAGCAGCACCGGGATCAGCAGGATGGCGTGCCACCCCTCCGGCAACCAGGCCTTGCCGCGCTCCGGCAGGTAGTTCCACACCAGGGCGGTCAACAGCATCCCCATCGGCAGCAGGATCAGCAGCAGCACCACGCCGGGCAGCGCCCCCTCGATGATGGGAGCGAGCCACAGACCCGCCAGGAAGCCGAGGATAACGGTCGGCAGGGCCGCCATGATCTCCACCGTCGGCTTGACGTATTTGCGCAGCCCCGCCGACATGAAGTAGGCGGTGTAGATGGCGCCGGCGACGCCGAGCGGCACTGCAAACACCATGGCATAGAAGGAGGCCTTGAGGGTGCCGAACACCAGCGGCACCAGGCTCAGCTTGGCCTCGAAGTCGTTGCTGGCGGAGGTGGACTGCCACACGTACTGGGGCTCGGGGTAGCCTTCATACCACACCTGTTGCCAGAGCGCCGACCAGGTCACCTCGGGGTGCTCGTTCTCCACCGCAAACAGCTTGAAGGCGTCCCCCTGCTGCATCAGCAGCACGTTGTGACGGGGGGAGATGGCCAGCGCCGCCAGCGGACCGCCCTCCACCTTCTCACTCAGCAACTTGGTTTCGCCGGTGGCGTGGAAGAAGCTGATGGTGCCACTCTTGTCGGCACTGATGAAGCCCTTGCGAAAATGTTCGGGGGTCAGCTGCGCCACGGCGCCATCGCCCTTGAAGTCGCGGATCTGGGTGAACTGGCGCTTGCCGTCCCGGGCCACTTCGAACCACTGGGAGATGACGCCATTGTCGTTGCCCACCAGTAGGGAAGAGGCACCAGACAGCAGCTCGACCCGGGTCACGTTGGCATCGGGGGCATTGATCTCCAGCACGTTGCGCAGGGAGATGTCGTTCAGGTTGTGAATGTCGTAGACCGAGAGGCGATTGCCCTCGCGCACGAACAGGATGCGCAGGTTGGGGGTCAGCAACATCTGATCCACGTGGCGCGGCAGGGAGGGGATGCTGTAGTTCTGGGCGCTCCACTCGACTTCGCCGGAGAGGAAGTTCTCCTCACCGCTCATCACCATCATGACGCCGCGACCATCGGCGGTCACGGCCGCGGTGGCCATCTTGTCCTTGGTGGCTTCAAATACCATCAGCGACAGCGCCTTGCCCGCAGGGTCCACCACGACCGGCTCTTCGCCGAAGGGGTACTGCAGACTGGGTTCGATGACCCGCACGTCGTTGGGATAGGAGACCTTGAAAGCGGGCTGCACCACCTGGGCCTTGCCGTCGGCAAAACCGTAGGCCATCAGCTTCTGGCCCGGCGACGGTGGCGCGACGGCGGTGATGTCACCCTTTACCTGTGCCTGACCGAGCGACTGGCCCACCTTGACCTTGCCATCATTCTGGACGGCAAAGAAGTTGACCTGGCCCTGGTCGCTGAAGCGATAGCCGATCTCGTTCTGCTCCTCCACTCCGAGCCAGGCGGTCTTGCCCTGAATGGGCAGGGTAAACGATGCGGTCGGCTCCATGGAGGCGCCATTGAAGATGGGTTTCACCACATAGAGCAGATAGAAGAAAATAAGCAACAGGGCGACCAGTACCAGGGCTCCGCCCGTGGTCACCCCGTACTTGGCCAACTTATCCTTGATACGGCGCTTTCTGCTCCCCGCCATAACCAGGTGCAACGATTCCGATGACATGCAAAACCTCAATGTGAGCTAGGCTTGGCGGCATTATATGGCGGTTGCATGACAGTTTTGTTACATGAAGGTCCCGTGAACCGGGCTTATTTGCAGGCAAGAAAGCGGCATCAAAGATGCCATGGAGAAGATGACAACCAACTGTTTTATAAAGTTAAAAATGTAGCGCAAGCGCCGCGGGAGCGCACCGCTTGCGCTGATGCGCCTCAATCGTCGGCGGCCGGGGTTTGTTGCAGTGCCAATCTGGCGGCCTTTTTCTCGGCGCGGCGACGCCTGAAGAAATCCGACAGCTGGGCCGAGCAGGCCTCTGCCAGCACGCCGCCGGTCAGCTCGACCCTGTGATTGTGACGCGGGTCCTGCAGGATCTCGAACACTGAGCCGGCTGCCCCGGTCTTCAAGTCCCGCGCGCCATAGACCACCCGCTTGACCCGGCTGTGGATCAGGGCACCGGCACACATGCAGCAGGGCTCCAGGGTCACATAGAGGGTGGTGTCGAGCAGACGGTAATTTTGCAGCCGCTCGCCGGCAGCCCGGAGCGCCATCACCTCGGCATGGGCGCAGGCATCGTGCTCGCTGATGGAACGGTTCCAGCCCTCTGCGACGATCTCCTCCCCCAGCACCAGCACGGCGCCCACCGGGATCTCGCCGATCCCCTCGGCCCTGGCGGCCAGCGCCATGGCATGGCGCATCCAGCGTTCGTCCTGCTCGTGCTGGCTCGCCTGTGCTGCAACGTCCGATGGTTTCACGCCCTGCTCCTCTCTGACTGGTTGATGACGACAGATCATGCTGTCGGCGAAAGACGGTATCACGGCCCCTTGCCACCGCTCTCTATGGCAGGAGTCCCGCCATCCATGCCAACGGCGGGGCGGCGATTATGCCAAATCCCGCTGGCGCCCCCAAGTTCCATCTGTGCTGAGCAATAAAGAAGCAGTCAGCATCTCTATGATAAAAAAGGAGTTGCGTCCAAAGGTGCGGAACATTAGACTTCCTCCCCGTCAGCACAGACTGACCTTGTCGGCGTGTAGCGCAGCCAGGTAGCGCACTGTCATGGGGTGTCAGGGGTCGGAGGTTCAAATCCTCTCACGCCGACCATCATTCCCCGAAAATAGCCCAGTCCAGCGACTGGGCTATTTTTTTGCCCGTCATCCCGATCTTCACCCGCCGCTCTCCGTTAGCCTCTCGTGTCACGCCCTCTCCTTCAAAGAGTCACCAGTCAGTTGCGGTACGGATTTTATTCAGAACCGCTTGAAACCTTTCGAGAGTATCGCTAGGATACGCGACTTTTCCGCCGGCATTTCGTACAGGGAGGTGGAAACCCGGGTGATGGAGTCACCAACCGGCTTGCAATCCAGTGAGGCAAGCACCCATGACGCAAGCAGTTGAAACACAACCCGAACACTCTCCCCTGCCCCAGCCGGCCACCGAAACCGGAGCCAACCAGTATGTGGCCGAGCATGGCCCCGTCGTACGGCTCGACATCGTCGATCTGGCGGCGCCGGACGATGACTACTGAACCGTCAACCCTGGCGTCAACCCTTCCTGTCACGGGAGATCAGGGTCGTGACACTCGGGATCATCTCCCCTTGATACCTCCTTTGAGGGCCAGGATGGCCCGCTGATACAAATAAAAACAATATCCTGCGTAACGAAATAGCGGCAGTCATATCTGCTACCAGCGTTCCTCCCCTCACCTGCACACGCCATCCCCTGAGGTGATACAAACCTACGTTATTGCCCATCACTTTCTCACTCGGCTGCCACCGGACCCCATTTGGTCCCATTGAGCGACTTAAGTTTTAAACAACCGTTCTCCAGCCAATGCCAGAAGGCACCAAGCGCTTGCTGGGTTGCTCAA
This sequence comes from Aeromonas sp. QDB20, assembly GCF_027707805.1. Classification (NCBI taxonomy): domain Bacteria; kingdom Pseudomonadati; phylum Pseudomonadota; class Gammaproteobacteria; order Aeromonadales; family Aeromonadaceae; genus Aeromonas; species Aeromonas sp. QDB20. The sequence goes on along the minus strand of NZ_JAPCJC010000013.1, from coordinate 70,883 downwards.
ACGCATTTCATACGGACGTTTTTTGAAAGCTTGGAGTGAGGTCGGGATTTGTTTTTGCATTTGTAATTTTATTACGTAATAAGTTACATCCCATCGACTGTTCTCCCCCCGATATGGGGCCGCCGCAAAGGGGTGGAAAACAAGAGCATAACCATCTGCATAGAGTTTTTGCGCTAATCAAACAAACTCATTTAAAACATATAGTTAACATCATGACCAAAACAGGTGTTTTAAAAAAGCTGTTGACGAATAGAGCAATATTTCGCACCTTATGAATCGTGTTACCCCGTTGTTACGGGAAGATTGAAAAACAGGGATCGACTTTAGTCGTAGTTAATTAGTTCAAAATGTAATTCTCAAAGGAGTGAACACTATGTCGGCACCGGCCCAGACCCACTGTAGCGCCCGTCTGCGCATCCAGGGCGAAATGCATCCCGATTACGCGCAAATTCTGACGCCGGACGCGGTGGCCCTGGTATCCGAACTGGTGGAACGCTTTGCTCCCCAACGGGACGAATTGTTGAAACAACGTGTGGCACGCCAGGCCCGTATCGATGGCGGCGAGCTGCCGGACTTCCTGCCTGAGACCGCCCACATCCGCGCCGGCGACTGGACGGTGCGCGGCATTCCCGCCGACCTGCAGGATCGCCGTGTGGAGATCACCGGCCCGGTCGAGCGCAAGATGGTGATCAACGCCCTCAACGCCAACGTCAAGGTGTTCATGGCGGACTTCGAAGATTCACTGGCCCCCGCCTGGAACAAAGTGATCGAGGGGCAGATCAACCTGCGCGATGCGGTCAATGGCACCATTGCCTACCAGAGCCCGGAGGGGAAATCCTATACCCTCAATGCCGATCCTGCGGTGCTCATCTGCCGGGTACGCGGTCTGCACCTGCCGGAAAAACACGTCACCTTTGATGGAGCCCCCATTCCCGGCGGCTTGTTCGACTTCGCCCTCTACTTCCTGCACAACCACAAGGCGCTGCTGGCCAAGGGATCCGGCCCCTACTTCTACGTACCCAAGCTGCAGAGCCACCTGGAAGGGCGCTGGTGGAGCGAGGTGTTCGCCTGGACCGAAGACAAGTTCGGCCTGCCCCGCGGCACCATCAAGGCCACCGTGCTGATCGAAACCCTGCCAGCGGTGTTCGAGATGGATGAGCTGCTCTATCAGATGAAGGATCACATCGTGGCCCTCAACTGCGGCCGCTGGGACTACATCTTCAGCTATATCAAGACCCTGAAGAATCACCCGGATCGCGTCCTGCCGGACCGCCAGGTGGTGACCATGGACAAGCCGTTCCTCTCCGCCTACTCGCGGCTGCTGATCAAGACCTGTCACAAGCGCGGCGCGCTGGCGATGGGGGGCATGGCCGCCTTCATTCCGGCCAAGGATGCCGCCGTCAACGAGCAGGTCTTCGCCAAGGTACATGCCGACAAACAGCGTGAAGCCGACAACGGCCACGATGGTACCTGGGTGGCCCACCCGGGCCTGGCCGACACCGCCATGGCCGTGTTCAACGCCACCATCCCGGCCGGCGCCAAGAACCAGATCGGCGTGCTGCGCGAGCAGGATGCCCCCATCACAGCCGCCGACCTGCTGGCACCCTGCGAGGGCGAGCGCACCGAGGCAGGCATGCGCACCAACATCCGGGTCGCTCTGCAATACCTGGAGGCCTGGATCAATGGCAACGGCTGCGTGCCTATCTACGGTCTGATGGAAGATGCGGCTACCGCCGAGATCTCCCGCACCTCCATCTGGCAATGGATCCGCCACGGCAAGAGCCTCTCCAACGGCCAGGTGGTGACCAAGGATCTGTTCCGCCAGATGCTGGCCGAGGAGCAGGAGGTGGTCAAACGCGAGGTGGGCGAAGCCCGCTGGCAGTCGGGTCGTTTCGCCGAGGCGAGCGCCCTGATGGAAGAGATCACCTGCGCCGATACCCTGATCGATTTTCTGACGCTGCCCGGTTACGAGCGGCTCTGAATCACGGGCTCCGCAAGGAGCTCGCCAATAACAAGTCAATGGAAACGTGAAATCAATGAAAGAGGGAACTGATATGGCACTGACCCGTGAGCAACAGATCCAGGCTATCGAGAAAGACTGGGCACAGAACCCCCGCTGGAAAGGGATCAAGCGTGGCTACAGCGCCGAGGACGTGGTCAACCTGCGCGGCAGCCTGCAGCCGCAGCACACCCTGGCCCAACGTGGCGCCGACAAGCTGTGGGAGCTGATCCACGGCGGCGCCAAGAAGGGCTACGTCAACTGTCTCGGCGCCCTGACCGGCGGCCAGGCGGTGCAACAGGCCAAGGCGGGGATCGAGGCAATTTACCTCTCCGGCTGGCAGGTAGCGGCAGACAACAACCTCTCCTCCACCATGTATCCGGATCAGTCCCTCTATCCGGCCAACTCGGTGCCGTCGGTGGTGGAGCGCATCAACAACTCCTTCGCCCGTGCCGACCAGATCCAGTGGGCCAACAAGGTCGGACCGCAAGACGAGGGTTTCATCGACTACTTCCTGCCCATCGTCGCGGATGCGGAAGCCGGCTTCGGCGGCGTGCTGAACGCCTTCGAACTGATGAAGGGGATGATCGAGGCAGGTGCCGCCGGCGTGCACTTCGAAGATCAGCTGGCCTCGGTGAAAAAATGCGGCCATATGGGCGGCAAGGTGCTGGTTCCGACCCAGGAAGCGGTGCAGAAGCTCGTCGCGGCTCGTCTGGCGGCCGACGTGTGCGGCACCAGCACCCTGGTGATCGCCCGTACCGACGCCAACGCGGCAGACCTGCTGACCACGGATGCGGATCCTTACGATGCGGACTTCCTGACTGGTGAGCGCACCGCCGAAGGCTTCTACAAGGTGCGTGCCGGCATCGATCAGGCCATCGCCCGCGGTCTGGCCTACGCCCCCTACGCCGACATGGTGTGGTGCGAAACCGCCAAGCCGGATCTGGACGAGGCGCGCAAGTTTGCCGAAGCGATCAAGGCCCAGTTCCCGGATCGCATCCTGGCCTACAACTGCTCCCCGAGCTTCAACTGGAAGAAGAACCTGGACGATGCCACCATCGCCCGCTTCCAGCAGGAGCTGTCCGACATGGGTTACAAGTACCAGTTCATCACCCTGGCAGGGATCCACAACATGTGGTTCCACATGTACGAGCTGGCCTACCAGTACGCCCGTGGCGAAGGGATGAAGCACTATGTCGAGATGGTGCAGCAACCCGAGTTCGCCGCCGCCGAGCGGGGCTACACCTTCGTGGCGCACCAGCAGGAGGTGGGCACCGGTTACTTCGACAAGGTGACCACCGTCATCCAGGGCGGCCAATCCTCGGTGACCGCGCTGACTGGCTCGACTGAAGAAGATCAGTTCCACTGATTAGGCAGAACTCTTTGAGAGAGTCCTTGAGATAGCAAAACCCCGGCCACTGGCCGGGGTTTCTTTTCTTTTTATTCATTGCTTAGGCGTCGCTCACGCTCAAGCACACCCGAAGGACTCAGAGCTCGAGGATCTCTTTAACAAAGGGGATGGTCAGCTTGCGCTTGGCACGAAAAGAGGCGTTGTCGAGCTGATTGAGGGTGGTGAGCAGGGTACGCATATCGCGCGAGAGACGGTTGAGCAGGAAGCGGCCCACGTCGATGGGCAGTTTGAAGCCCCGCAGCTCGGCACGCAGCTGCAGGGCACTGAGCTTGCCCTCATCGTCCAGCTCGTCGAGGTGGAAGCTCACCCCCCAATCGAGACGGGAGGCGAGATCCGGCAGCTGCAGCCCCAGTTTGCGCGGCGCGCTGCAACCGGTCACCACCAGGGTCCCCTCGCCCTTCTCCTTCCAACGATTGTAAAAGTCGAACAGGGCGCGCTCCCACAGGGCATTGCCAGCGATAGCCTCCAGGCTGTCGAGGCAGACCAGCGGCAGGCTTTCGAGGGCGTCGAGCATGCTGGGATCCAGCTGTTCGAACTGATCGAGGGAGAGATAGGCGGCGGCAGCGTCGCGAGCATTGACCTCGGCGCAGGTGGCGTGCAGCAGATGGGAGCGGCCCGATCCCTTGGCCCCCCAGAAATAGAGGAAAGGCGAACCCTGACCAATGGCCGCATTCTTGAGGGCGGTGATCAGATGAGCATTGTTGCCGGGATAAAAACTGACGAAGGTTTCATCATCCGGTAGTTGTACGGCTAAAGACAGTTGGGCCGGTTGCTTCACTCGTTGGGCTTTGACTGTGACATTTGCGGGCAAGTGTATCATCGCGAAGGCGGATAGAGAACCGCCCGGACGATGCCGGGCGGTGTGGATCCTCATAAAGGATCCAGGCTGCGACCATTGCTAACGGGAACGGCTACTCCTTGGCCGGCGCGCTCAAGCCCTGGCAGGAGAGCGCCCATGCCTCACAGCCGAACGGTCAGGATCCTCGGCCAGGATCAGGGCTGCGACCACTGATAGCTCAGCCCCTCTGGGGTATCCGCCAGCTGGCGCAACCGGCTCTCCAGCTGCAGCCCGCGGATGAGCTCGGCCTTGTCCCCCTGCAGGCTCAGGTTGAAGGTCACCTTGTCCCCCTCCAGTTTGCCAATCTCCACCTTGGTGACGCTGGCCATCCCCTGCAGCATTTTCTGCACCGTGATCATGCCGTCGATGCCTGACAACCCCTCCACCACCAGTGTCTGGCTGGAGGCAACACCGGAGATGCGCGCCCCGTAGTTCTGCACCAGCCAGCCTGCCAGGGCATCGGCGAACGTCTGCGCCACCTCGGCCTGGGTGCCAGAACCCTCGCCTCTGGTCAGTTCGCTCAGCTCACCGCCGGCCTTGGGCCCGTAGAGACCCCAGTCGATGCTCCACTTGTCACCTTCAGGGGTGAGCTTGCCCAGCACCACCATCTCGGCACCGTAACGCTGGCTCGCCTTGAGGATGGGATCGGCGAAACGGCCCCAGACGTCGGTGGCATTGACCGCCATGTTGTCGTCCAAGTCCATCAGCGGAATGCTGACCGGCAGCCCCATCGCCTGGGCCTGGGTACGCAGGGCGACGGCCCAGCCATCGCTGGACTGATCCGGCAGAATGCGCCGCTCCCCTTCATTGATCACCAGCCAGATGGCCACTTGCGGCCGGGCCGGGCCCAGCAGGGCGAACTTGCTCTCGGCCACCAGGGCATTGACCTTGGTCACGTCGAAATCGGCCTTGAGAAACTTCACCGGCCCCACGTCCTGATAACCGTAGTGCTGCACGAACGCACCGGGGGCCGCCAGCGCCTTGACCACCGCCGGCTGGGTCAGGATGTCGCGCTTGCCGGTCACCTTGATCAGCACCTCGCCCAGAGCCTGGGACTGGGCTGCCGCCATGTCGCCGCTGGTGGGGGCCTTGCCCTGATAGAGATCGGTCACCTGAGCGGCCGACACCATGAATGACAAGCCGCAGCAGAGGGCGGTCACAACACGTTTGAGCATGAGAAAAGTCTCGAAATGGGAGATGGTGCTTATGGTAGCGGCAAGGCGCGCATGGCAGCAAGCCAGGGGCGGGAGAAACAGCGGAGCCGGCGAGGTGCCGGCTCCATTTGCGCGCCTGCAGGCACGCGATGAGGCGAGCGAGGCTTACTTGGTGCCGAAGATCTTGTCGCCGGCGTCGCCCAGACCCGGGACAATGTAGCCCTTCTCGTTCAGGCCCTGGTCGATGGAGGCGCAGAACAGCTCCACGTCCGGGTGAGCGGCTTCCAGCGCCTTGATGCCTTCCGGCGCGGCAACCAGCACCAGCACCTTGATGGACTGGCAGCCCTTCTTCTTGAGCAGGTCGATGGTGGCGATCATGGAGCCGCCGGTGGCCAGCATGGGGTCGATGACCAGCGCCAGACGTTCTTCGATGTTGCTGACAATCTTCTCGAAGTAGGGAACCGGCTGCAGGGTCTCTTCGTCGCGGTAGATACCGACCACGCTGACGCGGGCGCTCGGCATGTGCTCCAGCACGCCGTCCATCATGCCCAGACCGGCACGCAGGATGGGCACCACGGTGACCTTCTTGCCCTTGATCTGGTCAACTTCCACTGGCCCGTTCCAGCCATCGATGGTAACCTTCTCGGTTTCGAAGTCAGAGGTCGCTTCGTAGGTCAACAAACTGCCCACTTCCTTGGCCAGTTCACGGAAACGCTTGGTGCTGATATCGCCTTCACGCATCAGACCGATCTTGTGCTTGACCAGGGGGTGTTTGACTTCAACGACTTTCATTATTATCTCCTCTAACTGCCGCAAAAAAATCGCGGAATCATACAACAAAAGCCGCCGCTTGTAGAGCATTTCCGCGCAAAAACGCGCAAACGATTTCCTTTCTGGTTTTTCACCGCCACTGTTAGAATACGCCCCGAATTTTACCCTCCACTTCTTTATATGACGGGGAATACGCGTGACTGACAAAACCTCACTGAGCTACAAGGATGCTGGCGTGGATATCGATGCCGGCAATGCACTGGTTGAACGTATCAAGGGCGTGTCAAAGCGCACTCGTCGTCCTGAAGTCCTTGGTGGTCTTGGCGGCTTTGGGGCCTTGTGTCAAATCCCTGCGGGCTACAAGGAGCCGGTGCTGGTCTCCGGCACCGACGGGGTGGGCACCAAGCTGCGCCTCGCCATCAACCTGAAGAAGCACGACACCGTGGGCATCGATCTGGTGGCCATGTGCGTCAATGACCTGATCGTGCAGGGCGCCGAGCCCCTCTTCTTCCTCGATTACTATGCCACCGGCAAGCTGGACGTGGACACCGCCGCGGCCGTGGTCACCGGCATCGGTGCCGGCTGCGAGCAGTCCGGCTGCGCCCTGGTAGGCGGCGAAACCGCCGAGATGCCGGGCATGTATGAAGGGGAAGACTACGACATCGCCGGTTTCTGCGTCGGTGTGGTGGAGAAGAGCGAGATCATCGACGGCAGCAAGGTCGGCGAAGGGGATGCCCTGATCGCCCTGGCCGCCAGCGGCCCCCACTCCAACGGCTTCTCCCTCATTCGCAAGATCCTGGAAGTCTCCAAGGCCGACGTGCAGCAGCCACTGGGTGATACCACCCTGGCCAATGCCCTGCTGGAGCCGACCCGCATCTACGTGAAACCCGTGCTCAAGCTCATCAAGGAGTGCGAGATCCACGCCCTCTCCCACATCACCGGTGGCGGCTTCTGGGAAAACATCCCGCGCGTGCTGCCCGCCAACACCCAAGCGGTGATCGACGAGCAGAGCTGGCAGTGGCCGGCGGTGTTCAGCTGGCTGCAAGAGGCCGGCAACGTCACCCGCCACGAGATGTACCGCACCTTCAACTGCGGCGTCGGCATGATCATCGCCCTGCCGGCGGATCAGCTGGAAAAAGCGCTGACCCTGCTCAAGGCGGAAGGCGAGAACGCCTGGCATATCGGCCATATCGCCAAGGCGGCCGATGGTGAGGAGCAGGTCATCATTCAATGAATGACCGGATCAACAGCCAAATGACCTCCCCTATGAAACGCATCCTGGTGCTGATCTCCGGCAACGGCAGCAACCTGCAGACCATCCTCGACGGCTGTGCCGACGGCAAGATTGCCGGTGAGGTGGTCGGTGTCATCAGCAACAAGGCCGATGCCTATGGTCTGGTACGTGCCAAAGAGGCGGGGGTGGCCACCGCCATCCTCGCCCAGCAGCAGTTTGCCAGTCGGGAGGAGTATGACGCCGCCCTGCTGGCGCTGATGAACGACTATCAGCCCGACCTGGTGGTGCTGGCCGGGTTTATGCGGATCCTGAGTGCCGACCTGGTGCGGCACTTTGCCGGGCGGATGGTCAACATCCACCCCTCCCTGCTGCCCAAGTACCAAGGGCTGCACACCCATCAGCGCGCCATCGACGCCGGTGACGACGAACACGGCGCCAGCGTCCACTTCGTCACCGAAGAGCTCGACGGCGGCCCGGTGATCCTGCAGGCGCGCGTTCCCATCTTCGAAGGGGACACAGCCGAGGAGGTGGCGGCCCGGGTGCAGGTGCAGGAGCACAGCATCTACCCGCTGGTGGTGCAGTGGTTCTGTGAAGGCAGGCTGCAGATGCTGGAGGGGGCCGCCCTGCTCGACGGCGCTCTGCTCGGCCCCGCGGGTTATGCCAGCGAGTAACGGTTAACCGCAACATGCAAAATAGAACAAGGGAGGCTTCGGCCTCCCTTGTCATTTCTATCTACCAGCGCACTTGCTGCAGTCAGGTCCGATTACCCCGCTACGCGGCTAAACGAACCTAGACCGGATTGTCGATATCGATAAAGGTGACATCCAGCCCGTGCACCGTCGCCAGCCACTCCCCCAGCGCCTTGACACCGTAACGCTCGGTGGCGTGGTGACCGGCAGCGTAGAAGTGCATGCCCATCTCGCGGGCGGTGTGGATGGTCTGCTCGGAGGCCTCGCCAGAGATGAAGGCATCGATGCCCTGCTCCGCCGCCAGATTGATGTAGCTCTGGCCGCCACCGGTGCACCAGGCCACCGAGCGGATAAGCTCGGGGCCGCTGTCGCCACAATGGAGCGGTTCACGGCCGAGGCGCTCGGCAATCAGCTTGGCAAAATCGGCGCCGCTCATGGGCTCTTCCAGCTTGCCCACCATGGCGACGCTCTTGCTGTTCCAGGGCTCGAGGCCACGGCGCACCTTGATGCCCAGCAACTGGGCCAGCTGGGCGTTGTTGCCCACCTCGGGGTGCACGTCCAGCGGCAGGTGATAGGCAAACAGGTTGATGTCGTGGGTCAGCAGGGTCTTGATGCGGCGCTGTTTCATGCCGGTGATCTGGGCCGGCTCGCCGCTCCAGAAGTAGCCGTGATGGACCAGGATGGCATCGGCCCCGGCAGCCACGGCCGCGTCGATCAGAGCCTGACTGGCGGTCACGCCGGTCACCACCTTGCGAATGCGCTCACGCCCCTCCACCTGCAGGCCATTGGGGCAGTAATCCTTGATGGCGTGGGGTTCGAGCAGATGGTTGAGTACGCTTTCCAGTTTTCGATGAGAGATCATAGGGGTCCCTTATAAAGGCGCCGACCCCTGTGCTGCGATACAGGCAGGAATCGGGCTCATAACGCCGAGGCCCCATGATAATCGAGGCGGGCCGGCAAGACCATGATGCCTCCCGCACTGCGGCCCCTGGTCGGGCCCGGAATGGCCTCAGGCCGGCAGGTCGATCCCCGCCTCGCGCATCTGGGCCAGCTTGTAGCGCAGGGTGCGCGGGCTGATGCCGAGCCGGTCGGCCACCGCCTTGCGGCTGCCGTTGCAATCCTGCAGGGTGTCGAGAATGATCTGGTGCTCCTGCTGCTTGAGCTCGCTGCCCAGGTGTTCGCTGCCGCTGCTGCGCTCGTTGCTGACCAGGCGGATCTCCTCTTCCTCCACCTCTTCCAGAATGAGGTGCTCGCAGCCGATGAGGCCGTCGGGGCTCAGAATAAGGGCGCGCTGCACCACGTTGTCGAGCTCGCGCACGTTGCCGGGCCAGGGGTGAGCCAGCAGCCGTTCGCGGGCCGCCTCCGTCAGTTGCGGCGTCGGCAGTCCCTGCTGACCAGCATGCAGCGCCAGCAGGTGTTCCGCCAGCGGCAGTATGTCGCCGGGGCGCTCCCATAGCGCCGTCCAGCGCAGCGGGAAGACATTGAGGCGATAGTAGAGATCCTCGCGAAACAGGCCATCCTGCACCGCTTTTTTCAGATCCCGGTTGCTGGTGGCGATGACCCTCACATCGAGCGGGATCAGCTTGCGACTGCCGAGCCGCTCCACCTCTTTCTCCTGCAGCACCCGCAGCAGCTTGGCCTGCAGCCCCAGATCCATCTCGGTGATCTCATCGAGCAACAGGGTCCCCCCCTGCGCCTGTTCGAACTTGCCGGGGCACCCCTGCACGGCGCCGGTAAAGGCCCCCTTCTCGTAACCGAACAGGGTCGCCTCCAGCATGTTTTCCGGAATGGCAGCGCAGTTGATGGCGACGAAGGTCTGCTCGGCGCGGCTGGAGTTGTCGTGGATGTAGCGGGCCAGCACCTCTTTACCGGTCCCGCTCGGGCCGGTCACCATCACGGTGGCCTCGCTTCTGGCCACCCGGGTCGCCAGCTGGAACAGCTCGGCAGTCTTTGGATCGCCGTAAACCACGGCCCGTTTCTCCACCTTCTGGGCCGGCACATAACGACTGACCTGATTGAGCAATACCTCGGGGGAGAAGGGCTTGGCCAGATAGTCGATGGCGCCTTCGCGCATGGCACGCACCGCACCGTCGATGTTGGCGTAGGCGGTCATCAGGAGCACCGGCACCTGGGAATATTGCTGGCGGATATTGGCCAGCAGGGTCAGGCCGTCCATCCCCCCCATCTGGATATCCGAGATCACCATGTCGAAGCTCTGGCGCGACAGGGCCAGCAGGGCCCGCTCGCCGCTGTCCACCTCGCGGCACTCATAGCCGCCGAGCAACAGGGTATCCATCAGCGCTTCGCGCAGGCCATTGTCATCTTCCACTACCAGGATCCGGGCCTGAGTCATGCTACACCTCCCACCACAGCCAGCCTGGCCGCATTGATATTGATCCCTGCCGGATGGCGCTGACGCCCAACATGTCTCATGCGACACCTCCTAACTGCACCGCCTGCTGATGCAGGGGGAACGACAGGGTAAAACAGGTGCCCTCGCCGGGGACTGAGGCCACGCTGACCTCCCCCTGATGGGCACGGACGACGGATTGCACCACCGCCAGCCCAAGGCCTGTGCCCTGGGAGCGGGTGGTAAAGAAGGGTTCGAAGATCTGGCTGAGCAGGTGGGCGGGCATCCCCTTGCCGTTGTCGAGGATGCGCAGCTCCACCCGGGCGCCGCTGCGCACCGCGCTCACCAGCAAGGAGGTTGCCCCCGCCTGCTGGGCGTTGGCGATAAGGTTGTTGACTGCCCCCGCCAGCGCACTGTTGTTGGCCAGCAGGCAGAGATCGGGCTCCGGCGCCTCCATGTGCAGCTCGCAGCCCTGCTGGGCGCAGAAGGCTTCGGCACCCGCCTGCACTTCGGCCAGCAGTCCCTGTACCGAGGTGGGGGTCACCACCTGGTTGTCGCCGTTGCGGGCAAACAACAGGATGTCGTTGATCTGCTTCTCGAGATCCTGCAGGCGTGCCATCAGCTTTTGCTGGAACTGGCTGCGGGATTCGGGCTTGAGGGTGCGGTTGGCCAGGTTGGCGGCATAGAGCATGGCGGCGGAGAGCGGCGTGCGGATCTGGTGGGCCAGCGAGGCGGCCATGTTGCCAAGGGCCGACAACCGCTTCATGTGGTTGATGCGGTCTTGCAGCTGGCGGGTTTCGGTCAGATCGTTGATGAACACCAGCTGGCCCGGCTGATCCGGCAGCGGCTGGGTCGAGAGCTGGACCCGGCGCCCATCGCGCAGGGAGATCTCGTGGCCGTCATCCTCGCGGGGCTGAAAGCAGCGGTCGATGATCTGGCGCCAGGCCTGCCCTTCCAGCGGCTCCCCCAGCAGCGCCTTGGCGGCCGGGTTGGCGCGGGTGATCCGGCCCTCGCCGTCGAGCAGCAAGACACCGGTGGGCAGCGCCGTGAAGATGGCGTAAAGCTGGCTCACCTCGTGAGACTGGAGCGGGGTTTCTTGCGGCTGGGCTGTCATAAAGCTGACCTCAAACTAGCGACTGAGTCAGCTTATTCAATTTCCATGCCACTAAAATTTATACTTTAAATCAAAGCCTTGAAGCCAGGCGTCAAGGCTTTGACCCTTATGCTTCCTTGCTCATTCCGTATTTTTTCATCTTCTCCACCAGGGTGGTACGGCGCATGCCGAGCAGGTCGGCGGCGCGGGCAACCACCCCGTCCTGGGACTCCAGCGCCTGGCGGATCAGCTCCACTTCCAGGTCAGCCAGCATCTCCTTGAGGTTGACCCCCTCCTCCGGCAGTTGCATGGCGCGGGCGTGGCTGGCGGGCAGATCCAGCTCGGGCGGATCCTGGAACACCGCGGCCAGCGCATCGCGCTCGTCCATCTCGGTCAGCCGCTCGTCCCGCGGCTCGCAGGGCAGCAGCCGATAGCGGCTCGGCAGGTCGGCCACATCGACGATCTGCTGCGGGTAGAGGATGAGCAGCCGCTCCAGCAGGTTGGAGAGCTCGCGCACGTTGCCCGGCCAGGGGTACTGCATCAGGGACTCCATGGCGCGCTGGGTCAGGCGGATCATCCCCTGGTGCAGCTCGGCGTGGCGATTGAGCAGCTCCTGCAGCAACAGCGGGATGTCGTCGGCCCGATCCCGCAGCGGCGGAGTCTCGATGGGGAAGACGTTGAGGCGATAGTAGAGATCTTCACGGAAGACCTGGGTGCGGATCATCGCCTCCAGATCCCGGTGAGTGGCTGCGATGATGCGCACGTCCGCCTGAATGGGCTTGCCACCGCCGACCCGATCAAACATCCGCTCCTGCAGCACCCGCAGCAGCTTGACCTGCATCGGCAGCGGCATGTCGCCGATCTCGTCGAGAAACAGGGTGCCCCCCTGGGCCAGCTCGAAGCGGCCGCGCCGGGCGGCGATGGCGCCGGTGAAGGCCCCCTTCTCGTGGCCGAACAGCTCGCTCTCGAGCAGCTCGGCCGGAATGGCACCGCAGTTGATGGGCACGAAGGGGCCCGCGCTTCGGGCCGAGAGTTCATGGATGGCGCGCGCCACCACCTCCTTGCCGGTACCCGATTCGCCGAGGATCAGCACGTTGGCATCGGTCTCGGCCACCTGGCTGATGAGCCGGCGCACCTCCTGGATCCCCTTGCCCTTGCCCACCAGCAGGCGCAGCAGCGCCTGCCCCTTGTCATGGGTCTGCTGACGGGGGTGGAGGGAGACGAAGGCCTGGCAAAAGTGCAGATGGCGGGTCAGGGATTCGTAGGTGAAGGGAGACTCGGCCACCCCGATGAAGTTGCTGTTGGGGAAGTCGGCTTCCACCAGCGACAGGAAAGGCACCCGGGGAAAACCGGTCAGCAGCTCGCCCAGCGGCCGGCCATTGAGGGCACCGGTCAGTACCCCCTGCAGCGGGCCGGATGACTCGATGGCAACCTCCAGATCACCCTCGGCAACCTCCTGCCAGGGGATCCCCATGAACGAGAGAACTGTCCCCAACTGTTGGCGCCGCTGCGCATCGGCGTCAACAATCAACACTCCCATTGCCATCATATCCATCCCTCTATTCTCGACGTAACTTATTGTTTTATTGTGCTTATGTGGTCAAACCACGCACTTTATGCAGGATGCACAAAGTGCCAAAATTCCGACGCATTGTCAAAATTTGTCGCATTTCACCTAAGTTTATCGACCCAACGGCGCCACAAGATAAATTTTGTCGACACTTTTTTTGGGGTAACGCGGGCAGGCCGCAGGCAAACAAGAGGATGAGAGGAACAGGAGCGAGAGCGCCTGCTTGCGGCCCGTAGCGGGCCGCAAGCAGGCAGGATGGTCAATGGCGGGCGTGAGTGTGGGGCGCGGCGTAACGGCACTCGGGGAAGCGGCTGCAGGCCAGGAACAGGCGGCCGGCATGGGGTCCCTTCTTGGCTTCCCGCTCCACCAACGGCGCATCGCAACGGGGGCAGTGCGGCACTTGATGGGGAGCCTCGTCTTCGTCCTCTTCCACCTCGGCAAACAGATTGTCCACCAGCTCGGCGTCGGCCGCCGGCAGCGGCGCACTGCGTGGCGATACGATGGCCTTGATGGGGGCCACAGCCGGGGCTCGGCCACCATGGTGGGGCTCTTCCACCTCGACCCTGTCCAGCTGCAGAGGGCTGAAGGTGGGTTCGCGGCGCTCGCCCGGCAGCAGATCCTCTTGCGGCAGATCCGTGCTGCGGTTCAGCAGCGGCAGGATCTGTTCGCGCAGCTCCTCGACCTGATAGTGGCTGCTAGCCGGGATCTGCAGCAGCGGCAGACCGGCACTGTCAAAGGCGGCCTTGAGGAAGCTATCCCGCGCCTTGCGCTTCTGATGGCGGTGGGAGCTGTCATCGAGCTCGATGGCGCAGATGAAGGAGAGATCCGAGGGGTGGCAGAGCAGATAGTCCACGTGCTTGGCGCTGATCTTGTTGAAAGCCTGCTGCCACTTGCTCTTGCCCATCCCCGCCTCCGGCGTCAGCACATCGGCCACCCGCACCTTGGCAAAGACCCGAGCCTGGTCGCCCACCGCCAGATCCAGCACACCGAGGAAGGAGCGCTCCGCCGGGCTGAACAGGGTCTCCTGCAGCTCATAGGGCAGCGCCTTGCCCTTCTTGCCCCTGCTCCAGAAGATCGCCAGCAGAAGCAGCACCAACAACACCAATCCCGATACGACAAGGCTATTCATACGCGCACATCCCGCTCACCAGAGCCAGCTAGTTTCACAATACAAAACAGGGGCATCACTCTACCACGCAGCTGCGGGCGCAGGCAGTGCAGAAATGGCGTCAGCCCCCTCTTCGCCGCGCTTTTTCGCCATTTTTGCTGCCGGCGGGGCTTCATATGGCCTGTGACAGCAGGCACAATGCTGGAGAAACCCAATTCCAAGGAGAGCAGGATGCAAAAGCAATTGGTCGTGACCGTGATCGGCGCAGACAAGCCCGGTATCGTCGAGAGTCTGGCGGACGTCATCAGCCACCAGCAGGGCAACTGGCTGGCCAGCTCCATGAGCGAGCTGGCGGGACAGTTTGCCGGCATCCTGCACGTGAGCGTGCCTGACGAGCACTACCGCAGCCTGTGCGAGGCGCTGGCGATGCTGCCCGGCCTCACCGTCAGCTTCGCCGAAGGCCAGCTCAGCCAGGAGCCGGAGCGGCAGGTGATGGTCAGCGTCACCGGCAACGACCGGGCCGGCATCGTCCACGAGGTGGCCAGCATCTTGCGCCAGCTCAACGTCAACGTGGCCGACCTCACCACCGGCTGCGAGCCCGCCCCCCATTCCGGCGCCCCGCTCTTCTACGCCCACGCCCTGGTGGCGCTGCCGCCCCGGCTCGAACTGGGGGATCTCATCAGTGCGCTGGAGTCCCTCTCCGACGATCTGGTGGTCGACATCGACCAGGCCTTCATCGACTGAGCGGATGGTCATCAATCTGTCATATTTCCACGCCATAACTGCCGCGCAGACGCGACCTGACCACAGAGGCATCACATGAGCACCGACAAGCAGTATGAAGAGAAGGAGCTGAGTTGGCTCTCATTCAATGAACGGGTGTTGCAAGAGGCGATGGACAAGACGGTCCCGCTCATCGAGCGGGTCCGTTTTCTGGGGATCTTCTCCTCCAACCAGGACGAGTTCTTCAAGGTACGGGTGTCGGACGTCAAGCGCCGCATCCTGATCAACGAGGTGCACGGCGGCGACGACGAGGCCAAGGTGTTGCTGCGGGCCATCCAGCAGAAGGTGATGGCGCTCGGCGAGGCGTTCGACAACACCTACAAGGAGCTGCTGATCGCGCTGGCCCGCCACAACATCTTTCTGGTCAACGAGAACCAGCTCTCCGAATCCATCCAGCAGTGGCTGCGGGTCTTCTTCAAGGAGAAGGTGCTGCGCCACATCATCCCGATCCTGCTCAACAAGGAGGTCAACCCGGTCAAATTCCTGAAAGACGAGTACACCTACCTGGCCATCGAGATGAAGAAGAACGGCCAGGTGATCCAGTACGCCCTGGTGGAGGTGCCGACCGACGATCTGCCCCGCTTCTTCCAGCTGCCGCCGGAGGGCACCCGCCGCAAGAAGCAGATCATCATCCTGGACAACGTCATCCGCTTCTGTCTGGACGAGATCTTCAAGGGCTTCTTCGATTACGACGAGATTGCCGCCTACGCGGTCAAGCTGACCCGGGATGCCGAGTATGACCTCTCCGACCAGCTCGACCTCAGCCTGGTGGACAAGATGAGTGATGGCTTGAAACAGCGCCTCACCGCCATGCCGGTGCGCTTCGTCTACGAGCGGGAGATGCCGGCGGCCATGATAAGCTTCTTGAAGCTCAAGCTGCAGATCAGCTCCTACGACGCCATCATGCCGGGCGGGCGCTACCACAACTTCAAGGATTTCATCGGCTTCCCCAACGTGGGTCGGGACTATCTGGAGAACCCCAAGCTGCCGGCGCTCGATTGCCGCGACTTCGACGGTTTCGTCAACGCCTTCGACGCCATCACCAAGCAGGACATACTGCTCTACTACCCGTACCACAAGTTCCACCACTTCACCGAGCTGGTGCGCCAGGCGGCCTTCGATCCGGCGGTGAGCGCCATTCGCATCAATATCTACCGGGTGGCCAAGAAGTCGCGCATCATCCACTCCCTGATCGATGCCGCCAACAACGGCAAGAAGGTGACCGTGGTGGTAGAGCTGCGCGCCCGCTTCGACGAGGCGGCCAACATCGACTGGGCCAATATCCTGACCAATGCGGGGGTCAAGGTGGTGTTCGGGGTGCCAAGCCTCAAGATCCACTCCAAGCTCTGCCTCATCACCCGCCACGAACATGGCGAAGCGGTGCGCTATGCCCACATCGGCACCGGCAACTTCAACGAGAAGACCGCCAAGATCTACACCGACTTCTCCCTGCTGACCCGCCACCCGGACATCACCGCCGAGGTGGAGAGCGTGTTCGAATACATCGAGTACCCCTACCGGCGCTACAAGTTCAACCACCTGCTGGTCTCCCCCATCAACAGCCGGCGCCAGCTCTATCGGCTCATCGACAACGAGCTCACCAACGCCAAGGCGGGGCAGCCAAGCGGCATCACCCTCAAGATCAACAACCTGGTGGACAGGGATCTCATCAACCGGCTCTACGCCGCCGGCCAGGCCGGGGTGCCCATCCAGATGATCATCCGCGGCATGTGCGCCCTGCGCCCCGGGGTGCCGGGTCTTAGCGACAACATCCGGGTCATCAGCATCATCGACCGCTTCCTCGAACATCCGCGGGTGATGGTGTTCCACAACCGGGGCAACCCCCAGCTCTATATCTCCAGCGCCGACTGGATGAGCCGCAACATTGACGGTCGCATCGAGGTGGGCACCCCCATCTACGACGAGCGCCTCAAGCAGCGCATCCTGGATATTCTCGAGCTACAACTGAGTGACACCTGCAAGGCACGGGTCATCGATGCCGACCAGAAGAACGAATACGTGAAGCGGGGCAACCGCCGCAAAATTCGCTCCCAGGTCGCGATTTACGACTACCTCAAACGCATAGAGTCAAACAATGGACAATAGCCTGTACGCCGCCGTCGATCTCGGCTCGAACAGCTTTCACATGGTGATCGCCCATCTCAGCGAGGGGCGCTTTCGCATCGTCGATCGCATCAAGGAGCGGGTGCGTCTGGCCGAAGGGATGGATGCCCACAAGCGGATGAGCCCGGAGGCGATGGCCCGCGGCCTCGCCTGCCTGTCGATCTTTGCCGAGCGGCTCACCAACATCAATCCGGATCAGATCCGCATCGCCGGCACCTACACGTTGCGCCGCGCCAGCAATGCCCGCGAGTTTGTGAGCGAGGCGGCCAAGGTGCTCAACCACCCCATCGAGATCATCAGCGGCCAGGAGGAGGCGCGTCTCATCTATCAGGGGGTCGCCCATACCCAGCACATCGAGGGACAGGTGCTGGTAGTGGACATCGGCGGCGGCAGCACCGAGCTCATCATCGGCGAGGGGTTCGAACACAAGGCGCTCACCAGCCGCAAGATGGGCTGCGTCAGCTTCACCCAGAGCTTCTTTGCCAACGGCAAGCTCGGCGAAAAAGCCTTCAACGGCGCCGTGCTGGAGGCCCAGCACCAGCTCGCCCCCATCATCAACCAGTACCGCAAGCTGGGCTGGCAGAGCTGCCTCGGCAGTTCGGGCTCGATCCGCACCGTGCGCGATGTCCTGCAGGGTGAGGGCTGGACCGACGGCAGCATCACGCTCGCCGGGCTGGAGCAGCTCAAACGGGAGATGCTGGCCCACAAGCGGGTCGGCGATCTCAAACTGGCCGGCCTCACCGAAGAGCGCCAGGAGGTGTTTGCCGCCGCGGTCGCCATCCTGATCGGGCTCTTCACCTCCCTGCCCATCGAACGGATGGAGTACTCCGACGGAGCCCTGCGCGAAGGCTTGCTGTATGAGTTCGAGGAGCGGCTGCAGCACCACGACATTCGCGAGCGCACCGCCCAGGCCCTCGGCACCCACTACCGGCTGGACCGAAAGCAAGCCGCCCGGGTGGAACAGAGCGTGCTGACCCTGTTTGATGCCCTGCAGGTGCCATGGCAACTGCCGGTAGAGCCCTATCGCGCCATCCTCGGCTGGGCGGCGCGGCTGCACGAGATTGGCCTTGCCATCAACTACAGCGGCATCCACCGCCACTCCGCCTATATCCTGCAGCACACCGATCTGCCCGGCTTCAACCAGGACGATCAGGCCCTGCTGGCGGCCCTGGTGCGCTTCCAGCGCAAGGGGCTCAAACTCTCCGAGCTACCCGCCCTGCCCAACCACGACGAGCAGACGGTGCTGCGCTGCATCCGCATCCTGCGCCTCGCGGTGGCCGCCCACCACAGGCGTCAGGACAACCTGCTGCCCGAGTGGAAGGTCGCGGCGCAAGGCGATCAGCTGGTGGTGACCTTGCCGCTCGACTGGTGCGAGGAGAACAAATTGCTGATGCAGAATCTGGAGAAGGAGCACCGCTATTGCCAGGAGCAGGGCTGGCCGCTGCTGTTCCAGCTCGGCTGAGCGCGGGCGACGGATGCAAAAAAGGCAGCCCATGGGCTGCCTTTTGCGTTTTCTCAGATGGCGACTTACTGCAGCTCGGGCAGCAACAGCTTGGCGATCTCGAAGTAGATGATGAGACCGGTGCCGTCCACCAGGGTGGCGATGAAGGGGGCAGACACCACCGCCGGGTCGATGCGGAAACGACGCAGCACCATGGGGATCACAGAGGCGACGGTGGCGCTCCACAGCACGATGGCGATGATGGTCAGAGTCACTACCATGCCGATCTGGGGACCAACCCCCAGGCTCCAGGCCCGCACCCAGGCCGCCAGGGCAATGGCCGCCGAGATGAGCAGACCGGTGGAGATCTCTTTTTTCAGCACGGTGCCGAGGTTGCGCAGGCTCACCTCCCCGACCGCCATGGCACGCACGATCGTGGTGGTGATCTGGGTGCCGCTGTTGCCGCCGGTGCCGATCAGGAGCGGAATGAAGAAGGCCAGCGCGATGGCGGCTTCCAACTGCTCTTCAAAGGCCCGCAGCACGGTACCTGTATAGGCTTCGGCCACGAACAGGATCAGCAGCCAGCCTACCCGCTTGCGCCACAGCTGCCAGGGAGTTGCCTGCAGATAGGGGGTATCGAGCGGCGAGGAGCCCCCCTGCATCTCGGCATCCTCGGTGGATTCGAGCTCCAGGATGTCGGCGGCATCGTCCACGTGGAAGATACCCACCAGCTTGCCCTGATCCTCGACCGGCAAGGTCGAGAGGTCGCGATCGATCAGCAGGCGAGCGGCCAGCTCCTGATCCGCCCGAGCGTTGATGCGCACCACCTCCCGGTCCATCAGCTCGCTCACCGGCAGTTGCGGGTCGGCAATCAGCAGGGATTTGAGCGAGATGCTGCCGAGCAGGCGTTTGTCGTTGTTGACCACATAGAGGTTCTGGAACAGCTGGGCGTTGTCCCAGGCATCGTGGATCAGCTGCTTGGCACTGCCCACCGTCTCCTGATCGCCGATGGCCAGAAACTCGTGGCGCATGTTGGCGCCCACCGATTCGGTCGGCCAGTCGAGCAGGGAGTAGAAGGTGGACTGTACCTGCTCCGGGAAGCGGGCAAGCAGCATGGTGCGATCACTGCTTCCCAACCGGCGCAGAATGGCCAGCATGTCGCGACGGGGCATGGCCCCCTGCAACAGGCTGACGATGCTGACATGCAGTCGCATCAGCAGCCGGCCGGCACACTCCGCCGACAGCGAGCCGAGCAGTGCAGCCCCCTCGTTGATGGGCAGGGTATCGAAGATGCAGTTGAGCTCTTCCGGACGCAGGGTCAGCAGTTGATCGGCGCGCTGCACCGGGTCCAGATTGTGCTCCAGCCAGCCCTGCAGGGCGGCCAGATCGAGCAGTTGGTGACGATTGAGTAGTGTCTGTGTTTTCTTCATCACAAATGACCTCATGTGATTTCAGGCAAGACCGAGCGCGAACGGTGATCCGTCGCCGTCTGAAAGAAAACAGCAATTTGATTGACGAGTAATAGGCAGGAAATGACGCCGTTCGGCGTGTCATCATCCCCACGTACCAGCTTTAGCACTGCATAACGTATCCGGCATGCCGGAAGCCACTTGGGTTTACACCTTAATCCGATGAAAACTGTCCTGATCTTGGGCGTCTCTGGACGTCGTGAGATCAGTGGCCTGTGTTTATACAGGAGCCTCGCCTAACGAGATGCTGCAAATAGTCGCACAACCCTCTGTTGTGCGGGCAGCATGATTATCGAACGCTCAATAGGAGTCAACCCGGGGCAAGGGGCTAAATGGCCCATGGCAACAGCTTGTTACAATTGGTTGGCAAGGGGAGTTGAATGAGGATAAAAAAGCGGAAAAAAGGGACTGGAACGGCAACCATCGCTTGCGGCCAGCCAGGGCCGCAAGCGATGAAAAAAGCTCAGCGGATGTAGTCGAACAGGGTCAACTTGCTGATCTTGCTGAAGGAGAGCTGGGTGGCGCTCAGGGCTGCATCCTCTTTCGACAGGGTGGCGATCACCTCATAGAGATCCGCTTCGGAGACCTTGGCCCTCGCCTGCTGGTTGAGGGTACTCAAGCCCTCGTTCGAACCCATCACCTGCTCCAGCCCGTTCATGCGCCCGCCGATCTCCCCCAGCCCCTGATCCACGTTCAGACGGGCATTCTTCATGTGGGCGGTGGCATCCGCCACCTTCAGCTGGAAGGTATCCGGCGTGATGTTGGGATCCCGCAGCGCCGTGATGAAATCGGACATGCCATCCAGGATGTTGTTGTTCTGGGGCGGATCCAGCACGAAGTTCTGCGCCGCGCCCCCCGCCGGCAGCGACAGGGTCAGCTCCAGCCCGTTGAAGGGGATCTTGTTGCCCGCCACATAGTCGCCGCTTTGCAGCAGGGTACCGCCGCCATCCCGGATCTCGTAGGTATCCGGCGTGCCGGCGATGGTGTTCACCGTGTACTGGTTGCTGGCGAGCGAAGGGTCGTAATTGTTGCGGTAAAAACTGTCGAAGTGGCCCTGATCGGCCACCCCGACCTGAATATTGGCGCTCCCCGCACTGCTGGTACGACGGGTCGGCACGATTTCGAACAGGTTGAAGCCCGAATCGTTGGCGGCAATCTGCACCGTCGGTGACACCTGGATCTTGCGCTGGCCAGTATCCCCCTGAAAGATGTAGTTGCCGCTGGCATCCTGAATGAAGGGCTGGGTCTTGCTCTGATTGCCGCCGAAGATATATTCGCCCTGGGAGTTCTTGCTGTTCATCAGGTCGAACATCTGCTTTTGCAGCCCCTCCAGCTCGCTGGCAATAGCCTGGCGATCCTCGTACCCCACCGCCGAGTCGTTCGCCTTCTGGATCAGGGTCTGGGCACTGGTCATGGCGGTGTTGAGGGCGGTCAGCACCGTCTCCTCGTGGCCCAGGCTGTTTTCCAGCAGGCTGCCGTTGACCCCGTACTGCTTGAAGAGATCGATCTCCTTGGTCAACGCCAGCTTCTGGCTCATGCCGGAAGGGTCCTCCCCCGCCGACTTGAACTTCTCCCCCGTCATCAGCTGCTCGTAGGCCGTACTCAGCCGCTCGTTGGCACTGTTCAGCGAGGAGATGTTGCGGTCATAGACCATGTTGGTGGTGATACGCATCGGGTTACCTCACTGATGACAGCAGGGTGTCGAAGATGGTCTTGGCAGTGCTGACGATCTGGGCGGAGGCGGCATAGGACTGCTGATAGCGGATCAGGTTGGCCGCCTCCTCCTCCAGACTGACGCCGGAGACACTCTCGAAAATCCCCCTGCTCTGGGTCAATTTCGTTTCATCGGCCTTGAGCTGGCTCTTGGCCTGGCTGGTGGTGTTGCCCACCCCGGTCACCAGGCTGGAGTAGGCCTCGTTGAAGGTCATCTTGTCGTTGCTGGTACCGGCGTTGCTGCTCTTGCGCACCAGATCCTTGTTCTGCAGTTCGGCCAGCGCCAGGCCGTTGGCATTGTCGGCAAAGCCGTCGGTGTTGTAGCTCAGGGTGAAGCTGTCATTGGCTTCCACCTTGCCGGTGATGCTGAACTCATAACCCGGGGTCTGGGTCGGAGTGGCATACACCTTGGGGCCACCGAGCGGATTCTCTAGGGCCGCCATCAGGTTCTGCCCCTTGCTGGCGGCGGGGGCAACCCCGATCAGGGTGGTACCGTCCGCGGCATAGACCTGATAGTTGCCGCTGCCATCTATCTTCACCACCTGAGGTGAGGCCGGATCCAGGCTGTTGGTGCCAAAGCCGGAACCGGCGCCGGTATTGGTGATGCCAGTGAGCTTGATCTCGCCCGAACCGAAGTTGTTCTTGCCTTTATCCGCCTTGAGCGGCGACGCCAGCGCCAGATCTTCGGCCCGGGTCACCAGCTGGTCCAGCCCGGCTGCCGCCCGCTTGGTGGGTTGCAGCAAGATCTTATCCCCCGCCGCCGGCGTGCCGGAGAGATCGAACTGGATGCCGTGCCCCGCCACCTGCACGGTGGCGGGTGGCGTGGTGCCGGTGGCCAGCGAGGTGCGGTTGCCATCCTTGTCCACCGAAAACACCTCGTAGCCGGTGGCACTGCTGAACTGCACCTCGTAGTCGAAGGTGGTCACTTCCGTCCCCTTGCCGGGCACGAAGCTCACCTTGGCGGTAGCGTTTCCGGTATTCTGGCTGTAGGGCAGGCCATCGCTCGTGCCGAGAGAGAAGAGATCCCCCCCCAGCTCGTTGTCCAGATCCATCCCCAACCGGTTTTGCTGGTTCATGGCATCCGCCATGGCGGCCGCCAGCTGACCCAGCTCGCGCTTGGCCGGCTCCAGATCGTTGCGGGCAGAGAAGAGCCCCCCTATCCCGCCGCCTATGTCCTTGTCATTGAGGGCGACCTTGTTGGGATCCATGACCAGCTGCAACTCGGACTCACGGGCATCGGGATTGCCCGGCACCACATTGAGCTGGGCAACGCTGCCGTTGAGCACCAGGGAGTGGCCGGTGCTCATGTTGACCAGCATGCTGCCGTTGTCCTGCGGCACGGTGCGGATCTCCATCTTCTCGGAGAGCTGGCGAATGGCCTCGTCCCGCTGATCGAACAGCATCAGGTTCTCTTCCGGCGTGCCCTGGGTGCGAATGATAGCCTGGTTCAGATCGTTGATGCTGTTGATCAGGCTGTTCACTCGCTTGGCTTCGTCACCGATGGTGGTGTTGATGGTGTCGGTCTGCTTGTCCAGCTGGGCCGACAGG
Organism: Aeromonas sp. QDB20; assembly: GCF_027707805.1. Classification (NCBI taxonomy): domain Bacteria; kingdom Pseudomonadati; phylum Pseudomonadota; class Gammaproteobacteria; order Aeromonadales; family Aeromonadaceae; genus Aeromonas; species Aeromonas sp. QDB20. The sequence goes on along the minus strand of NZ_JAPCJC010000013.1, from coordinate 47,588 downwards.
GTATGAAAGCGGTTCACCATGCCACTCAGCCCGCTCAGGGTGGTCTTGCGGCCCGAGATGTCGGCGGGTGCTTCGTTGGCGGTATGGAATCCTTCGAAATAGGAGCTGATGGCGGCACCGACGCTGTTGCTGGTGTCCCCCAGCAGGGTGTCGGTGTTGGCGAGTTGCTGATAACGGGTGGAAGAGGCATAGAAGGCCGAGGTATCGCGTCTGACCTCCCCTTGGGCATAGGCGTTGATGACCCGCTCGGTCAGCATGTCTCCGGTGCCGAGTCCGTTGGCATTGGTATAGATCAGGGTACGTTCACGCACATAGCCCTGGCTATTGACGTTGACGATGTTGTTACTGGTGGTCTGCAGCAGCCGCTGCTGGGCCATCACACCCGAGGTACCAATTCCAAGCAGATCGCTTGCCATGACTTACAGCTCCATTTCTGTCGTGTTGGTCGCGGAGTAGCCGGCAATGGCGTCACTGCGCAATACCTGTTTCAGTTTCCTGGCATAGTGCGGGTCGGTGGCGTATCCGGCCTGTTGCAAGGCTTCGAAATAGCGATCCGGACTGTCCACCTTGGCCAGTGCCCCCTTGTAGCGGGAGCCCGATGTCAGGAAATCGACATAGTCGTTGAAGCTCTCTTCGAACGACTCGTAAGAGCGAAACGCGGCCTTCTGGCGCGATGCCACTCCTTTCTCGTATTCCAGGGTGCTGACCACCGTCTTGGGCCCTTCCCAGCGCGGGTCAGCCTTGATGCCGAACAGGTTGTGGGTCACCTGCCCCTCCCCGTTCTTGATCACCCGTTTGCCCCAGCCACTTTCCAGCGCGGCCTGCGCCACCAGCACCGCCGGGCTCAACCCCAGCTTGGCGGCCGCCTTCTTGGCCAGCGGCATCAGCCGGTCGACAAACTCTTCAGGGGAGTCGAACACCTGTGCGGTATCGTCCAGCGCCTTGTGACTGCGCATGCCGTGTGCCTCTGCCGCCGGCCCCATGGGCGGTACGGTTCGGTGGGTACGATGCAGCGCTGTCTGAGGCTGGGCATCCCCTTGCATCTCTTTCTCAGCAAAATCTTTGCCAACTTTTGAGGCAGAGATGAGATCGTTGGCGGCGGAGGTGGGCGGCTGATAGGGTTTGTAGACCCGCTCGGTGCGCTGGGGCATCTTGAGCACCCGCCCGTCGTGATGGGTAAAGGTCTCCGGCGAGAGCTGCTTGGCCACCATGGCGGCCAGGCCTATCCCCCCCTTGCTCGACATGTCGGCGACCCGCTGCTCATCCAGCATCCCTTCGTAGAACTGGGTGTAGCTGCTGTTGAAAGGGCTGTCCTGGGTCAGTACCTGGTTGGCCTGGCGCATGCTCTGGAACAGGGTCTGGGTAAAAATGGACTCGAACTGGCGGGAGGCGGCCATCAGCGCATCCGCTTTCCCCTCCTTGCTCTGGCTCAACTGGCGCAGGCGATCCAGGTTCTGGATGTCCTGTACCATGCCCAGATTCACGCCGCCGTTGTTATCTAACTCTGCCATTTTGCTTACCTCATTGCCGCCCGTGGCAACCCCTTGCCGCTTGTTGATTACAGTATGACCAGCTGGCCTTCGATGGCGCCAGCCTGCTGCAGCGCCTCCAGGATAGCCATCAGGTCGCCGGGTGCCACCCCGACCTGGTTCACCGCCCGCACCAGATCATCCAGGGTCGCCCCGGTATCCAGCTTGAACATGCGCCCCTGCTCCTGCTGCACATTGATGGTGGAGTTGTTGGTCACCGCCGTCTGGCCACCCGAGAGCGGATTGGGCTGGGACACCTGCTGATTCTCCGCGATGGTGACCGTCAAGCCGCCATGGCTGATGGCCGCCGGCTTGAGCCGCACCTGGCTGCCGATGACGATGGTGCCGGTACGGGAGTTGACGATGATCTTGGCCGCCTCGGTGGCCGGATCCACCTCCAGGTTCTCGATGGTGGCGAGATAGGAGACCCGCTGGCCCGGATCCCGCGGTGCATAGACCTTGACCGAGGTGGCATCGAGCGCCTGCGCGGTGTTGGGGCCGACCAGATCATTGACCACGTCGGCCAGCCGGCGCGCCGTGGTGAAGTCGGGACGATTCAGGTTGAAGGTGATGGTATCCCCCTGGCTGAAGGAGTTCGGAACCTCCCGCTCCACGGTGGCCCCGTTGGCGATGCGGCCGACGGTGGGCGTATTGACCACCACCTTGGAGCCGTCAGCCCCCTCGGCCCCCAGCCCGCCAACCACCAGGCTGCCCTGCGCTACGGCATAGACCCGGCCATCCAGCCCTTTCAGGAAGCTTTGCAGCAGGGTGCCGCCGCGCAGGCTCTTGGCCTCACCGATGGCCGATACGGTCACATCTATGGTCTGCCCCGGTTTGGAAAAAGGGGGCAGATCGGCATGGATGGCCACCGGCGCCACGTCCTTGATCTTGGGCTTGATGTTGTCCGGCACCTTGATGCCGAAGTTGTTCAGCATGGTGCGAAACGTCTGCTCGGTGAAGGCGTTGCTCTTCTCACCCGTGCCGGGCAGACCCACCACCAGGCCGTAGCCGATCAGCTGGTTGCTGCGCACCCCTTCCACCGAGCTGATGTCCTTGATCCGGGAGGCATGAGCCATCCCCAGGGGCAACAGGCAGCAAAACAGGGCAACAAGACGGAGCGACTTCATAACACCTCCTAGAGCGGCCACCAGGGACCATTGAAAAAGCTGGTGAGCCACCCCTGTTCCTGGCTGTTGGCCAGATCGCCGGTACCACCGTAATGGATGCGGGCATTGGCCACCTTCTGGGAGGAGACGCTGTTGTCCGTGGTCACGTCCTCGGGGCGGATCATGCCGGTGATCCGGATATATTCATTGCCGTTGTTGAGCATGATCCACTTCTCGCCGCGCACCAGCAGGTTGCCGTTGGGCAGTACCTTGGCCACGCTGACGGAGATGTTGCCCTGCAGGCTGTTGCTCTGATCCGCCTTGGCCTGTCCCTTGAAAGCGCCATTCTGGCCAAGGGAGGCAGACAGATCATAGGGGCCTGCCGTTACCGGCACACCACCCAGCATCGCCGTGTTCATCGTCAGCTTGTTGTCCTTGCCGCTCTGGGTATTGGCCTTCTTGGAGGCGGAGGTGGACTCGGCCAGCTCGATGGTGATGATGTCACCCACCTTGTGCGCCTTGATGTCCGAGTAGATGCCGTTGACCTGATCGGGCTGGAAAATCGCCCCGGTCGGTCTGACCGAGACCGGCTCCGACTCCCCGTAAACGGGGGCAAACTCGGGATCATCAGGCTTGGGGGTATTGGGGGTGCTGCTGCAGCCCCCCAACACCATCAGTCCCAGCATCCATATGGCTTTCATGGTGCGCCTCCTACTTATGTGCGCTGGATCAGGAAGGACATCATGCCGTCCACCGCCGAGAGAACCTTGGAGTTCATCTCGTACACCCGCTGGGCCTGGATCAGGTTGACCAGCTCTTCGGTCACGTTGACGTTGGAGGTCTCCAGCATCCCCTGCTTGATCACCCCAAGCCCGTCCGTGCCGGCCACCCCCTGAATCGGGGCACCGCTGGACTGGGTCTCGACGAACATGTTCTCCCCCATCGGCTGCAAGCCGGAGGCATTGACGAAGTCGCTGGTATTGATCTGGCCGATGACCTGGGAGGCGCCATCCCCCTTGAGCTGTACCGAGACCTGCCCATCTTCCCCTATGGTGACGCTCTGGGCGTTTTCGGGGATCTGGATTTCCGGCTGCAACGGATAGCCGTTGCCCGGCGTGACTATGGTCCCTTCATCGTTGAGGGTGAACTGGCCGTTGCGGGTATAGGCGGCGCTGCCGTCCGGCAGCTGGATCTCGAAGTAGCCGCGGCCGCTTATCATCAGATCCAGCGAGTTGTCGGTGGTCTGCACGTTGCCCTGGCTGTGGTTCTTCTGAGTGGCCACCACCTTGGCACCCGCCCCCAGCATCAGGCCGGAGGGAAGCTCGGTGTCGGCCGACGAGCGACCGCCCGGCTGATTGATGTTTTGATAGAGCAGATCCTCGAAGATGGCCCGGGATTTTTTGTAACCCACGGTGCTGGCGTTCGCCAGGTTGTTCGAGGTAACCGAGATATTGGTCTGCTGTGCATCCAACCCGGTCTTGCTGATCCAGAGTGCAGGGTTCATGTAAAACTCCTTGGTTAGCTGATACGCAGCAGCTGGGTTTGGGCCTCGTCATTCTCTTCCGCGGTCTTCATGATTTTGACCTGGGTTTCGAACTGACGTTGCAAGCGAATAAGGTTGGTCATTTCATCAACCACGTTGACGTTGCTCCCCTCGAGGGAGCCGGCGATGAGGCCCACATTGGCCGACGCAGCTTCATTCTGGCCATCCTTGCGACGGAACAGGCCATCCTGCCCCTTCTCCACCGCATCGGCCGCCGGGTTGACCAGCTTGATGCGCTGGTACTCCTCCGGCAGGTTGGGGGCGGCCCCCTCCGGCCGGCCGCTGATGGTGCCGTCCCGGTTGATTTCGATTTTCTCCATCGGCAGCGGCAGCACGATGGGCTGACCGCCGTCGTCCACCACGTTCAGGCCGGTGGAGGTCTGCAGATTGCCGGTGGCACTGAGCTGCAGGTTGCCCATGCGGGTATAGGCTTCACCGCCCTTGGGATCCTGCACCGCAATCCAGCCCGGACCGTCGACGGCAACGTCAAGATCCCGACCCGTGGTCATCAGCATGCCGTGCTGCAGGTTCTGTCCCGGCCGCTCCGCCATGGCGAACACCCGGGTGGGCAGCCCTTCGCCAAACGCCTGCATGCTGCGCGCCTGCTCGAAGTCAGACTTGAAGCCGGTGGTGTTGGCGTTGGCCAGGTTGTTGCTTCGAACAGCCAGGCTGTTCATGCTCTCCTTGGCCCCGGACATGGCGATGTATAGCAGGTGATCCATGGGATCCTCCGTCAAACTGATGACTCTGACAGAGGAACTGCAATTTGAATGCCAATCCCCATCAAGCTTGTCAGTTACCGCCGCAATCACCCGCAACAACAGGCAATAAAAAGGGGCGCCGAAGCGCCCCCTGTCGTGCATGCAACCAGACTTAACGGATCTGCAGTATGGTCTGCTGCAGGGAGCTGTTCACTTCCAGCGAACGGGAGTTGGCCTGGAAGTTGCGCTGCGCCGTGATGAGGTTGACCAGCTGGGAGGTCAAATCCACGTTGGATTGCTCCAGCGCAGAGGATTTGATGCTGCCCAGGGTGCCCGAATTGGGGGTGCCTGGCAGCGCATCGCCAGAGAGCAGAGACTGGCGCCAGGAGGTATCGCCAACCTGGGTCAATCCTTGCGAATTGGCGAACTTGGCAAGTGCCACCATGGCAACCTTCAAAGTAGTCGCATTGCTGTAGGTCGCCGACACAATGCCGTCCGGCGTGATCTCCACCTTGGTCAGATTACCGACAGTGGCGCCATCCTGGGTCAGCTTGGTGACGTTGAAAGGCGAGCTGTATTGCGTCACGTCACCGAGACGGATCTCCAGTGTCTGGGTGGGATCGGCACCGTTGGTGATAATCCCGGCCGCAGTACCAAGCGTGACGGTTTTGATCGGATCTGCCGGAACGGTCAGCGCTGTATCCAGTTTGCCGCCGGAGGTAAAGGTCATCTGGACGCCGGTGGGGACGCCTGCGGCCGGGCTGGGTGAACCACCAGCGATGTCGATGGGCTTGTCCCCCTCATACATGTACATGCTCCAGGTACCTGGGGTCAGCGGCGTTCCCGGGGCAGCCGGATCCTCGTGGCGGACAAAATACTTGGTGATCACATGGGGGGCCCCCAGCGAATCATATATCGTCACGGAAGTTGAGTGGGCAAAGGTGGCGGAGTTGGTGTGATCAAACGCGGCGGGTGACGTCGGTTTGGTTTTCGACTCGATACTCAGGTTGAAACTGGCCTCCACCAGCTCGGTCATTTTGGGCTCGCCCGCCCGATCCGGAATTTGAATCGGCTTGGTGGCGTTGATGCTGACCGCCTTGGGTGTCCCATCCGTGTTGATTTCATAACCTTGCAGATAGTTGCCCTGATTGTTGACCATATAGCTGTTTTCATTCAGCTTGAAGGCACCAGCCCGGGTAAAGGTACGGTCCAGGTTGGTCAGACCGTCCGACGTCACGAAGAAGCCGTTGCCCTGGATGGACAAATCAAGGGCGTTGTTGGTGAATTGCAGCGCCCCCTGATGGAACTGCTGCGCCACCGCCCCCGTTGCCACACCGTTGCCGACCTGGGTCTTGGCATTGACGAAGATGGAGTTGGCGTAAACGTCCGCAAACTCGGCACGAGACTCTTTAAAGCCCGTGGTATTGACGTTGGCAATGTTGTTGGCGGTAACGTTCAGATCTTTTTGTGCCGCGTTGACACCGCTCAAGGCATTGTTAAATGACATATCCAGCTCCTTAGATCGATGCTGTTGGCGTGGTGGTTGATGGTGTTTTCACCGTACCTGCAATCTGCAAGATACTGTTCAAGCTTGTTGTACCGAGGCCTTTCAAATTGAGCTGGGTCGGATTGCTTGCCGAACCCAGGATCACGCTGTCGACCTTGCCGTAGGCAAAGATCGGCACACTCTCCGACTTCCCGTCCACGGTACCGTTGGCCTTGAGGGTGTATTTGCCCTCTTTGGCCGGGTTTCCGTTCTTGTCCTTGCCATCCCATACAATCTCGACGTTGCCCTTCTGGTCACCTTCCAGCGGAAACTCCTTGATGACCTGTCCGCTCTCGTCTTCGATGGTGATCTTGACGTTGGAATACTTGTTTTCTGTGCCCACTGCGACCACACCCGGCAAAGAACCATCTTTTTCCAGGTAGCCGACGTTGCTCTGCAGCAAGACGTTTTGCCCCACTAGTGCCGACGCCTGCAGCGCCTGGCTGGAGGTCATCAAGGTATTGAGGCTGCCAATCTGGTTCGACAGGCTGCTGATCCCCTGGGACGTCGACATGGACGTCATCTGGGAAAGCATCTGGGCGTTGTCCACCGGTTTGAACGGATCCTGATAGGAGAGCTGCATGGTCAGCAGCTTCAGGAACGACTCCTGATCCAGCTCCTTCTTCGGAGTGGTGGTCGTGCCCGTGGTCTGGGTGGAGGTATAGCCAATACCGTTCACACCACTGGTTGTATCTGCCATTTATGCGTCCCCCTGTCAGGACTTGCCGAGGTTGAGCGTCTGCTGCAGCATCTTCTTGGCAGAATCGGCCACCTGCACGTTGGTTTGATAGCTACGCGAGGCGTTGATCATGTCCGCCATCTCTTCCACCATGTTGACGTTTGGCTTGAAGATGAAGCCATCCTTGTCTGCCATGGGGTGGTTGGGGTTGTACTCCTTGAGCAGAGGGGCATCGCTCTCGACAATGCCCTTCACTTCAACCCCGGCCGACGCCTGCTTGTCCGACATGGCCTGATCCAGCTGGGCGGCAAAGATTGGCCGCCTGGCATGGTAAGTTTTTTCCACGCTGGAGCTCACGCTGTCGGCGTTGGCCATGTTGCTGGCTACCGTGTTGAGTCGAACAGACTGTGCACTCATGGCCGAGCCTGCAATGTCAAAGACCTTGAACAAACTCATCACTGTTCTCCTTTCAAGGCCTTCAGCAGGCCACTGATCTTGCTGTTCATAAATTCAAGGGAGGTCTGGTATTCAAGGCTGTTGCGCAAGAACTCGCTACGCTCCTGCTGCACGTCCACCGTGTTGCCATCACCGGTATCCGGCTGCAGGGGATTGCGGTACTGCGTCACGCCGGGCGCATCCATCTGCAAGGCAAAGTGCTTCTCGCTGGTCGTGGCAAGGCCGAAGCCCTGATGTTGCTGGGCCTCTTCCAATGCTTGCGAGAAGTTGATGTCTCTGGCCTTGAAGCCAGGGGTATCCGCGTTGGCAATGTTGCTGGACAACACCTCGGCACGCTTGGAGCGAACGCTCAGCGTGTATTGATGGATACCAAATGCCTTGTCGAATGAAATTGCCATAGCACACCTCCTGCTTGAGAAATTATTAGCAAGAGGTGTGCCAAAGAGGGATTTAAGCGGGGATCATTTAACCTTGTAGACGATGCCGGGGTTGCAGCGGATCATCTCGAACCTGTCGGTCAAACCGGCCAGCGACTCGGAAGCCCCCAACATCAGGTAGCCGCCGGGATTGAGGCTGGCTGCAAACTGGTTGAGGATCTTGGACTTCACTTCCGGGGCAAAGTAGATGAGTACGTTGCGACAGAAGATGATATCAAACTTGCCAAGCAGGCTGTAGCTCTCCAGCAGGTTCAAGGGCCGGAAAGTGGTCAATTTTCTGACACGCTCCACCACCCGCATCTTGTTGTCGCCATAGGGTTCGAAGAACAGCTTCTTGCGCTCGGGCGACAAACCACGGGCCAGTGCCAGGCTGTCGTATACCCCCTCCTTGCACTGATTGAGCATGGTGGTCGAGATGTCCGTTCCCACGATCTGGACGCCACCTGGCAAGGTGCCGGGCTTCTTCATCTGCTGTTCCAGCGCCGTCATGGCGATAGAATAGGGCTCCTGTCCGGAGGAAGAGGCCGCAGACCAGATCTTGATGGGCCGACCGCTCTTGCCCAGTTCGGGAAAGATCTTGTCGGTCAGCAGCTGGAAGGGATAGGTATCGCGAAACCAAAGGGTCTCGTTGGTGGTCATGGCATCAACCACTGCCATTTTCAGGTCACGCTCACGCACACTCATCGCTCGAGTAACCAGATCAGACAGACTCTCAATACCAAACTGAGTCATCAAGGGTGAAAGCCGACTCTTGACCAGATACTGTTTGTTGTCACCCAGCACGATTCCGCTCTGTACCGCCAGAAAATTGCTGAATTGTTTGTATAAGTCGTCCGAAAGTGTCTTCATGCAGTTTGTTCTTCTTGATTAGAGTGCGCCTTGTACGGCCTTGGCCAATTCATCCGGCTGGAATTTGGCAATGAAATTGTTCGCACCAACTTTCTGCACCATGGCCTGATTGAACACCCCACTGAGGGATGTGTGCAGAATAACATGTAAGTCCTTGAGATTGGGATTGTTGCGGATCTCTGCCGTGAAAGTATATCCATCCATCTCCGGCATCTCGATGTCCGAAATCACCAGGGCGATCTGATCCTTGATGGGACCGTTTTTGGACATCTCCAGCAACATGTTGAGCGCTTCGCGTCCATCCTTGGCCAGCACGCACTGTACCCCGATGGCTTCGAGGGCGCGCTGCACCTGCTTGCGGGCCACGGAAGAGTCATCGGCCACCAGCACCGGACGTCCCAGGGTCGGGTGTTCTACGCTGGCCTCCACCAGTTCCTGACTCACTTCGGTCGACACCGGCGAAATCTCGTTGAGGATGCGCTCCACGTCCAGGATCTCGACCAGCTCCCCATCCACCTCGGTGACGGCCGTCATGTAGTTGATGCGCCCCGCCCCTTTCGGCGGGGGCAGAATGGACTCCCAGTTCATGTTGATGATGCGCTCCACCGAGTGCACCAGAAAACCCTGAATGGAGCGGTTGTATTCAGAAATGATGATGAAACACTTGGTCAGATCCTCGATAGGACGCTTGCCCATCGCCATGCTCAGATCGATGACGGAGATCGTCTGGCCACGAATGTGGGCCACCCCGCGAATGCAGGAGTTTAACTTGGGCATGACGGTCAAGGGAGGACACTGCAACACTTCACGAACCTTGAATACGTTGATGCCAAATCTTTGACGTCCGTTGAGACGAAACAACAACAATTCCAGCCGGTTTTGCCCCACCAGCTGGGTACGTTGGTTGACCGAGTCCAGGATACTGGCCATAAACACTCCCTAAAAACGCTTGGCATTAATCATGCATGCGTGTTGGCTTGCGTCAGACTGTCGATGTCACTACGAACGAATTCTGAAGCAAGCATAGTTAAATATGGTGATATACGTGAACAACTTATCGGCCTGCGAGCGAAAATGATTAGTAGACTTTTCCTCACCTTACTGCTGTTTTGCGGCATTTCTCACGCCACGGCATCCGAGGTGACCAGTTACTTGCAAGAAAAGGCGCAGGAATTTGTGCTCGGCCAGCTCGATGTCCCCCTCGACGCCCAGGCACAGGTGCAGGCCGCTTCCATCGATGAACGTCTGCCCCTGAGTCGCTGCGAAGAGCATCTGTCCATCACCCTGCCCGCCAAGATGGAGATCCGCCGCAATACCACCGTCTACCTCAAATGTGAGGAGGAGAAACCCTGGGATCTCTACCTGCCGGTGCGGATCAGCATACAGAAGCCGTATGTGACCGTCTCCACGCCGGTGGCCAAGGGCGACATCCTCAGCGAGAGCGTGCTGACACAGGCCTACCAGGATCAGACCCTGATCCGCGGCGACTATCTCAGCGATACCACGGCCCTCATCGGCGTTCGCAGCAAGCGGGAACTCAAGCCGGGCCAGCCCATCCGGCTCAGCCAGGTCTGCGTCGTCTGCAAGGGTGACCAGGTGACCCTCAGCGCAGAAAATAGCAGCATGCAAATCAAAACCATGGCCCGAGCCTTGCAAGATGGCAGCTTCGGAGACATGATCAGGCTCGTCAATATCCGGTCAGGCAAAACGGTGCAGGGAAAAGTCAACGCAGTTGGCTCCGTGGTGGTCACCTTCTGAGTATTTTCGGATCACTTTTTTTCTAAAGTTATGACGGCAGCCACCGATAAACAGGTAAGCGAACAGCAAAGCAGGCGAAGGTAAACACTATGGCTATTAACAATATCAACAACTTGGCGAACAATCGGTTGCAAAATACCGGTAGCAGCCAGGGTGCCAGCACCAAACCAGCGACCTCGTCCTCCGACAACCGTGCGGCGGCCGTCAAGACCGACTCCGTCTCTCTGACCAGCGAGGCGCAGCAATTGCAACAGATGCAGAAGAACCTCAACTCAGCCTCCACCGGCAATGAAAGCCGGGTCGAGAGCCTGAAGAAAGCCGTGGCCAATGGTGAATATCGGGTCGACAGCGAAGCTGTGGCCAAGAAGATGTTCAGTTTTGAATCCAACCTCGACAAGTTGCTGGGATGATGGATTTACCTTCGCTGCTGCACACCCAAGACGACTACCTCTCCCAGATGCAGGGCTTGCTGGAGGAGGAGTTCAACCTGCTCAAGCAGCACCAGGCACTGGCGCTGCCCGAGCTGGCAGAGCGCAAGCAGAAGCTGCTTGCCGATATTGAAGAGCTGGACAAGGCCATGGCCCTGCTGCCCGACCTGAAACAGCAACTGAATGCCTATCCCGAGCAGATGCGGGTACTGCGTGAGAAACTCGATGCCTGCCAAGAACAGAACGATCTGAACGGGCGCCTGCTCGAGCTCAGCATCGTCTCCAACCGCCGGCTGGCCAGCTACCTGAGCAAGGTGCGGGATCGCAACTCCCTGACCTATGACGCCAAGGGCAATACCCGCTCCGGTACCCGCTCCATCGGCATCAAGGCCTGATCTCCCCCGTTACGACGACAGGCTGCCCCGCAGCACAACCATCCCCCCTTCTCTTTTTTACAGCGCCAGCTGCAACAGCACTTCGCTGTCCGCACAGGCGTGAATGCCAAGCAACCCATCCTCGTAGCGGCCATAACTTGCCGCCAGGTTGCCGCGTGGAAAACAGATGGATCCCGGGTTCATCAACACCAGCTCCCCTTCCCGCTGCAGCACGGGCAGATGGGTGTGGCCGCTGATGAACAGACTGCCGGCAGGCAGCGGCACCGCTGCAGGCTGATAGAGATGGCCATGACTGACGAACCAGCGCCGGCCGTCCACCAGCAGCTGGTTGTAAGGGGCGGTGATGGGGAAATCCAGCAGCATCTGATCCACTTCCGAATCACAGTTGCCACGCACCGCCATGATGCGGGAGGCCAGCCCGTTGAGCCGCTCGGCCACGGCCGCGGGAGCATAGCCAGGCGGCACCGGGTTGCGCGGGCCGTGATTGAGCAGATCGCCGAGCAGCAGATAGTGATCCGGCTGCCAGGGGGCGAGCTGGTCGAGCACCTGCTCCAGCGCGCTCAGGCTGCCGTGCAGGTCGGAAAGAATGGCAATCTTCATGGCAAGCTCCTTACTGCTGGCTGAAGTAGAGATCCTTGGTGGCGATCGCCCCCTTCAGGTTCTGCACCGGCAGGCCGCGCAGGGTGGGATCCACCAGTCGCATCTGGTTGTAGTGATAGACGGGGATGGCCGGCATCTCGTCCATCAGCAACTGCTCGGCCTGGTGGTAGATCCCGCTTCTGGCATTGCCATCCAGGGTATCGGCCGCCTGTTGCAGCAGGCCGTCGAAGGCCGGGTTGCAGTAACCGCTCTCGTTCTGGGGATCCTGGCAGCGGAAGCTGTTGAGCATGGCAGAGGGCTCCACGTAATCTCCGAACAGGAAGGAGCGGGCCAGCATGAAATCGCCGCTGTCTTTGGCCACCTGATAGGCGTTCCATTCCATGTTGTTGAGCGTCACTTCGACCCCCAGCGGCTTCCACATAGATGCGACGGCCAGCGCCAGCTTCTTGTGATTCTCAGAGGTGTTGTAGGTGAGCGTCAGCTTGAGAGGATGCTGACTGTCATAGCCCGCCTGGGCCAGCAGCGCCGCCGCCCTGGCCAGCCGGGTCTGCTGATCCTGCAGGGCCAGGGGGGAACTCAGCGCCTCATAGCCCGGCATGCCGGGCAGCAGCGACCAGGCGGGTTGCTCGCCCTGCCCGCTGACCTTCTCGGTCAACAGATGACGATCGATGGTCATGGCCAGTGCCTGGCGCACCCGCACGTCCTGCAGTTCAGGGCGGCGCAGGTTGAAGGTGTAGAGGTAGGTGCCCAGCAGCGGCAGACCCCAGATCCGCTCGGGGGTTGCCTCTCTGGTTTTCTGGTAATACTCCAGCGCCACCTTGTTGGTGAGCTGGATCTCTCCCGCCTCGTAGCGCAGCCGTTCGGCATGCTGGGAGGCGAGCGGCAGATAGGTCACCCGCTGGATCCGGGTGTGCGCATCATCCCAGTACTGCACGTTGCGCTCCGCCTCGATGCGCTCGTTCGGTACCCAGTTCACCAGCTTGTAGGCACCGTTGCTGACCAGCTTGCCGGGCTGGGTCCACTGCTTGCCGAACTGGCTGATGGCTTTCTCGTTGACCGGTACGAAGGGGCGTTGGCTTATCAGTTGCAGGAAGTAGGGAACCGGCCGCTCCAGCGTCACTTTCAGGATCTGCTCGCTCTCGGCTTCCACCCCCAGGGTGTTGAGATCGAGCGCGCCGGCGTAGATGGACTGGGCATTGTTGATGCCGGTTGCCAGCAGCAGGCCGGCAGAGGGGGAAGCCTGGGCGGGGTCCAGCAGACGGCGCCAGGCATAGACGAAATCGGCGGCGGTGAGCGGCTCACCGTTGGACCACTTGAGCTGCGGGCGCAGGAAGAAACGCCAGACCAGCCCGTCTGCACTGGTCTCCCAGCGCTGGGCCTGGGCCGGCACGATCCGGCCCTGACCATCCTCGCTCACCAGCCCTTCAAACAGGTCCACCAGCACCACTTCACCGGGGAAGCCGGAGCGGATCTGGGCCGGGTCGAGGGATTCGGGCTCGGCGCCATTGCCCTTGACCAGTGTCTGGCGATCCGACAACGCGGGATCCTGGGATACCGTGGTCGCCTGCAGCGGCGGGGTCAGCAGCAGCCCCAGCAGCAAGGGGGAGAGCCAGCGTGGTGCCGGCCGGCGTACTAAGCGGTAAACCATGACATAAACCTCGTTCAATGCACTTATTTCAGGAAAGGGGGAAGGCCGGCGGCGCGCCTGGATACGAATGCATGATGCCGCGCTTGTTATCCCCGAAGACGCCTCGTATTGTATCGGGCTTGCCCAAGAGATGGAGTCTCTCGGGCTATTTTTTTCAGGAGTTTTTATGGGGTATGAGTGGCTGGCGCTGGCAGCGGCCAGTTTATGGGCAGTGGCGGCCCTGATTTCCGTCAAACCGGCTCGTCATCTGGGGCCATTTGCCTACAGCCGCTGGCGGATGTGCCTGGTCAGCCTGATGCTCGGCAGCATGAGTCTCTTGACCGGCGGCTGGCATACCCTCTCGGGCAGCGCCCTCCCCCTGCTGGCCATCTCCGGCCTCATCGGCATCTTCATCGGCGATACCGCCCTCTACGCCTGCATGAACCGGCTGGGCCCCCGTCGCAGCGGTCTGCTGTTTTCTTGCCATGCGCTGTTCTCCGCGCTGCTCGGGCTCTGGCTGTTCAACGAGCAGTTGACCGGTTCCCGGCTGGCTGGCGCCATGCTGGTGTTTGTCGGCGTCATGCTGGCCATTCTGTTTGGTCGACGCAGCAGCGGCAGCGAATGGGAAAAAATACGGGGCAGCCTGGCAGCCGGGGTCGCGCTGGGGCTGACCGCCGCCCTCTGCCAGAGCCTGGGCGCCATCATCGCCAAACCGGTGATGATGGGCGGCGACGTCGATGCGGTGAGCGCCTCCGGCGTCAGGATGGGCAGCGCTCTGCTGGCTCACTGCGCCCTGCGCATGACCGGGCTGCCACTGAGCAAGCCGCTGCATCCCATCAACCGTCGCATCTTCGGCATGATAGCCCTCAACGGATTCCTCGCCATGGCGCTCGGCATGACGCTGATCCTGGTGGCCCTGAAACAGGGGGATGTGGGCATGGTGGCCATCCTCTCCTCCACCACCCCCGTCATCTTGCTGCCACTGCTGTGGTGGCACTCGGGTGAGCGGCCGTCCGCCGCCGCCTGGGCCGGCACCCTGCTGGCCACCCTGGGGACAGTGCTGGTGCTGGGAGCCAGCGGCCACTGACTCCTGGCGATCAGAAGCGGGCGATTTCGTCGACGGTCAGCTCGCGATATTCGCCCGGCGCCAGATCGTCGTCCAGCACCAGATCGCCCACCCGCTCCCGGTGCAGCCCCACCACCTTGTTGCCGATGGCGGCAAACATCCGCTTCACCTGATGGTACTTGCCCTCGTGGATGGTGAGGCGCGCCTCGCACTCCCCCAGGATCTCCAGCTGGGCCGGCCGGGTCTTCTCGGTTTCGCTGCGCAGCAGCACCCCTTCGGCAAACAGCGCAATGGCATCCGGGCTCACCGGATCGGCCAGCCAGACGTGATAGGTCTTGGCGCACTCGTGACGGGGAGAGGTGATGCGATGGGACCACTGTCCGTCATCGGTCACCAGTACCAGACCTGTGGTATCGAGATCGAGCCGCCCCACCACGTGCAGCTTGCCCATAGCCGGCTCGTCCATCAGGAAGAAGACGGTGGGGTGATCCGGATCCTCGTTGGAGCAGACATACCCTTCCGGCTTGTGCAGCATGAAGTAGCGGTTGCGCTGATCCAGAGTCAGGGTGACGCCGTCGAACTCGATCTGGCTCTGCTCGTTGATGTGGAAGGCGGGCTGCTTGACCACGATGCCGTCCACCATCACCTCTCCCTGCCGGATCAGTTTGCCCGCCAGCGAGCGGGTCAAGTCGGAACAATCGCAAAGAAATTTATCGAGCCGCATGCACAACCTCAGAGTCCATCAAGAAAGGGGCGTCATTATATCGGCCGGGGCCGACAACTCCAGCACTAAGCGCCAAGGCCGGCCAGCATGTCGCCATGACGAACCCGGGCGCCGGTGTTAGACTGCCAACAGAGGGCCTAACGTCACGCATAATAATAATGTCAGGAAGCCGTATGAAGTCGCACACTCCTCATCCCGTTATCCCCGTCAACCAGCTGCAACCCGGCATGTACGTGATCGCCATTACCAGCCAGACCGGCGGCATGGAGATTGCCCAGATGGGGCTGGTGACCACCCGTCAGCAGATCAACGATCTGGTCAGGCGCGGCGTACTCACGGTGCGGGTCGATCTCGCCCGCAGCAAGCTGCCCGGCATCGAGCAGGTCATCTCCCCCCAACCCGCCGTCTCTGCGACCAGCTCACAACGTCCCTCCGGCAGTGGCAACGGCGAGGGGCGCGAGCTGAAGATCCGCCGGCTTTATCAGGAGGCTCGCGAGTTGCAGGGCAAGTTCATCCGCCACCTCAAGGCGGGGGAGCCCATCGACATCACGCCGCTGGCGGCAGTGGCCGAGGAGATGGTGGACACCATGTTCACCCACGGCGACGCCATGCTCTGTCTGGCCCGCATTCGCGCCAAGGATGCCTACCTGATGGAACACTCCATGAACGTCGCCATCCTGCTGGCGAACTTCGGCCGCTATCTGGACCTGGATCGCAGCGTGCTCAAGGAGCTGACCCTGGGCGGCCTGCTGCACGACGTGGGCAAGATCATGACCCCGGACGAGGTGCTCAACAAACCGGGCAAGCTCACCGACGAGGAGTTTGTGGTCATGCGCCAGCACGTGGTGCACAGCTACGAGATCCTGAGCAACACCCCCGGTATCACCGCCACCATGCTGGAGGTGGCCGCCAACCATCACGAGCGGCTCGACGGCACCGGTTACCCGCAGCGGCTCAAGGGCGAGCAGCTCTCGCTCTATACCCGCATGAGCGGCATCGTCGATGTCTATGACGCGGTCACTGCGGATCGGGTTTACAAGCAGGGGATGCAGCCGACCCAGGCCTTTCGCATTCTGCTCAAGGGGATCAACCACCACTTCGATGCCGAACTGGTCACCAAGTTCATCAAGTGCATGGGGGTCTATCCGGTAGGGACGCTGGTGCAGCTCTCCAACCAGCGGCTGGCCATCGTCATGCAGCGCAATCCTCATGAGCCGCTCAAACCGGTGGTGAAGGTGATCTATCACGGAACCCAGCGCCACTACCTCGAGGTGCAGTGGCTGGATCTTGCCAAGAACGGGGTGCAGGAGACCATCGAGAGTACGGTCGATCCCAAGGAGTTCGGCATCAACCTCGCCAACTTCGTCTAGTTGGCGTCCCCTTCCCGCGACCGCTCGACGCAGTGCTGGATGAGGAACTCCTCATCCAGCGGCGACAGATCGAAGCGGATGCAGGCCTCTTCGATGGCCCGGATGTCGTGTTGATGGTGCTCGCTGAGCCAGCGCACGGCGCGGCGCAGATCTTCACCGTGGGGCAGCAGGGTATGGTCGCTCATGGGGCACCTCCGGTCAGCCATCGATACCGGCCCGTCACAGCGGGCCCTCTCTTCTAGCTTAGCCCGCCTGCCGCCCCTTCATCATCCTGCCTTCAAACAGGCTCAGGCAAACGCCCGCTGCCAATCCTGATCAAACTTCGCCAGCGCCGCGTCCACCGCCGGCACCCGCAGCAGCTGTTCGGCCACGTCGAGCGGCAATGTGATGGACTGGCAACCCGCCAGCAGGCAGTCGAGGGCCTGGCGCGGGGTGCGGAAGGAGGCTGCCAGCACCTTGCTGTTCGGCGCGTGCAGCGCCAGCAGCTGTTGCAGCTCCTGCACGGTGGCGATGCCATCGCCCCCCTGGGCATCCAGCCGGTTGACGTAGGGCGCCACGTATTCGGCCCCCGCCACCGCCGCCAGCCAGCCCTGCAGCGGGGTATAGACCGCCGTGCCCAGGGTCGGCACCCCGTTGGCCGTCAGGGTCTTGATGGCCGCCAGCCCCTCTTCACATACCGGGATCTTGATCACCAGGTCCCGGTCCAGCTCACGCAGGGCAAATGCCTCGCGCACCATCTCGGTCTCGGTTTTGGCCATCACCTGGGCAAACAGCCGCGCCTTGGGCCCCAGCGCCTCCCGCAGGGCTGGCAGCAGCTCGGCCAGCGGCATGCCACCGGCAGCGGTAATGGACGGGTTGGTGGTGACGCCGGCCAGCGGCAGGATCCGTGACCAGCGGCGCACCGCAGCCACATCGGCAGTATCGAGATAAAGCTCCATCTCTGACTCCTTAAGGGGATGTGCAATCTGTCGCCATTCTAGCGACATAACATCCGCGCATTGTTTGATCAAAACCAAATCAACTTTCGAACGAAAGAAAATAGAATGCAAAAACAAAAGGAGGCGGTATGATTTTCGACCTGCAACGCTATTCAACCCACGATGGCCCCGGCATTCGCACCCTGGTGTTTCTCAAGGGGTGCTCGCTGGCCTGTCGCTGGTGTCAAAACCCGGAAAGCCGCTCTCCCAAGCCGGACATACTACTCGACCGGCGCCAATGCATCGAGGGATGCCGGCTCTGCAGCGACGCCTGCCCGGCAATCTTGCGTGACAGCCAGGGTGTCCAGCTCACCCGCTCATCCCTCGGCAATCAGGATGTGGAACGGCTGCGCGGCCTCTGCCCCAGCGAAGCGCTGCAGGTGTGCGGCCGGGAGGAGAGCCTGGACACCCTGATGGCCACCATCCTGCGAGATCGCCCCTTCTTCGAGCGCAGTGGCGGCGGGGTCACCCTCTCCGGCGGCGAGCCCTTCATGCAGCCCGCATTTGCCGCCAACCTGCTGGCCCGCTGCAAGGTCGAGGGGCTGCATACCGCGATGGAAAGTTGCCTGCACGTGCCCTGGCACCAGATTGAACCCAGCCTCCCCCACCTCGACCTGCTGCTGGCGGATCTCAAACATGTGGATGAGGAGCGCTTCTTCGACTGGACCCGCGGCAAGGTCGCCCTGCCCCTGGCCAACCTCAAGCGGCTGGCCGAGCGCGGCGTGGCCATGCAGATCCGGGTGCCGCTCATCCCCGGCTTCAATGCCGACCGCGCCTCCATCGAGGCCATCACCCAGGCCGCCGCCAGCCTCGGCACCGTACAGGAGATCCACTTTCTCCCCTACCACACCCTGGGCGCGGGCAAGTACGCCCTGCTCGACCAACCCTATCAGGCCCCCCTCCAGCCACTCGATGACCCGGCACTGCTCGCCTTTGCCCATGAGTGTGCCCGTGCGCAGGGGCTGACCCCGCTCACCCGGGGCTAGACAGACCCCATGACATCAGCCATTCGCTGCCCAATGACCAGAGGATAAGACCATGACCCAGCTCGACCTCACCACCCTGCCCCCGCGGATCCGCGCCCACAAGGAGAGCCTGATCCACATCGTCCAGCCGCCGATCTGCACCGAGCGGGCC
Organism: Aeromonas sp. QDB20; assembly: GCF_027707805.1. NCBI lineage: Bacteria > Pseudomonadati > Pseudomonadota > Gammaproteobacteria > Aeromonadales > Aeromonadaceae > Aeromonas > Aeromonas sp. QDB20. The sequence goes on along the minus strand of NZ_JAPCJC010000013.1, from coordinate 28,660 downwards.
CGCCACTATACAGAGGCCTATCAGGCCCACCTGGCAAGACCACTGCCGGTGCGCCGTGCTCTCGCGCTGGCCCATCACCTTAAGGAGCGCACCATCTGGATCAAGCACGACGAGCTCATCGTCGGCAACCAGGCGAGTCAGGTGCGGGCAGCGCCGCTCTTTCCCGAATACACGGTGGGCTGGATCGAGAAGGAGATCGACGAGCTGGCGGATCGCCCCGGCGCCGGCTTTGCGGTGAGCGAGGCGGACAAGTTGGCCATCCACGCCCTCACCCCCTTCTGGCGCGGCCAGACGGTGCAGGATCGCTGCTACGGCCTCTTTACCGACGAACAGAAGGGGCTGCTGGAGAGCGGCATCATCAAGGCCGAGGGCAACATGACCTCGGGGGATGCCCACCTCGCGGTCAACTACGAGCAGCTGCTTGCCCTCGGTCTCGACGGCCTCAAGGCCAGGGTGGCCGAGCGGCGTGGTCGGCTCGATCTGGCGGACTGGGCCGATCTGCAGTGCGAGCAGTTCCTGCAGGCCGTCGCCATCACTTTCGATGCCGTCAGCCAGCATATCGAGCGCCACGCCGCACTGGCCCGTGAACTGGCGCAGCAGGAGCCGCGCCCCGAGCGCCGAAGTGAACTTGAGACCATCGCCCTCAACTGCGCCCACATCGCCCACCGGCCACCCGAGACCTTCTGGCAGGCGCTGCAGCTCTGCTACTTCATCCAGCTCATCCTGCAGATCGAGTCCAACGGCCACTCGGTGTCGTTTGGCCGGATGGACCAGTACCTCTACCCCTGGTATCGCCGCGAGGTGGAATTGTCGGAATCCCTGCCGCGCACCCGCGCCATCGAGCTGCTGCAAGGGTGCTGGCTCAAGCTGCTGGAGGTGAACAAGATCCGCTCCGGCACCCACTCCAAGGCCTCCGCCGGCAGCCCGCTCTATCAAAACGTCACCATCGGCGGCCAAAATTGGCGCAATGGCAAGGCCCACGACGCAGTCAACGGCCTCTCCTACGCGATTCTGGAGTCCTGCGGCCAACTGCGCTCGACCCAGCCCAACCTCTCGGTGCGCTACCACGCCGGCATGAGCGAGGATTTCCTCGACGCCTGCATCCAGGTGATCCGCTGCGGCTTCGGCATGCCCGCCTTCAACAACGACGAGGTGGTGATCCCCGAGTTCATCAAGCTCGGGGTGAGCGAGGAGGATGCCCACCACTACGCCGCCATCGGCTGCATCGAGACCGCAGTGCCCGGCAAGTGGGGCTATCGCTGCACCGGCATGAGCTTCATCAACTTCGCCCGTATCCTGCTGGCGGCGCTCGATGGCGGCCACGATGCCACCACCGGCAAGGTCTTCCTGCCCCAGCCCCAGTCACTGCGGGACGGCACCTTCAGCCACTTCGAAGAGGTGATGGCCCGCTGGGACGAGCAGGTGCGCTACTTCACCCGCAAGTCCATCGAGATCGACTGCGTGGTCGACAGTGTGCTGGAAGCTCAGGCCCACGACATCCTCTGCAGCGCCCTAGTGGATGACTGCATCGAGCGCGGCAAAACCATCAAGCAGGGGGGCGCCGTCTATGACTGGGTCTCCGGCCTGCAGGTAGGGATCGCCAACCTGGGCAACAGCCTGGCAGCGTTGAAGAAACTGGTGTTCGAGCAGGGGGTGGTGGATCAGCGTGAGTTGGCCGAGGCGCTCGAGCAGGATTTTGCCGGATTGCAGGGCGAGCAGCTGCGCCAGCGCCTCACCAATGCAGCCCCCAAATATGGCAACGATCTGGACGAGGTCGACCTGCTGCTGGTGCAGGCCTACCAGAGCTACATCGACGAGCTCAAGGGGCTGCACAACACCCGCTTCGGTCGTGGCCCCATCGGCGGCACCTACTATGCGGGCACCTCCTCCATCTCGGCCAACGTGCCGTTCGGTGCGGCCACCATGGCCACCCCGGATGGCCGCCACGCCCACACCCCGCTGGCGGAAGGGGCCAGCCCAGCGTCGGGCTCGGATCGCCTCGGCCCCACGGCGGTGTTCAACTCCCTCGGCAAGCTGCCCACCCCGGCCATCCTCGGCGGCGTGCTGCTCAACCAGAAGCTGAGCCCGGCCAGCCTAGAGAGCGAGCGGGACAAGGCCAAGCTGATGAGCCTGCTGCGCACCTTCTTCGAGGTGCACAAGGGGTGGCACGTGCAGTACAACATCGTCTCGCGCGAGACGCTGCTGGCGGCCAAGGCCCATCCCGACCAGTATCGGGATCTGGTGGTGCGGGTGGCGGGTTATTCGGCCTTCTTCACCGCCTTATCCCCCGATGCGCAAGATGATATCATCGCCCGCACCGAGCACTGTCTCTGACAGGCTCCACCAGGGGCAACTGTGCCCCATTATGACCGGCAAGCCACCCGTGCGGTGGCTTGCCGCTATCCACTGCCAGCCAGCGAGGTCCCATGAACCCACGCCACCAACTGATCCTCACCCTGGTCCATCAGGCCCGCAAGATGAGCGTGAGCGAGCTCTCCCAACGTACCGGGGTCTCGGAGGTGACGGTGCGCAACGACCTGACCGCGCTGGAGAAGCAAGGACTGCTCAAACGGGTGCACGGCTCGGCCATGGCGCTGGAGAGCGACGACCCCGACGCCCGGATGAACATCAACTACCTGCTCAAGGAGCGCCTCGCCGAGCGCGCCGCCCAGCTGGTGGAGGATGGCGAGACGGTCTTTATCGAGGGAGGCAGTGCCAACGCCCTGCTGGCCCGTCATCTGGCCCTGCACAAGCGGGTCACCATCATCACCATCAGCAGCTACATCGCCCACCTGCTGCGCGACACCCAGGCCCAGGTGGTGCTGCTCGGCGGCCTGTTCCAGCATCAGAGCGAGAGCGTGGTGGGGCCGCTGACCCGGCTGTGCATCGAGCAGGTGCACTTCTCCAAGGCCTTCATCGGGGTGGACGGCTTTCATCCCGAGGTGGGCTTCACCGGCCGCGACATGATGCGGGCCGACGTGGTCAACAGCGTGCTGGCCAAGGGGGTGACCAATGTGGTCATCACCGACAGCAGCAAGTTCGGCGCCATCCACCCAAGTCCGCTCGGCACGCCAGGGCAGATCGGCGTGCTGGTCACCGACGACGCCCTGCCCGTCACCATGCGATCCACCCTGACTGCGCGCGGCATCACAGTGCACTGCGTCGCCGCCTGAGTAGTACCTTGCCGCCTGTTGCGGGATTGCTCCCCCGCCTGGCCGCTTGACGGCGCCCACCCAGACGAGGGTATGCTCGTCCTCTTTTGGGCACCGCCTGGCAAGGGCCACTCTTTCAAGGACGTGACATGCACACCAAGGACAAGTTTCTGGCCGCTCTGGTCATCCTCTGCTGGGGGCTCAACTTCGTCGCCATCAAGTGGGGGCTGGAGGGGATCCCGCCGCTGCTGCTGGGGGCACTGCGCTTCGTCGGAGTGGTCTTTCCCGCCATCCTGCTGGTCCCCAGACCCGCCATGCCCTGGCGCTGGCTGCTGGCCTACGGCGGTGCCATCAGCCTCGGCCAGTTCTCCTTTCTGTTCTGCGCCATGAAGTTCGGCATGCCGGCGGGCATGGCCTCGCTGGTGCTGCAATCCCAGGTGGTGTTCACCCTGCTGTTCGCCATGATCTGGCTGGGGGAGCGCTGGCAACCCCACCACTGGGTGGCCCTGCCGCTGGCGGGGGCCGGGCTCTACCTCATCGCCACCCATGGCGAGGGCAATCTCACCCTGCTCGGCTTCGTGCTGACCCTCTGCGCCGCCGCCTGCTGGGGCCTTGGCAATGTCATCAATCGCCAGATCGGCCTGCGTTACAAGACCTCTCTGCCAAGCCTGGTCGCCTGGGGCGGGCTGGTGCCCATCCTCCCCTTCTTCGCCCTCTCCTGGCTATTCGAGGGACCCGAGCTGATGGCCAGCAGCCTGCTCAACATCAGCTGGCAGGGGATCCTGTGCGTGCTCTATCTCTCCTTTGTCGCCACCTGGCTCGGCTACGGCCTGTGGGGGCGGCTGCTGATGCGCTACCCGGTGGCGCAGGTGGCCCCCCTCTCCCTGCTGGTGCCCTGCGTCGGCATGGTGGCAGCGGCCCTGTTACTGGACGAGCACCCCACCCCCTTGCAGTGGCTGGGTTCTGCCCTGGTGCTGCTGGGGTTCGTGGTGCATCTGCTGGGCGGGCGGCTGCGCTGGTTCAAATCGCAGACCGCCGCCTGACGCTTATTTACCCGTCGCCATTGACCGGGGCGGAGAAACTTTTCATGATGAGCCAGCCCCCAACGGGGCTCGCGTCATCAACACATGGCCTGCAGGACGCAGCCATCAGGAGAGCAAGGACATGCCATCGACAGTCACCGCCGGCCCCCGGATCATCCCGCGCCTTCTGCGCACCAGTGCCATCACCCTGACCCTCTGCCTGAGCCACTACGGCTGGAGCGCCACCCTGCCGGCTGACCTCAAATGGGAGAGCAACAACATGGATCCGGTGTTCGCGGATCCGGCCGCCAAGCGGGGCGGCACCTTTCGCGGCTTCATGACCAGTTTTCCGCTGACCCTGCGGGTGTACGGTCCGGACTCCAACGGCGGCTTCGCCGGCTATGTGCGGGAGACCAACCTGCCGCTCTTGAGTACCCACCCCGTCACCGGCAATCCCATGCCCATGCTGGCCAACGAATGGGCCTTTGGGCCCGACCACAAGACCCTCTATCTGCGCATCAACCCCAAGGCGCGCTGGTCTGATGGCCAACCGGTCACCGCCGATGACTGGCTGTTCACCCTCAAGCTGCTGCGCAGCAAGGAGATCAACGACCCCTGGTACAACAACTACTACAGCACCCAGATAAGCGACGTCACCAAGTTTGATGACCACACCCTGGCCATCTCCAGCGGCAGTGCCAAGAGTCGCCAGGATCTGCTGGAATCCCTCCCCTTCACCCCGGCCCCCAGCCACGCCATCAAGATCACCGCCGACTGGGTCAAGGCGTACAACTGGAAGGTACTGCCGGTGACCGGCCCCTACCAGCTTGGCGAGGTGAAGAAGGGCAAGTCGGTCACCTTCGAACGGGTCAAGGATTGGTGGGGCAATGACGAGCGCTACTTCCAGCACCGTTTCAACCCGGACCGGATCGAGCTCAAGGTGCTCAGGGATCAGAACATCGCCTGGCAACATTTCCTGCGCGGCGAGCTGGATACCTTCCCGCTGGTCATGCCCAACTGGTGGCACGACAAGACCAGGACGCCGGAGTTCGAGCAGGGTTATATCGAGCGACTTTGGTTCTACAACCAGACCCCCCAGTCCCCCATGGGGCTCTATCTCAACACCGCCGATCCGCTGCTGCGCGACGTCAATGTGCGGCTCGGCATCCAGCATGCCCTCAACCTCGACAAGATGCTCACCACCCTGCTGCGGGGGGACTACCAACGCCTCACTAGTTACGGCTCAGGCCAGGGGGAGTTCACCAACACGGGGCTCAAGGCCCGCCCGTTTGACCCCGAGCTGGCACGCCAGTACTTCGCCAAGGCCGGTTTCACCAAGCCAGGCCCCGACGGCACCCTGCAAAACGACAAGGGCCAGCCGCTGACCCTGAGCATCACCTACACCACGGCGGAGCACGCCCAGCGCCTCACCCTGCTGCGCGAAGAGGCCAAGAAGGCGGGGCTCAACCTCGAGCTCAACCTGATGGATGCCTCGGCCGGCTTCAAGTCGATGCTGGAGAAGAAACACCAGAGCGCCTGGATGGGCTGGAGCACCAGCCGCTATCCCGCCTACTGGGAATATTTCCACAAGGTCAACGCCAACAAGCCGCAGACCAACAACATCATGAACATAAATGACGACGCCATCACAGCCCTGGTGGAGCAGTACGACAAGGAGTTCGACTTCGCCAAAAAGGCGGCGCTGTCGCGCCAGATCCAGCAGCGACTCTATGAACTGGCCAGCTTCGTGCCCGCCTATCAGGTGCCCTACACCCGGGAGGGGGCCTGGCGCTGGATAAAACTGCCCAAGTTGCCGGCGACGCCCAAGAGCGAACTGCTCTACTGGCCGCTGGACGGCAGCAACAGTGGCTACAGCTACGGCGGCCTGCTCTGGATTGATGAAGAGACCAAGGCGCAGACCCGGGCCGCCATCAAGGCTGGCCAGCCCTTCCCGCCCGTCACCCTGGTTGACACCACCTATCAGCAAAAATAGGGCAACCCGCTTCTCTGCCAGGGTGTGCCAAGGCCATCAACAAAAAGACCCCGCACAGTGGCGGGGTCTTTTTTGCAACCTGGGTTGCTGCTGAGGCAGGAGGCGCTTAGCCGCGCTTGGCCTGCTTCTGGGCGATGGCGTCGGCTACGTCGGCCGGCTCCAGCACGATACCTTCCTGATCCGGCGTCGGGAAGACGGCCACGCACAGCTCATCCTGCTCCATGCCGTCAATCCAGCGCTCCAGCCACACCTTGAGGGTGATGGACTGCGGCTTGCAGTCGGCCCACTCCCCTTCGGCCCACGCCTTGGCGTACTCCGGGTGCGGCCATACCGGGATGCAGTCTTCATCGTCGGTGGTCAGCATCATGACGCCGTGCTCGTCGGTCAGAACGAACAGCTCTTCGTGCTCGACCAGCTTGCTGATGAAGTGATCAAAGCGGTAGTCCGCGTTCAGTTGCAGCGCTGCATTGCGCTCGGTGTCGCTCAGTTCATAGCTCATCGGTCAAGTCTCTTGTGCAATAAAGGGCGCCATGTTCACATCTTGCCGGCGCCTTGTCCAGTATGAGAGATCGGTCACCGATTTTTGAACCGGTTCACCCGAGCTCAGGAGTCACCAGGTCGATCTCCGCCATCTCGCCAAGGCGCTGGCGCAGCCAGTATGCCGCCTCCACTTCGACGAAACAGAGCTGCTCCCGACCGGCCTTCGCCCCCGCCAGGATCTGTGCAAGACGAGCCTGCTGCGCGCTGTCCCAGGCATCGGCCAGCTTGCCGCCATGAGCCTCTTCCACCACCTCGCGGCGCAGCTCGAACAGATTGTCGGTGATCGGGCTGTTGATCTTGGCCGGGCTGTGCCAGTACATCTGCAGGTTGTCCATCATCTCGCTGTCGTAGTTGGCCAGCGCGTCCAGCTCAGGCGTCGCCCCCTCTTCACCGGTCGCGAAGTCGCACCAGGCTGCCGTCAGCGGCGCCAGGCTCTGCGCGGTTGCGCCCTTGCCATGCTGACGCAGGGCGGCGACATCAGCCCCCTTGCAGGCGGGTAGCCAGAGATCCCCTTCATGTTGTTCGAGCAGCGGCAACAGCAGGGAGGCCGGGTAGACGGAAAAACGGGAACCCAGGGTGTGCAGCAGGGATACCAGTGTGATCTTGACCATGGAATGCGCCTTGAACCGGGGGCCGACAGACAATATCGGCCAGATAGACAAAGGAAGCCCTATCCTATCATGTTTGACGCTGCAAAGCCGGACTCAAACAATTCTCAATTTATTCACCAGATGACGGCCAAAAAAGCAGCGTTCGAGCACGCCAGGGAGAGAGAAAGCCCAATAGTTTGAGCCAGCGCCCACTAAAGTGGATCCGGGAGTGCTAGTTTGCATACATCTTTAGCGTAAGGAGTGCATTCATGATCGGGATCGACCAGGTTTCCAGCGAGTTTGTAAACGATTTGAAAATACTGGCATGCTTTGATCCGGCCAACATGAGCCTGGGGATCAAGTTGCGCAGCGACATGTCCGACGAACTCTGCCAGGCGGCAGTTCGCCTGCACCAGCAGGGACTCATCAGCGCGGAAGATGGCGGCTATCTGACGCCCTTTGGCATGACCATGGTGGAACACCTGCAGCACCTTCTGGTGGCACTCAAACCGCTTTGACCTCCTTGGGAGCCCACAGCGAAAAGTTGAGCAGCTCCCAGCGTTTCCCTTGACGCAACAGACAGGCAAACAGCAAAGGACCTTCGGGTCCTTTTATCTTGCCATCGACCATCCACTCCCCCGCCCGTTGCGGCAACGGCTGCGCCCTGATCTCGTCCGGGTGCCTGCCAGCACCCACCCGCACCTGCACAAACTGCTGGCACACGGCCATGGCCCCTTTCTCAACGAGGTTCGGCCCCTGTTTATCGGTGGAGGCTATCAGAGTGGCGGCGAGCAGAAGGGATGGCAGCATAGTCGGCACAACATGCAGAAGTAGAAGGTCACGCCTCCCACCGACGGACGGTGAAAAGCGCCCATAAACAAAAAGCCGTGGAACCCAAAGGCACCACGGCTTTCTTAAATTCTGTAAGAATTACAGAGCAGTTACGTTCTCAGCCTGCGGGCCTTTTTGACCTTGGGTCACGGAGAACTGTACGCGCTGACCTTCAGCCAGGGTACGGAAGCCGTTACCTTGGATGGCGCTGAAGTGAACGAAAACGTCCGGGCCGTTTTCTTGCTGGATGAAGCCAAAACCTTTGGTTTCGTTGAAAAACTTAACGGTACCGGTGATCATGTTAGACATATCTTTAAACCTGTATTCAAAATAATTACTTATGCTTTTCAGCGGATAAAGCTCAAAAAACGGGATTAACTTATGAACAACAGGAAAAGATGTAAAACATCATATTCATTGACATAACTATCGCCCTTTCAAGCTGGTTGAGATTATACGTGGCTTTGGGGATTACGCAAACAATTTGTGCCCTGCCACGGCAGGGCACAAACGTTACAGCGTAGGTGCTTCCAGTGCTTGAACCAGGGCTTTGAGGAAGCGTGCCGCCTCGCCGCCGGTGCAGGCTCTGTGGTCGAATGTCATCGACAGTGGCAGCGCTCTGACCGGGCGCGCCTCCCCATGAATGAACACCACCTTCTCGAACAACTTGCCCGCGCCAATGATGGCCACCTGGGGCGGCGTCACGATCGGGCTGGCATAGCGGCCCGCGATGGCGCCGAAGTTGGTGAGGGTGATGGTCGCCCCCTGCAGCATCTCGCGCGGTACGGCGCGCGCCTTCACGTCGGCGATCATGCGATCCAGCCCCTGGCGCAGATCAGCCCCTTCCCGCTCGGCCACGTTCTCCATTACCGGCACGTAGAGCCCATGCTTGGAATCCACCGCAATAGCCACGTTGACCTCCCTGAACAGCCGTCTTGACAGGGTGTCGCCGTCAAACCAGGCATTCATGGAGGGCTCGGCCCGACAAGCCACGCCGATAGCCTTGATGAGACGCACCGTGACGTCTTCATCGGGACGCCAGTGGCGCAAGTCCACCTCGTCGGTGATGCTGACCGGTACCACCGTCTGGTGCGAGAGCTCCATCGCCTTGGCCATGGCCCGGCGCGAGCCCTTGAGGAACTCGTTGCCGCTGCTCTGCTGGGCCTCGAACGCCTGCTGCACGTCCTGCTCGGTGACCATGCCGGCACTGCCGCTGCCCTTGATCCGCTCGATGTCGAGCCCCAGTTTCTGGGCCAGCAGGCGCACCGCCGGCATGGCCTGCACCAGGGCGCCGCCGGGGGCGATGGCGCCCACCACGAAGTGATCCTCGATATGCTGCTGATGGGCGTTGACCTTGCCGACCACGGTGCCGTCATCCTCGCCGCCTTCGAACTCCACCAGCGGTGCACCTATGTGCAGAATGTCCCCCTCGGCACCACACAGCCTGGCAATGACCCCCGCTACCGGCGAAGGAACATCCACCAGCGCCTTGGCCGTCTCTACTGACAACAACACCTGGTCGACACTCACTGTATCGCCGGCGCTGACCTTCCATTCGACGATCTCGGCTTCGGCCAAGCCTTCACCCAGATCCGGTAATTTGAAAAATTTCATAGCCACTGGTTCTCCATCAGCTGATGAGCCGCATCGGCAATGTCCTGCTCGGTGATGAGGTAATACTCTTCGTTGCGGTAGTAGGGGACGGCGGCGTCCACCCCGGTGAGCCGTCTGGGCGGTGCCTTGAGGGAGGTGAGCGCCTCCTCGGTGACCCGTGCCACGATTTCGGCGCCGACTCCGAAGCTGCCGCACGCCTCGTGCACCACCAAGAGGCGACCGGTCTTGCGCACCGATGCCAGTATGCTCTCCATGTCCAGCGGCTTGATGGTGGCCAGATCCAGCACCTCGCACTGAATGTCCTGTTCCGCCAGCAGGTTCGCTGCCCGCATCACCTCCTGGATGCAGGCCCCCCAGGCGACGACCGTGAGGTCGCGGCCGGGACGCAGGGTGAAGCAGACATCCAGCGGCAGGCCGATGCCGTCATCCACCACGTCGGACTTCATGGAGCGATAGATGCGATCGGGCTCGAAGAACATCACGGGATCCGGGTCACGGATAGCCGACAGCAGCAAGCCATATGCCCGCTTCGGGCTGGAGGGGATCACCACCCGCAGCCCGGGAATGTGGGCAAACAGGGCTTCCACGCTCTCGCTGTGGTGCTCGGGGGAGTGAATGCCGGCGCCGTAGGGGGAACGGTAGACGATGGGGCAGGTGATGCGGCCCCGGGTGCGATTGCGCATCCGCGCCGCCTGGCAGATGATCTGCTCCATGCCCGGGAAGATGAACCCCTGAAACTGGAATTCGGCCACGGGTTTGAGCCCCTGAGTGGCCATGCCGACCGCCACCCCGGCGATCAGCCCCTCGGCCAGCGGCGTGTCGATCACCCGCTTGAAGCCGAACTTGTCGCGCAGGCCCACGGTGGCGCGAAACACCCCGCCGTTGACCCCCACATCCTCGCCGAGCACCACCACATCCGGGTCCCGCTCCATCTCGTGATGCAACGCCAGATTGACGGCCTCGAGCAACGTCATATCACTCATGCTTCCTCCCCGCTGTGCTGCTGCATGCCCTTGGCGATGATGCGCTGGCGCTGCGTGCGGTAATCCTTCGGCAACTCGGCAAACTGATAGTCGAGCAGGGTTTCCGGGGCCTGCGCCGCGGTTCCTTCATAGACGGCCACGGCGCGCTCGACCTCGCGGGCCGCCTCGGCCAGCAGTGCCTGCTCCTGCTGCTCGTCCCACCAGCCCTGTTCAAACATGAACTGACGCAGCCGCTTGACCGGCTCCTTGGCCCAGGCGGCTTCCACCTCGGCCGCTTCCCGATAGCGGGTCGCATCGTCGGCCGTGGTGTGATCCCCCAGCCGATAGCTGACCGCTTCGATCAGGGTCGGCCCCTTGCCGCTACGGGCACGTTCGACGGCGCTGCGGGTGGCCTCATAAACGGCGACCACGTCGTTGCCATCCACCTGGATGCTGCGCACACCGGCCCCTATGCCCTTCTGGGCCAGGGTGGGGGCGCTCGACTGCAGCTTGCGCGGCACCGAGATGGCCCACTGGTTGTTGTTGATGATCATCACCATGGGCAGGTGCCATACGCCGGCACAGTTGAGCCCCTCCAGGAAGTCCCCCTTGGAGGTGCCACCATCGCCGATGGTCACCACGGCGACCCTGGGTTGATTGCGCAGTTTGAAGGCCGCGGCGATGCCGGCGGCATGGGTGATCTGGGTGGCGATGGGCACGCAGATGGGCAGATCCTCGGAGAGTTCGCCATCCGCCTTGTAAAAGACGCTGCCACGCTCGTCCCCGCCCCAGTACTGCAGGTTTTTCTCCATGGGCACGCCCCGCACATAGAGGGTGGGCATGTCCCGGTAGTAGGGCACGTAGACATCCTGCGGCTGCATGGCGAGCCCGACGCCTATTCCGACCGCTTCGGCCCCCAGATGGGAGGGAAACGTGCCGAGCTTGCCGGTTCGCTGCAGCGCGATCGCTTTCTTGTCATAACTGCGCACCATCACCATGTTTCGGTAGAAGGTGTGCAGCATCGCCTTGTCCAGCCAGGTCGGTAGTGTGGCGACCGGGCGCCCTTCCTCATCGAGGTAACGAAGGAAAGGGATGTCGACATGGGTCATAACTGGCTCCTTGCCGTTGTCAACGTCACCACCATGAGGTGACCCTTTGAATGTAAATAGATTGTTAACCAAAGGGCAATGAGATTTAGCCAGGTAAGACCAGTAGAAACTTCTTTAATTTCAGAAAGAAGCTGGATTTTTCGGCTGAAAGAAAACGAAACAGGGAGCCACGTCGGGCTCCCTGTCAGGGCGGAGCGGGAGCTCCTGGGGCTCCCGCTCCGAGCTGCACGGCCGGCAAGGCCGGCGGCAGCCTGAGATTGTCATCAGGGGTAGCGCCGGGTTACTCCCACAGCCGGGTCGGCACCACCAGCAACACGGTGCGCTGGCCGATAGCCACGTTGGCGTTGGGGAACACCACCGCCTCCCGCGGTTTCTCTACCATGTAGCGCAGTTCGCCATCCTCGGCCAGCACGAAACCCTGGGGAAATTCGGTGAAATTGTCCACATCGCTGGCAAACAGGAAACGAAACTGCTCCGAGCGTTTGTTGATCACCCGATCGATGGCAAAGATGGTGAAGTCATCCGCTCGCCAGGGCTCCAGCTCCACCTCATCCCGGGTCACCAGATCCTGCAGCGCCTGCCGGGTTTCGATGAAACGGGTCATGTCGTTCTCGCCGAACGGGCGCACCTTGCCCAACTCCACCGTGAAGGCGTGAGCGCCATGGTGATGGGAGCTGTAATAGCTGAAGGTGGTGGTGGGGCCGCTGGAGAGCAGAATGGTGCGCACGCCGCAGGCACCGAGAAACTGTACCTGCTCCTTGCAGTGAGGCCGCTCGTGGGGGAAGGGGTAGACGGCAAACTTCTCATGGCGCGAACCGCGAATGGCGGTGTGCAAGTCGTAGTGGTAGCGGGGTCTGGCCGGATCGGCGAAGAAGCGGCTCACATACTGCTCGAGGCGCATGGCGCGGATCCGCTCCTGGTTGCACAGCCCCTCCCCCTTGCTGTGGGCACCGGAGAAGAGCCGGTTCATGTTCTCCTCCACTTCCCGCACGCCCAGGTTCATGGCCGCCGGGTTGCCGAACAGGAACAGTACCCGGTGACGGGCCCTGAGCTCGCCGCAGAGCAGGCGGCTCAGCAACTGGTTGCAGATCTCGATGGGGGCCGTCTCGTTGCCGTGGATGCCGCAGGAGAGCACGATATCCTTGCGCCCACCCGGTTGATCACCGGCCCCGGAGGCGGGCTCGAGGCAGAGCACGCCGGTATCCCAGACACTCACCCTGTCGCCATTGGCCAACGCATAGGAAAAGGGCTCAAGCTGCCACTCGTGGCGGCGGGTCAGGGCCAAAAAGTCATGCTGGGGAATCATCCATCTCACCCTTTTGTCAGGAACGCTATGGGCGGATTATACGCAAGGCGCTTCGGCTTAAAATCAATTTTTAAACAAATTCAAACAGTAATGTTACAAGTTTGAGCGGGAGCAGGATCGGGGCGTGGGAAACAGAGAGAGGTCGGCACAGAGCCGCGAGGGAAGAACTGGGGTAAGGCGATCAGCGTGAAGCAGCTGATGAACAGGGCAATCCATCAACCCGTGACGGCGGAGGTCTGCGACCGTGGATCAGCAAAAAAACGAGGCATCCTTGCCCGGCAGATCAACCGCGCCAGAACGGCTTGGTGGTCTCTTGATAACGATCGGCTTCGTTCAGACCGATGTCCTTGAGCAGGTATTCGGGCAGCTCGGAGAGCTGGCGACGGCTGCGGCTACGTTCCAGCCAGGTCAGTACGGTCATTTTGACGCGGGCAACCAGATTCAGTTGGCTGGAATGCTGGTAACCGGCGGCGGTATAAGTCATGTTGGCCATGATATGGCTCCTCTGTAGGGTGTCTGCGCGGGTGCAAATTTGTTGCGCAAAGCTTAGTCAGGGGGTATGGCCGACTCAATTGACGAATTTTGATAGCAGACATTAGTAAAACTAATGGTTGATGTCCGTGGTGAGATAAACATAAGATACTGATTATAAAAGACTAACAAACCTTTTCTGGGCCTGATGAAAGGCTGCAGCATATTCTCCTGCATGGCTCCCTTCTAACTATGCAGTTTCCTCTGCTGGCTATGCACTCCCGTCCTTGGCAAAAAGCAGGGTCAACCGGCTGTTTACATTCAATTGTTAATGAAGAGATCTTTCATTGATCTTCAATTAACACATTGATACACCACAGTTACCTTCCAGTGACCCATCGCCTTGCCCGCCTCTCGCTCCCACTTGGCACGCATACACAGGGCTGATATGGTTATTTATACAGTACCTTTACCGCCTTGCCGTTTCCCGCCCCAAGGGCCGGCAAGGGCGACACAGGATATGCCGATGGAGACATTCACCCCCACCGCCGCCTTGCGCCAACAGATGGAGCGGCTCGAAGAGGCGCTGGCCAGACTGGCGGATCAATTGACGCAGCTGGAGCTGCTGGAAGCCCACGTCTATCCCCTGCCCGCCGTCGCGCAGGGAGAGGAGCACGAGCCCATCGACACCATCACTGTGGGCTACCTCGATGGTGAAGAGGCGCTGGCCGCCACCCTGGCCGCCTATCGGGATCACAGTGCCCGCGCCGGCTGCTCCACCAAGGCCACCCATCGCCTGCCGGGCTGGCTGCGCTTGCCCGCCGCCAGCGCCCCGCTACTGCGACCGCTGATCGACGAGATCAATGAGTGCAAGCTCACCTTCAAGGCCCTGGTACAGCAGGCGGGCAGCCGGGACGAGAAGTTCGAGCTGGTGCACAGGGCGCTGCCCGGGGTCATCACCCTGCAGGTCTATCGCAAACTGACCCTGCTGGAGGGTGACCTGCATTCGCTGGGCTTTACCTGGGCCGACAAGCAGAGCATCAACCGCCTCAGCCGCGAGCAGGTGCTGGAGATGCTGGAGCGCAGCCGCCGCTATGTCCCGGCGCTGTCGGACAACGAGGAGTGGAGCAAGATGGTGGATCAGGAGGTCTACGATATCCGCCGCCTGCCGGCGGATGCAGAGCTTCGGATCCGCCGCCCGGTCAAGACCCACCCCATGATCAACCTGCTCTGGCTGGATCGAGAACCTCGCAAGCAGCAGATCAAGGCAAGCCTGCCACTGCTGCTCTGCTCGGACAGCCAGCCGGCCGTCACCCATCTGGGCCACTACCCGCCCAAGCTGCGCCAGGCCAGGCGGGATCGCAAGATTGGCGGCGAGCCCGTCATAGAGCGGCTCCACCTCTACCTCTATCAGGGCTAAGGGGCCCTTGCCCACCAGGCACAACCCACTCACCTCACAACCCGTATCACCCAACAACAAGGGGGAGCATCACAGGATGCCCCCCCTTGTTTCTTGCGCCGTGTCAGACCTTCGTCAGCTCATCAGCAGGGCCCGCAGGCTCTCCACATCCAGCCCGCGCACTTCCGACTGGCCGCTCAGCAGGCCATCGGCCAGCGCCCGCTTCTCGTCGTGCAGGGCGACAATTTTCTCCTCCACCGTCTGCTCGCACACCAGGCGATAGACGGTCACCGGCTGGGTCTGCCCCATGCGGTGGGCCCGGTCGCTCGCCTGATCCTCCACCGCCGGGTTCCACCAGGGGTCGAGGTGCAACACGGTATCGGCCTGGGTGAGGTTGAGCCCTGTGCCCCCCGCCTTGAGGCTGATGAGAAACAGCGGCACCGCTTCGTGGCGAAAGCGCAGGATGGAATCCTGCCGCGCCTTGGCCGAGCAGCCACCATCCAGATAGCAATAATCCCACTGCCGCTGCTCGATGCGGGTGCGCAGCAGGCTCAGCAGATCGACGAACTGGCTGAACACCAGCACCCGATGACCGCCGTCGATGGCCTCCTCCAGCAGCGCCATCGCCTCGTCCAGCTTGCTGCTGGCCTCGGCCCACTCCGGCATCACCAGCTGGGGCGAGCAGCAGAGCCGGCGCAGCCGGGTCAGGCCGCTCAGCACGTGCATCAGGGCGCGGCCATCGGCACTTTGCACCTGCTGCACCACTTCGCGCCGGGTCGCCTCGTAGAGCTGGCGCTCCGCCGGGGAGAGGCTGATGTGGTGGATGATCTCGGTCTTGTCCGGCAGCTCGGTCAGTACCTGGTGCTTGAGCCGGCGCAGGATGAAGGGGCTGATCACCGCCCGCAGCAGCGCCATGTGCTGAGGATCCTTGACCGCTTTGCCAAAGCGGCGCTTGAACTCGCCGAGGCTACCCAGCAGCCCCGGGTTGATGAAGGTGAACAGGCTCCACAGCTCCCCCAGATGGTTCTCGATGGGGGTGCCGGAGAGGGCGAGCCGAAAATCACCGTCGAGCTGGAACAGCAGCTTGGCCCGCTGGGTACCGGCGTTTTTGATCTGCTGTGCCTCATCCAGCACCATGCTGGACCAGCGCCGCGACTTGAGCGCCTCCGCCAGGCTGCCGAGCATGCCGTAGTTGAGCAGGATGATCTGCCCCGCCCTGGCCTCGCGCACCATCCCCTCCCGCTCGGCGGGGTTGTCGAACACCACCACCTCCAGCTCGGGGGCGAAGCGGGCCACCTCCTCCTGCCAGTTGGTGACCACTGACTTGGGTACCACCACCAGGGCCGGCCCCAGATGCTGGCGCATGCGCAGCACGATGAGGGCCTGCAATGTCTTGCCCAGCCCCATGTCATCGGCCAGACAGGCACCGAAACCGTGATGGGCCAGGGTCGCCAGCCAGCGCACCCCCTCCTTCTGATAGTCCCGCAGCGGCCCCATCAACTCGTCCGGGCACGCCACCTCCTGTTGCCACTCCTGCTGAAGGTTCTGCCAGGCGGCATCCCCCTCGGTGGTGATGACGGAGAGCAGCCGGGTGAGCGGATAGGCCAGCTTGTTGTTGATGCGCTGCTCGTCATCCAGCATGGCCCCCAGCATGGTGAGCCGCTCCACCAGCTTGTCGCTCAGCATCAGGCTGGTCTTCTCGTCGAGCTGGACGGTGCGCTGGCCCGGCGTCAGCTGGCGCAGGATCAGGCGCAAATCGAGGATCTGGTGCTCATCGAGGGAGAGGGCCCCCTCCACCTGGAACCAGTCCTGACGCCGCTCGATACGCAGGCTCAGCGCCGCCTCATCGAGGCTCTTCAAACGCGCGCTGTCCTGATGCCAGTGAATGACCACGCCGGCATCCACCAGCTCCGGCAAGGCGTTGACCAGCGCCAGTGCCTGCTCCCCTTCGAGCCGCCATTCGCTGCCCGGCAGCTCGATGGGCAGCTGGTTGCGCAGCAGCTGGGCCTCGCCCCGCTCGGCCGCCAGATCCCGCTGCCAATAGTGATAATCCTTGATCCCCTGGCGCACGATGGTCTCTCCCTTGCCAAGGGGCAGCGGCGGCAGCTCCTCGAAGCGGGTTACCAGCCTGACCGCCAGCTGGCCATCCTGCCAGTCGAGCTGCACCGAGGCCACACCGGGCCAGGGCGTCAGCTCGGCGTTGCCGTGCAGCCCCGCCACCTGGCTGTGCCAGGGCAGATCCGGGATGGCATCCAGGGTGCGTTGCAACTCAGACAGTCCCTCGGCCGGCAGGTCTGGAATGGCCTCCAGCGCCGGCAGGCGATCCTGCAGGGCCTGGGGGGTGAGGATGAGCTGCCACAGATCCTGCGCCAGCGGCAGTATATGTGCCCCTCGTGCGGCTGCAGCCGGGCTCAACACGGCCCCCATGCCCTGCTCGGTGGCCACGATCTGCAGCAGTGGCGCCGTGATGGCGAGCTGCAGCTTCTGCCCTCTGGCATTGAACAAACGGGAGTGGTTGGCCAGCGGCGCCCACACCTCGCGCGGCAGCCGCCCCATGTTGCGCGGCAGGGTACGCACCAGCGCCCAGTCCTCTTCGTCGAGCAGGGCGGCGTACTGGGTGGAGAGCAGGGCAGGATCGACCCGGCGACCGGCGGTCCACTCCCCCTTGGTGCTCTGTTTCTGGATCTTGCACTCGAGCTCGGGCCCTTCGGCGTGAAGCAGCCAGACCAGCCGCTCCTGCGGTTTGCGCACGCCGCTGGAGCGGCCCAGTCCCTGCAGCCAGTTGAGCCAGCTGGCCGAGGCGGGAGCCTTCTCCTCATCTTCAGACGCACTCCCCTGCTCATCCGGCCCGGCGGCCCGCAACTGCTGCAGCGGGGCGCGTTCTGCCCCCTGCCCCAGCAGCAGGCGCAGCAGATCCTGGCAGAAGGCCATCAAGCGGTGACGGGGCGCGGCCTCCAGCACGTGGGAGAGATCCCACTTGTGCAGGATGGCCACCTGGGGACTCTGCTCGCCGTGCCGGGCCAGCGCACAGAGATCGAGCCAGAGGTAACCCCAATGGAGCTCCTCCAGCGGCAGTTGCAGGGTGTCGAACAGCCCGACCGCCTGGCCGTGGCGCTCCCCTGCCCACTGTCCCAGCAGATCGGCCAGCAGGGGGAACTGATTGGCCAAAGTGCGCAACCACTTCTTGCGCTGCTCGCTGGCCAGCACGGGATCCGCCTGCTGCAACCAGCCCAGCCAGAGCAGGGCACTGAAGGTGGCAGGCCACTGGCCCGCGCCCGTCACGCCCGCTGACACCTGCCAGGCCCCCAGCGCAGCCAGCAGGCGCTCGGCCAGCGGCTGCTCGTCTTCCTGCTCCGCCAACTGCTGCAGGGCGGGCCAGTGAGTGGTCGCTTCCCCGCTCGACTCACCGCAGAGCCATTGCCACTCGGCGGCAAAGCCCTCGGTCAGACCGGACAGCTCGGGCGCACAGTGCTGGGCAAGCGGGGTGAGCGGCCACTGCGGTTGTGGCTCTGCATCGAGCAGGGTCTGCAGGGCGAAGTGCTGCATCAGCAACCGCTGCCACTGCGGGCTCGAGCCGGCCAGCAGCAGCTGGGCGTCGGGCAGATCGAGCAGACTCAGCAGGTCGGCCGCCAGATAGTAAGCGGGTACTTGCCCGGCCTCCCCCAGACAGAGCTCGCGCACCAGCGCCTGGGCCATCTCCTGACCGGTGACCGACGGCACCCGTGCCCAGTTCGGCATGGGGCAGTCGCCGCGGCGTACCGCCAGGATGAGTGCCAGCGTCCCCTCCGCCGTCAGGCTCCACTGCTGCTCCCCGCGCTGGCGAACCAGCCCCTGCTGCTGCAACTGACCGAGCCGATCCGGCAGGGCCTGTCCAGATGGCAGTTGTTCTTGCAAATAGCGGGTACTGGCGGTGCGCTGCAACTGCAGCTCGCCAAGCAGGGCATAACAATCTGAAGAGAGAGTGGACGCAGACATCGAGACTCACGGGCCGGTGCAAAAGCGGAATTTTAACGGGAAAGCGACTGCGGCTCGACCCTTAAGCGCGAAATAACGCAAAAAAGCTGGCGCCTGCTGGTCGGGCCGACCATGACGACGGGACGCAGACAACCCGTCATTGCCGCCCCCGCAGCCCTGACGGGGAAACACAGACATAAAAAAAGGCGCCGTAGCGCCTCTTGGAAAAGATCTTGTTCTGACGTCAGCCTTCCAGCCGGGCCAGACGCTCGGCCAGCGCCTGCAGCTGCGCCTTGAGGCTCTCGACTTCTTCCTCCAGCGCCGTCAGTCGATCCGCCGCGGGCGAGGCATAGTTGCCGGCGGGGGTCGCCTCGGCCAACGCCTGCAGATCCACCTCGCCGCTGAACAGGTGGGCGTAACGGGACTCTCGCTTGCCCGGCTCGCGCGGCAGCTTGACCACATAGGGGCCACGCTCGATGAGGGTCGCCAGCACCGCATCCACCTCGGTCACGTCATCGAAGCTGCACAGCCGGTTGGTGCGTGAGCGCAGTTCACCCGGCGTCTGCGGGCCGCGCAGCAGCAGCTCGCAGATAATGCCGAGCTCCTGGGCGGTGAACTTCAGCTCGCCAAACTCGGTGTTGCAGAAGCGGTGTTGGTAACGGGGCACCCGGGCGTTGAAACCGGCGGTATTGACCACCAGCCGCTTGCGGATCAGCTCATCCACCACGGCCCGGATGTCGAGCTCGGACAGCTCGAGCACCGGCTCGCGGTTGCTCTTCTGGTTGCAGGCGTTGACCAGCGCATTGAGAGAGAGGGGGTATTGATCCGGGGTGCAGATCTCTTTTTCGATCAGACAGCCGATCACGCGGGCCTCCAACGGGCCAAGCACTAACTCCATTTCATACTCCCTACTAAGCAAGACGTTGAGGCCACTATCTTAGCCATGGCGCCTCTGCCGTCCAGCAGTGGCCGCCATTTTTGCGAGGCGATGGGGCAGTTGATGAAACATCGCGCAATCGCCCCGCCACCGTCAGGAGGATGGCTTGCGCTCCAGCGCCGTGGCCACGGATTTGGCGGCCGTGCCGGTCAGCAAGGGATCTGCCGGATAGAGTGCCAGCGCTTCGCTGCGCAGGGCCCGCGCCTCCTCCTTGCGTCCCAGTGCATCCAGCGCGATCACCATGTTGGCGTAGATATTGGCCCTCGGCGTGTGGCGCACGAAGGCTTGCCCCCACTCTAGATAGGCCTCCAGCTCCGCCTTGTTGTTGCTCTGGAGGCCCACCGTCAGCCGCACCGAATTGACGTCAAACTCCACCCGGGTCAACCAGGCCATGGGATTGATGACATCCAGCAGCAGGGTCGGCTCCTTGTAGCCGCCGCGCTCGTACTTGGTCACCACCCAGGCGGTGTGCAGCGCCGTCAACATGAAGGGCACCACCAGCAGGGGGATGGCAATGGCCGCGAAACGCAATAACAGCCAGGGGCGGTAGACATGCTCGCGCCAGCTGGCGCATCCCGCCTCAAGCAGCCCCTCCTCCACTTCCGCGTCCAGCACATACACCAGCATCAGCAAGGCCCACCAGAGCGCGATGGCGTGGTAGAGCGGGTATTCGGTCTGGGTATGCAGCAGGATCGGGGTCACCAGTGCCAGCAGGGCTGTGCCCTTGCGCCAGCCGGCCCGGCTCGCCCGCCACAGCAGGGCAACGCCCATCAACAGCATGCCCAGCATGGGGGCTATCCCCCCCTCTACCGCCCAGTAGAGGAACTCGTTGTGGGGGTGATCGAGGTTGTATTCGATCTGCACCATGGCCGGGTTCAACGCCTTGTCGGCCATGTAGTGATGGAGGAAGGTGGTTTCAAAGCTGCCATAGCCCCAGCCCACCCAGGGAGACTGGGCAATCAGCTGGGCGGCATAAGGCCAGTAGATGGAGCGCATGCCGCCCGACTGATAGACCTCCAGCCCACGCCTGAGGCCGTCAATCCAGTATTGGGAGGCAACCCCCAGCAAAATGCCGAGCGCGACCAGCGCCAGTACCCTGGCCAGCAGACGATGACGACACAGATCGGGCACCAGCAGGAGCAGCGCCAGCAAGCCCCCCAACTGCCCCACCCGAGATTGCAGCACCACCAACAGCAGGCTGGCAGCCAGGATCACCCCGTAGCGCAACCCACTCAGCCAGACATGGGGATTGCCACGCAGCTCCAGCCAGCTGGCCAGCACAAGTCCGGTCGCCATGAAACTGGCCATCACATTGGGTTGCTGAAAGATGCCGTAGGGGCGGTTGGCATGGGTGTCATAGCCGATCCAGTTGCCCGGCACCAGCAGGTAGTACTGCACCAGGCCCAGCAGCGCCTCGATGGCCACCGCCCCCAGCAGCAGATAGAGCAGCCGATCACGGGATACCCGCACCAACTGCCACTGATAGAGACAGAACAGAAACAGCAGACCGGCGAACAGCCCCAGCAAACGGGGAATGGCATAGTCTTTCAGTTCAAAGCCGGGATAGGCCATAGGCAGCAGCAACAACAATCCCCCGAGCCAGAGCCAGCCCTGCAACGAGGAGAACACCAGCCGCTGCTGCAAGGTCACTCGGCACAGCCCCAACCCGATGACCAGACTGGCGAAGATCCAGCCCCAGGCGTTGAACGGCAGATAGAGCCCAGCCCCACCGGGGTTGTGCATGAAAAAATGCATGCCCAGCAGCCAGTACAAGACGAATAACCCACAACAAGTTCTCTGGGTCAGATCAGGAAAGCGCACCATGAAACCTCTTCCATGCACCAAAGCAAAAAAAGCCGCGATAGCAGAACACTATCACGGCTTGTTGTCTTTACGAATGAGGGCAATAGCCTTTGTTACAGCGGCAAACGCTCCGTCAGATCATAGAGCGATTGACTACAATTGAGCATCTGGCCTCCATCCCTTGTCAGCGGAACCCAACCAATGGTGCCCTTGGATGTAGTCGGACGAATCAGCATCAGATCGAAAGGTATGGTCACATAGATACCTTTGGTAAAGCTGCCCTCACCATATTCATCTGCCGACACATCTGTCAGAGTTGCATAGGCCCCCATGACAATGCCTGAGTCGAATCGCTTCGAAAAATCGAATGTCGCGCCGACATCTCCAGCCAGGTAGCGACCAACAGCAACCTTCGCGGTGACACCTTCCAAGAAAGGCAATTGCCAATAGCCAGTCACATGACCGGTAACCACATCGTAGTCGGCCATCTTGAGGGTATTATTCCAGTCTCGTTGTTTCACCCAGTTGCCGTCTACCCCTAATGCCCATGACTGCCCGAAAGGCCGATACAATAGCTCACCGCCAGCACCGGCATACATCATCTCAAGGTACCCGCCATAAACCTGGCCATACCAATCCTGGCTGAATTGATCCAGATGAGTCAGCTGCAGGTTATTCAACAAAATATTGGATGAATCGACATACTCTCGGATCCACGTTCTGACACGGGGCAACTTGTCCGCATCTGCCGGAGGAGTCTTGTAGTTAAACTCATCAAAGTTATTGGTCACGTTGAAAAACAGTGTGCCTTGCAGCCAGTTCTTATCGGAAAGACGTAGCTCACTGTTGGCATTGACGCCGACTTGATACATGTAAAATGACTCGGGTCCACCAAAAGACTGGGTCAGGCTTGGGTCAAATGAATAAGAAAAACGCTCGGCATCAGACTGATAACGTACATCTCCCATCAGTGGTTCCGGTGCTTGCTTATGGCTTTTGACCGACGTCTCATCCCCCAAAATCGGAGGCATATTGGCCTCTCGCACGGAGTCGAGGTCAATTACTGTCTCTTGCAGTGTAAGATTGCGCTGACGTTCAATTACTTTCAACTCCGTCACTGAAGCAGGTAATTGATTGGCCGCAATCACTGCCGTACGTTCAAGCGTTTCTTGAGGGTCTCTGTATTTATATTGTTGACCTGACAGAGACACAGTGTTTTGATGCTGAGTGATTGTGGACTCTTGCCAACCCGCATTTCGGTCAAATTGATCCGCCATTGCAGCCCAGTCGACGGCAGTATCCTCAGCTGGCACCCTGTTTTCCATATAGACAGGACGAGGCTCATCCAAATGGTTCTGCCGCAAATCATTGAAGTTGGTCCGCAATGTCACCCCCCACATCAGAGTATTTCCTCTCTGATAGCTAAGATGAGTATCCATATAATCGAATACACGATAGACCACACCAACATTGATCGGAGATGACTGAGTTACCTTTCCCGAAAACTCATTACTATAGTCGTTACCATCATATTCAAGTTTCAGTCTCAGTGGCTGCCATGGCGTTTGGTATTCCACCCCACCAAACAGAGCCGAGTTTCCATGAAACATATTCCCTGTTTCAAATTTACCACCACCACCGGAATAAGAACCATCACGCCCACACCAGTCGTCTTTCCAACGGCAGAATGGGTTGGTGATATTTCCACTTTCGCCCATATTGCCCCACCCCATTCCTAGAGTGAAGTCGAAAGGGCCGTAACGTTTACTGGCAACAACATACTCACTGTCAAATAACCCGGTCCCCATCAAGTCTCGAAATCCGAGTGATACTGTGGGTAGCCAGGTAGATTCTTGCATCAAACGAAACTTGAAATCGATGCCTTTATCTTTGTAAGTTTGATCACCACTAAAACCAGGTGAAGAACTATATAGTCTGGTTCTTACATCAGTATAACGCAGGGTTGCTTCAAACCATTCAAAAGGCTGTACAGAAACAGACCAACGACGATATTGTTCATTGTCAAAATAGTTGGCGCTGAACTCACCCTCTTTTGCCATTCTGGCAGTAGGCATTTGCAGCAGGCCAACGCCCCCAAAATCACTTTGTGAGGGGCCCAGTGGC
Source organism: Aeromonas sp. QDB20 (assembly GCF_027707805.1). Lineage (NCBI taxonomy): Bacteria > Pseudomonadati > Pseudomonadota > Gammaproteobacteria > Aeromonadales > Aeromonadaceae > Aeromonas > Aeromonas sp. QDB20. Next base: position 4,853 of record NZ_JAPCJC010000013.1, on the reverse strand, counting down.
TCAAAGATATCCGCATTGGCGTTGGCTGCATGACATACCAACAGGGCAATCAAGGAAACTCTTGGGTACATCATTTTGGCATCCGGTTAGCAAACAATGTCAGAATTCGTTCATTCAAGTTTTGATACTGCTTGGGAAGTACGTCAGGCGAGAATCCCACGAAAAGTGTTGCCCCCGGCATCGCTTCAACATGTCGTTCATTCCAAATCGCAACAGGAAACCAATCATATTTTCCACTGGGGGATACAAGATATACCCCGGCAGGATCTCCCCCTTCCAATATATCTTTTCTTTTCCAATACTCACGCAATCCAGCACCAGGCAGGAGAGGAACGTCACCGATTTGTTTTACCAAACCGGCGATCTGTACCTCAGGATGGCGAGGGGCAAGATACAACTGATAATGGCCTTTCAATATATGAGCATCAACACCAGAACGCGCTTGATTTACATCAGGGTCTACAGACACATCAAAGCGGCCGGTTAACTCAAGCTGCTGCAATTGCTGCAACAATTGCAGAGTAGAAGATGCCAGCGATGGCTCTCCCATGTCAGACCATATTTTGGATAATACGGTCAAGTCAGCCAATAATACTTGACGCTGATGCTCGAGCTCTTGCTGACGTGCCGGCGTTGATATTTGTCCGACCGGCCAATAAGGGTCATATGACAAGATAGCAGGATCTCTCAGCGCACTGCTTAGCGTTATCTGCTTGGCATAATGAAGGTCTTTTACTGGCTGACCTTTCCACCATATGGATATAGTCGCATCAGCCCACGCAGGGTTAGTTACTAAAATAGAGATGAGAAATATATTTATAATTTTCATGATGAGTAGGGCTTGAGAAAAGTCATTTCAATGACAGGAAGGGAAGGGCCTAATTGTTGCTTGAGTTTGCGAACTTGGCCGGAATGCTCATCAATCCAAAAATAATTATTCCATTGCACCTCACTGGGAGACGCAGTCACAGACTCTTCTATAATAGTTGTTGTATATGGTTTATCAATCACTTCTAACACTTCATTACCAACGTGACGGTAATGCATACTCAAGGGATAACCACTGGTATATTTTTGTGACCACTCGGCCACACTGTACCACACCATGGATGGCAGTTTATCCAGACGTGCAATTCTTAAGGGATCTTGATCCAGATGTCCGAGATAACGTAAATCATTCGGCAAGCCAATTGTTTTGACCAAGCGGCCATGTTCTGTGATGAACATCACCCCATCAGCACTCATCCATGACAAGCGATCGCCATTGACATAAGCCAATACAACCAAAGCTTGTGGCAGATCGCCGACTTTGATGTAGGCGCTTGCATAAGGAAGCTGTCTGAGTTGCGTAGACGTCAGCACAATCTCATTTTCTTTATGAAAGACATAACCCAGGGTTTCTATTGTCTGATTCGTTGAGGTACTACAACCAGTCAGCAACAACATGCCCGCCCAGGCTAGTACTCGTGGGGGCAGAAAAGAACGGTACGATATCACGCGCGAATAACCATCCATGAAAAGAGAATAAAAGATAAGGCTGCTCGGTTAGAGCAGCCTTATTGGACTTATTTGGTCGAAGTGGTTGTGCTGGTGTTGTTGTTGCGGCTATTGGATTCAGATACAGCTACAGCGGTTACCAGTGCGGCAGCCGCACCGACAGCAACAGCAGTAGTGGTGACACCTGCAGCCGCTGCGGCTGCACCAGTACCGGCAGCACCACCGGCAGCACCACCGGCAGCACCCTCTACAACTACAGCTTCCTCTGCAGCCATCACATTAGCGGAAACAGCCAGCAAAGCAGCCAGAGCAAATGCAGTCTTCTTCATACTATCTTCCTTTTTGTTGATACATCTAAACCTTATCACTGAGACATCAATTTTCTCAGACACCCGTAGTATTACCCAAACGAAACATCAATTAAACCACGATTACTGTGCGGTGTCTCTTAAGACCCAGATGTGCTCCAAGAAAAGTCAGGCTTTCGTCTTGTCGCCATAACTGTATTGATAATACCCATAATTTCCATAGTAACTGCTCGCTTTCTTCTCGACGGCATTGAGCAATATACCCTTGATCGAGACACCATTTTGCTCAAAACGACGAATAGCCACTTCCACCTCTTTGACCGCCGTCTTGGCGAAGCGGGCAACCAGCAAAGATGCCCCGACATGCTGGCCAACAATGGCGGCATCGGTGACCGCCAGGATGGGAGGGGAGTCAACGATGACAAAATCGTAGTGCTCGCTCGCCCAATCCAGCAGCGCTTTGAAACGCGGATGCATCAGCAGTTCTGAAGGATTGGGTGGTACAGCGCCACGGCAGACAAAATCAAGGCCGTCAAACCCGGTCTGACTCACTACCTGCGTCAAATCGGTCTGACCCGCCAGATAGGAGCTCAAGCCACTCCCCATCTCCTGGCCCATCACCTTCTGCATATAGCCTTTGCGCAAGTCGGCATCGATAACCAGCACCTTCTTGCCGCCCAGAGCCAACGTGGCAGCGAAGTTAGTCGATACGAAGGTTTTGCCAAGACCCGGGCCGGGGCCCGAGATCATCACTATGTTGTTTTTGGCTTCCATCATGGCGAAGTGGAGGCTGGTTCGCAGACTACGTAGCGACTCCATAGCCAAGTCAGCAGGGTTACGTGCGGCCAATAGCGCTTCATTAAGCGGCATAGCATGACGACGTTTTTTCTGTTGCTGCTCGATCGTGGCCTGCTCGCTGGAATAGGGAATAGTGGCATAAACAGAAAGCCCCATCTCCTCCAGCTGCTCCGGACTCTCCACGCCTCGGTGGAAGGCGGCACGCACCAGGATCAACCCCACTGACAACATGCCACCCAGCAGGGTCGCCAGAACAACGATCAACGGTTTCTTCGGCTTGACCGCTTTCGTCTCAACGGCGGCATCATCGATGATCCGCACATTGCCGATGGTACCCGCCTTCATGATATTGAGCTCCTGCTGCTTGTTGAGCAGCTGGACGAAGATCTCCTGACCGACCTGCACATCACGGGTCAGACGCAAAATCTCCTGCTGGGTTTTTGGCAGACGCTTGATCGACTTGTTGATCGCATTTTTGGTATTCATCAAGGTCTGGCGCTTTTCCATCAGAGCGATGTAAGCGGGGTGCTGGCGAGTATAGAGCTGCTGCAACTCGGCCTCCCGGAAAGTCAACTCATTGAGCTGCTTCTCGAGGCCTACCATGGTATCCAGTGCGGCCTTGGCTTCCAGCGACAGATCGACCGACTCATTCTGCTGACGATACAGATTCAATTGCTCTTCAGAACGATTCAGATCCTCTTTGACCTGAGGCAGATGGGTTTGCAAAAAGTCCAGGCTCTTCTGGGCCTCTTCGGTCTTGCGCACCACATTTTGTTGCAGATAGTTCTGGCTGATGTTGTCAAGCACAGCACGAATACGGCCCTTGTCTTCCCCTTCCAACGCCAGGGAGATGATCCCGGTGTTTTTACCCTTTTCGCTGACCTGAAGATCACGCTGCAACTCGGCGATCACATCCAGCGCCGGTTGTTTGACCAGCGTGAAGACCTGCCCCTCATCGGCAGCCACATCAGACAACAGCAAGGCGACACCATCTTTCTCAAGCAGCTCTCCAACCCGCCCTTCCAGCACCCGCCCCTCAACCTCCAGGGTAAAGTGCTTGTCTGCGTCGACAGTCAGCGTTAGCGGTGTTCCCAACAATTCAGGCGCCACTTCAAAGCGGCTCACAGCCATCTTGGGATAGGGATGTCCCATCAGTCGTGACATACCACGACCAATCAGCGGGAAGAAATCAGGGGTTACAACGGTATCGAGATGAAGCTCTTGCACCGTGCGGCCGAGGACCATACGAGAAGTCAGCAACTCAATCTCGGCGGCAGCATCGGGTTGCTCACCGCCCAATACATCGGCCATATCCCCAAGCAGTGCAGCACCACTGGCTTTTTTCTCCACCTGCAGCAAGGCGTTTGCCTTGAAAACAGGGGTCGCCAGCAGGGCATACGCAACACCAAGCACCATAAACAGCGCGGTGATCGTTACAATCCACCAACGCCCATCGATCAGATAGCCCAACAGGCGTCCCAGATCGATCTCGTCATTCTCCACCGCAGCACTGCTCTGCCGGGATGAAACAGAAGAAGTCGTCATTCAACACAATCCATTTTTATTGTCAGATACCACATGCACACAATCAGTGATGGTGGGTGTCGTTACAGTTTTTTTGCCCAACCATCGGCGCTACGCACCAATAGCTGGTAAACATGTTCGTAAGCTTCCCGGCTCAGACGATAGGGATCGGGCACTTCGCTCTCCCCCTGCCAGTGGCCAAACAGCATGGTTTTGCCACGTGCCCCAGGGTCAATGGCCGTCACGGCAGAGATATGCCCTTTCTCCATCACCAGGATCAAATCGGCATCCTGGCAGAGTTCACGGGTCAGTTGGCGCGCCGAGTGCCCATCAAGAGAGAGCCCATTCTGCTGTGCCACCTCGCTCGCGACCTTGTCGGCCGGCTTGTCAACCAAGGCACTGACCCCGGCAGAACTCACCTGACGGCCGGGCAAACGCTCGCGAAGCAATCGTTCACCGGTTGGGGAGCGGCAAATATTGCCCACACACACCACAAGAATTTTTTCAAACATATCGCTGTCGCTCTTCTAAATAAAATCTGCAGCCACCGGCCCCCAATACCTGCATTTCTCCGAAAGGAGATAGGCAGGTAAAGAAAATCGCCCCCGCCTCCCTTCCCCATTCATTACCGTATGAAGATAACAAACAACGCGAATTCAACTTCGAAGTGCGACACTCGCCTATGCCGCCTGACGGTACTCTTCGAATACCTTGACAGGCTGCCTG
>NZ_JAPCJC010000012.1:0-126449 GCF_027707805.1 Aeromonas sp. QDB20 | reverse complement strand
CGGAGTTTAACAAGAGGTATTGGAGAACTGCTCAGGCTGCTTGATCCGGGACTGTCCGATCTTGTCAGGACACCTCAGTCTATCGCGGGAGGATCTTTCTTACCTGGATATATTCCAACTGCTGGATAGTCTGGTTTCTCCGCTGCTGGATGATATCGACCGCGTCGTATTGAAGTGGGTAGATAAAGCCAGACATGAGTACCAGCAGGCCATTTCTCTGAAACTTGGCCATTTGATTTCGGGGGCGGATGATGTGTTCGTTGTACCAATGCATCGCAGCCTGCCTAATTTTATTACGCAAAAACGAGTGGAAGCCGAGGGAATATTGCTGCAGCAAGACACACCGGTCACCACGGCATTACAGGGGCGGATTGTCTGCATCGAGAATGCAGATCCTGGTTATGACTGGGTCTTTACACGGGATATTGCTGGTTTGGTTACGCAATATGGTGGAGCCAATTCCCACATGGCCATTCGTTGTGCTGAATTTGGTATCCCGGCGGCTATTGGCTGTGGTGAGCAGTTGTTCAGCCGCCTGTTGCGTTGTCGGGGTATTGTCCTGAACTGTCAGGATAAGACAATTAATTTGGTGTGACACACATGAAGCGGATAGGCATCACTTTACGGACATGTCAGGCGGTGGGTTATCAAGAGGCCCGTGATGGGCTCGCTCGGGATTGGTATCGTTTTTTGCTGCAATTAGATTGGGGGTGGGAGTGGGTATTGTTACCCAATCTTGGTTCACAGAGCGTGGCTTACGCCCAGGCTCAGGGGGTCGAGGGGCTCATCGTAACTGGCGGTGAGGATCTCGGCTCGGATCCTCTACGGGATGAGAGTGAGTATGCTCTGCTGGAACATGCTGTAAACCACCAGTGGCCGGTGCTGGGCATCTGCCGAGGGATGCAGTTGATTCAACGCTTCTTTGGTGGCGAGCTGGTTATTATGGGTGGTGCCCATCATGTGGCAACTCGGCATTCAGTCTCAAAGCAACGGACATTGCCATGGGGAGGCATGAGCGAGACATTGTGTTATGAGGTCAACTCCTATCACGCCAACCGGATACCCTTACCGCTACCTGCCTGTTTGCAGACTCTGGTCGTCGATGACGATGGTTATTGTGAAGCTTTTACCCATCAGCACATGAAATTAGTTGGTGTCATGTGGCACCCAGAACGTGAGGGATTCTGCCATGAATTTGATCGGCAACTATGTCGATGGCTTTTTGAGTGAGGTGATATGCAAGCCATAATTTTAGCGGCCGGGCGAGGTTCCCGTCTTGGCTCCATGACCGAAAACCAACCCAAACCGTTGGCAAAGTTGGCTGGTAAACCGTTGATTGAATGGCAGTTGGCATCGCTAGCCGCAGCGGGTGTCGATAGTGTTCATGTTGTTTGCGGATATTGCAGTGAAGCCCTACAAGGTTACGGTAACAGCCGAATCATGAACGCCAACTGGGCTAGTTCTAACATGGTCCGTAGCCTAATGTGTGCGGATGCTGTACTGTCGGCGGCGCCAACACTTGTCTGTTACGGGGATATTGCCTATCGTCCTGGGATCATCAGAACCTTGATGGCATCTGATGCGCCATTAGCCATCAGCTATGACAGGGAGTGGTGGTCACTCTGGTCGGCCCGGTTTGGGGATCCCTTATCGGACGCAGAAAGCTTCCGACAGCAGGAGGGTCAATTGATCACTATCGGTGAACAGGCTCAGGCTCGAGAAGAGATCGAAGGGCAATATATGGGCTTGTTAAAGTTTACCCCTGAGGGTTGGCAGGGAGTATCCGCAGTGTTAGCAGGACTCAGCACCGAACAAATTAACAAGCTGGATATGACTAGCCTGTTGCGATTATTGTTGTCTCAAGGTGCTCCTATTGCGACGGTTGCGATCTCTGGTGGTTGGGTCGAAGTAGATAATCCTTCGGATATAACTTTGTACGAACAACGGATTGCCGAACTTGGCTGGAGTCATGATTGGCGGGCTGATAGCAAATTAAGTTATTGATAAGTAAATTTTTATTGGTGTGGTGTACTGTGTGGTTGGTTCATAAGGCAACTGTAGTCTCACAATTAAGCAATATCGCCTAGCCTAATGAAACCAGCAGTTCTGACTCGTGCTTGATTAAACCCTCCTGAGAACCTCTATAACCTTGTTTTGTTGAGTGTCAGATAGCATCGGATACAGAGGAATACTCGTTATAGTTTGATAAAAGTGATGGGCTGAGTCTGTATCTGCGGGCGCTTTTCGCTGATGGGCTGGTTGGGCTGAAATTGGCATGTAGTGTACGTTGGCAACGATTCCTGCTTCTTTCAACTGTACGAAAAGTGTCTTGCGGAGTTCTGCTGGTACTTTGATCACAAACAGATGCCAAGCAGAAATCCGTCCGTCGCGACGGGCTAATATTTTCAGACTGGGACGTGGTAATTCAGCCTGATAACGTGCGGCAATTTTCCGTCGTTTAACCAAGAATTCCTCGAGTCGAGCCATCTGACTCAACCCCAATGCCGCATGAATATCGGTCATTCGGTAGTTGAAGCCCAGCATTTGCTGCTCGTAGTACCAGGGGCCATCCGGTTCGTTGATGAAGTCTTCCGGTTCGCGGGTGATGCCGTGGCTGCGTAGCATGCGCATGGTTTTGGTGAGCGCAGGGTCGTTGGTCATCGCCATGCCACCCTCGCCGGTGGTGATGATCTTCACCGGGTGGAAGCTGAAGACGGTGATGTCGCTGTAGCGGCCGTTGCCGGTGGGTTCACCCTGATAGCGGGCGCCGAGGGCGTGGCAGGCATCCTCGATGATCCGAAAACCGTACTCCTGTCCCAGGCGATGGATCTCCTGCATGTCGCAGGGAAGGCCCGCGAAGTGTACCGGGATGACCACCTTGGGCAGACATCCTTGAGCCTTGGCGGCTACCAGCTTGCGCTCCAGCTCCATGGCGCACATGTTGCCGGTATCGGGCTCGATGTCGACGAAGTCGACCTGAGCCCCGCAATAGAGAGCGCAGTTGGCCGAGGCGACAAAGCTGATGGGGGAGGTCCAGACCCAGTCACCCGGGCCGACACCCAGAGCCAGACAGGCGATATGCAGGGCGGCCGTACCTGAGTTGACCGCCACCCCGAAGCGGGCTCCGCAGTAATCCGCCACTGCCTGCTCGAAGCGGGGCACCACGGGTCCCTGGGTCAGAAAATCTGACCTCAATACTTCGACCACGGCTTCGATATCCGCTTCGCTGATCGACTGTCTGCCGTACGGGATCATTCCATTACCACCTTGCTGTTCAATGCTTTCAGCTGTTCAACCGTCAGAAAATCAGCGTTGTCACGGGAGTTGTACTCGAATCCCTGGGCCACCATGGTTCCCTTTTCACCCGAGGCGGTGACGGAGAAGTCGTTGTTGCGGTTGTTGAAGTTGATGGTCGGCCCGATGATGAAGAAGTCATCGAACTCGAAGGTGTGGTAGGAGTCGTCACACGGGCACATCACTTCATGCAGTTTCTCACCCGGGCGGATGCCGATGATCTCCTGGTCCAGCTGAGGGGCCATGGCGGTAGCCAGGTCGGTGATCCGCACCGAGGGCAGCTTGGGCACGAAAATCTCGCCCCCCTTCATGCGCGAGAAGTTGTTCATCACGAAGTCCACCCCCTGCTGCAGGGTGATCCAGAAACGGGTCATCTCGACATGAGTGATGGGCAGGGTGGTGGCGCCCTGATTGATCCGTTTCTGGAAGAAGGGCACGACCGAGCCGCGCGACCCCACCACGTTGCCGTAGCGCACCACCGCGAAACGGGTTGGATCTTGACCGGCGATGTTGTTGGCGGCGACGAACAGCTTGTCGGAGGCCAGTTTGGTGGCGCCGTACAGGTTGATGGGGTTGGCTGCCTTGTCGGTGGAGAGGGCGATCACCTTCTTGACCTGATTGAGCAGGGCGGCCTGGATGACGTTCTCGGCCCCGTGGATATTGGTCTTGATGCACTCCATGGGGTTGTATTCGGCGGCTGGCACCTGCTTGAGCGCCGCCGCATGCACCACATAGTCGACCCCACGCATCGCCATGGTGAGCCGGTTGGCATCCCGCACATCGCCGATAAAGTAGCGCATGCAGGGGGCGTTGAAGACCTGCTGCATCTCGAACTGTTTCAGCTCGTCGCGGGAGTAGATGATCAGCCGTTTCGGCTTGTAGCGTTCCAGCACTGTCTTGACCAGCATCTTGCCAAACGAGCCAGTGCCGCCGGTAATCAATAGGGTTTTATTGTCGAACATGACGGATTCTCGCTAGTGATGCCAAGTGACAAGCAATTTATGTGCCTTGGGCCAGTTTAGCCGAAAAGGGTCGGAAGCGGCCTTGTATGATGCCAGTTTTATTCCACTCTGAGTGAACTAACTAGATGATTCATAGAGAAATCCAACCCAGTTCAAACAACTTTATGCGATCTCGGGGGCTTTAACAAAAAGCGGAACACAGGGGTTCCGCTTTTTTGACGCCTAGCTGGAGAGCAGCACTCTGGCCGAGTTGGCGGGGATGGTGAGCTGTATCTCGCCCTGCACTACTTCGAATTTGTCGCCGTTGAAGGCGTCGGTGAAGCGGCTGGCGGGACTGGCGGTCTGCCACAGGGGCAGGCTGATGGTGCGCGGCTCGCTGGGGTGACGGTTGCAGGCCACCACCACCTGATCGCTTTGCAGGGTGCGGGCGAACACATAGCTGTGGGGGCCGGCATAGAGGGTCTGGATGTCGCCGCGGCGCAGGGCCGGACGCTGCCGGCGGATCTGGATCAGCCGGCGGTAGTGGTCGTGCAGCACATGGTCCCAGGCGGTGGTCTCCCACGGGAAGCAGCGGCGGCAGTCCGGATCGTTGCCGCCAGAGAGCCCCACTTCATCGCCGTAGTAGATGGAGGGCACGCCGATATAGGTGAGCAGCAGGGTGGCCGCGAGCCGCATCCGCTGCTTGTCCTCCCCCAGCAGATGGAGGAAGCGGGCGGTATCGTGGCTGTCCAGCAGGTTGAACTGGGCCAGCTGATTCTTGAACGGGATGTGGGCCCGCGCCAGCTTGAGCCAGCGATCCAGTTCTTCGGCGCTGATCTTGATGGGGTGGTAGGCGATGTCCTGGCCAGCTAGGAAGGCGCGGATCGGGTGGGCGAAGCCGTAGTAGTTCATGGCGCCATCCTCCTGATCCCCCTGCAACCACTGGCTCGCCTCGAAGAAGTGTTCGCCCAGCACGTAGGCGTCCGGGTTCTCCTGCTTCACCGCGCCGCGAATGGCGCGCACGTGGCCGCGGTTGCCCTCGGCGGTGCCGCGTTCCCCCAGCATGTGGATGACGTCGAAGCGCCAGCCATCGATCTGGTAGGGGGCGCGCATCCAATAGCGCAGGATGGCGTCATCGGCGCGATAGACGGCGTCCTGCACCTGTTCGCTGGAGAAGTCGAGCTTGGGCAGGCTGCGGATGCCCTTCCAGCTGACGTAATCCCCTTCGTTGTCAAAGGTGTAGAAGCTGCGCCACGGCGAGTCCGGGTTGCGCTGGGCCCCCAGCGGTGGGCAGAACCAGGGGTGCTCGGTGGAGGTGTGGTTGACCACCGCATCCAGAATGATCTTCATGCCGCGCTGGTGCAGGTTGCGTGTCAGCTCGGCGAACTGGTCGTTGGTGCCCAGATGCGCATCCACCTTGAAGTAGTCCTGGGTGTCGTACTTGTGGTTGCTCGGCGAATCGAAGATGGGGTTGAGGTAGAGCGCCGTCACCCCGAGAGATTGCAGGTAGTGCAGCTTGGCATCGATGCCCGCCAGATCGCCGCCGTAGAACTCGCAGGCGCCGTGGCCCTCTTCGTGGCGGCTGACCGGCTCGCCCCACGCCTTGCTGATGACCGCCTTGCCGCGGTACTCGTATTCGTGATGTTTGACGCTGAGAGACGGGTCGCCATTGCAGAAGCGGTCCGGGAAGATCTGGTAGAACACTTGATCCTGCACCCAGGCCGGTGGCTGGTGCAGGCTGTTGAAGCGAAAATGCTGTTCCCGCGGCGGCATGGCCGAGCTGACGCCGGCCCCGTGCAGCCACCACTGCTCCTCGTCGGTGAGACACTTGAAACAGTAGAGGTGGATGTCCTGCCCCTTGTGAAGCGGCAAGGTGCCCTGCCATACCTGCAGCCGATCGCGGGTGGAGATCGCCGTCATCGGGATCAGGTACTCCTCGTTGTCCGGCTCGTGGCGCAGCCACACCTCGCGGATCGGCGCGTCCAGCTCGCTGAACAGGGTGAGTTGCAGGGCGTCGGCGCTCTCTTTGAACCAGGGCGCCACCTGGGGATGAAACAGAAACGGATGGGTCATGATGCTTATTGAGTCAGAAGATCGGCGAGGGCATTACCCTGTTCATGCAGTGTTTCGAGCTGACCTGCGAGGGACTTGGGATCCAGTCCCAGCTGGTCGGCCAGCGGCTTGGGGAAGCGGGCTATGATGGCCTGGGCCGGCACCCCGGCGTTCCAGGCGAAGGAGATGAAGACCGCCAGGCGGATCAGTACCGCCTCCTTGCTGACCGGATCGTGGGAGAGGGGATCCAGCTGCTGGGAGATGGCGTCGACGAAGGCCTCCGACAGGTTCCAGCGTCGCGCCAGCTCGGCGCCGAGCTGGGCGTAGTCGTACCCCAGCATCTCGCGCTGGGCCTCGACCCGGCTGCTCCCTTTCTGGATCGCCAGATTGATGAGCTCCGCCTCTTCCGGCAATGTGCTCTGGATCAGCAGCTCGCCGATGTTGTGGATGAGGGCGCAGGTGAAGGCGGTCTCGGGGTCGAGCACCTTGGCCTCCTGGGCCAGCGTCTTGGCGATGGTGGCGACCTGGAAGGTCTCGGTCCAGAACTTGTTCTTGTCGAAGCTGGGAGGGGCCTTGAAGCTGCCGATGATGCCGGAGGCGACCACCACAGAGCGCAGCCGGTTGAAACCGAGGCGGATCACCGCCTGTTCGATGGAGGTGACTTCGTTGCCGCGGCGCAGGGCGGCCGAGTTGGCCATTCGCAGCACCTTGACGCTGATCACCTGGTCCATGGCGATCTTGGCCGCGATCTGGTCGATGCGGGCATTTTCATCGCTGAAGCTCTGCATCAACTCATGCAGCAGTTGCGGGATAGTGGGGAGTTGTTTGATCTTGTCAAACAGACGGTCCATCGACATGGCTGAGGCAGCCTCCATTGCGAGCACTGCCTCATATTGTGCCACAGGCGGGGCACATGTTCCTGTTTGTGATCCGGCTTTGTGATGCGAAGGGGGGGTTACAGCACCCAGTCGCGCAGGGTGTATTCCAAACGATGCCGTTTGCCCTGCAGGATCAGGGTCTGGGTGGTGCCATCCAGGGTGGCCCCTTCGGTGAGGGTGGTCAGCACCGCCTGCTCCACCGCATCGAGCGGGGCCTGGCAGGCCATCTCGGTGCTGCCCAGACTGGTCACCCAGAACTTGTTCCCCTCGAGGTGGCCCTGACCGAAGTAGCGGTTGCAACCGGCGATGCCGTTGACGGTGAAGTGCTCACCTATCTCGAAATCGGGCGGATTGTCTCGCGCCGCGGTGACGGGTTGGCCATCCAGCTTGTCGAGCACCCAGTGGTGGTGCTGCAGGTCTTGCGAGGCAAAGCGGGGAGTACTGCTGCAGGCGCTGAGCAGAAGCAGGGCGAGCAGCAGTAGCAAGAATCTGGGCATGAAAGGGCTCCGGTAGTGGGAGTGACAAGCATACCCTCTGTGCGGCCCCCCAGGCAGGGCAAGGGGGAGTGCCCCCGACCGCTTCTGTCGTCCCGCGGATTGGGCCTGTGTCGTTAAATGGCAACACTGGCCTTGCAAAGAGTGCCAGCGTCGTCGCCGGCACCCTCGCCGGGGCGTCAGTTGCCGAACAGCCGCTCGGCGTAACGGGCCAGACCGGAGGCGACCGAGCCGAAGTCATCGCCCCCTTCCAGCGGTACCTGGGGCAGCTTCTGGCGGATGAAGGCCTGGATGAGGGGCGAGCGGGCGCTGCCGCCGGTAATGAAGACCCGGTCCGGCTGGACGCCGGCGGCGGCGATGGCTTCGTCCATCAGCTCACCGATCTTCTCCAGCAGCGGGGTGGAGGCGCTGGCCAGCTGATCGCGCTTGAGCTCGGCCGTCAGCCCGCGCTCCAGCTCGGCCAGAGATTGCTGGGCCGACTCCTCCTGGGAGAGGGCGATCTTGCCCTGCTCGGCGCGCCACACCAACTGGTGGCTCAGCTTGTGGGCACGCAGACTGGCGAGGCGCCCCAGCTTGCTGCCGGGTAGGCTGTCGAGCTGCAGATCCTGCAGCTGGCGGCCCGTCTCCAGGCTGTAGAAGCGGCTCTGGGCACTGACGTCGTTGATGGCGGCGGCATCCCAGAACAGAGGATGGGGCAGCGGCTTGCCGGTCTTGAGGGTCTCGTGCATGCCGAGCAGCGGCATCATGCCCTCCACCGTCAGCCGGATGTCGAAGTCGTTGCCACCGATGCGCTGACCGCTGTGGCCGAGCAGATCGCCGCTGCGATCAAGCTGGGCACGATGGCTTGGGCCCATCCGCAGCACCGAGCAGTCGGTGGTACCGCCGCCGATGTCCACCACCAGCACCACCGCATCCTCGTTGAGGCGGGCCTCGAATTCGAAGCCGGCCGCCACCGGCTCATAGAGAAACTCCACTTGCTCGAATCCGGCGAGGCGCGCCGCCTCGCTCAGGATGGCGATGGCCTGACGGTTGCTCTCTTCCCCCGCCAACCCCTGGAAGTTGACCGGGCGGCCAACCACGGCCCGGCGAATCGGCGCGCCGAGCTGCTGCTCCGCCTCGCGCCGCACGTGCAGCATCATGGCGCAGACGATGTCTTCGAACAGGGCGATCTGTGGTGCCTTGAGGCCGTAGGCGCCGAGGAAGGATTTGGGCGACTTGATGTAGTAGCCGTCGTCCGGCTCTTCCAGATAGCGCTCCAGCGCCGCAGCGCCGAAGCTGAGCTCGTCGATCAGTCCCTCTTCGCGCATCTGGCGGCGTACCGCCTGGGCCCGGGTTACCACGGGGCCGCGCAGCTTGAGGTACTCGCTCTGCTGGGCAGGCGCCAGCCCTTCGGCCAACAGGCCGGCGATGGCATCCCGGTGGGGGGCGTGCAGGGTGGAGGGAAGGTAGTGGGCACCGCTCAGGTTCAGCAGCCGGGGGCTGCCTTGTTCCATCACGGCGACGGCACAGTTGGAGGTACCGTAATCAAATCCGATAAACATGGGCAGCCAGACTCCTGAGCAAAAAAGGGCTGGTAGCCTACCCGAAGGCGCCGGGTCTCACAACCCGGCGCACGGCAATGAACCGCTGAGGGGTAGGGAAGGCCCCTTATTCCACCTCGTTGTCAGAGAGGCCCTGACTGTCGATGGCGCGGATGTTGCTGAGGGTGGTGTCGGCGATGGCGTGCAGCGCCTCGCGGGTCAGGAAGGCCTGGTGACCGGTGAACAGCACGTTGTGGCAGGCCGACAGACGGCGGAAAACGTCATCGGTGATCACCTCGTTGGACTTGTCGGCGAAGAAGAGATCCTCCTCCTCCTCGTAGACGTCCAGCCCCAGCGCGCCGATACGGGCGGTCTTGAGCGCCTCGATGGCGGCGTTGGAGTCGAGCAGGCCGCCCCGGCTGGTGTTGATGATCATCACCCCGTCCTTCATCTTGGCGAACGCCTCCTTGTTCAGCAGGTGGTAGTTCTCCTTGAACAACGGGCAGTGCAGGCTGATGACGTCGGACTGGCGGAACAGGGTATCGAGATCCACGTACTCGGCGCCCAGATCGATGGCCGCCTGGTTCGGATAGGGATCGCTCACCAGCAGGCGCATGCCGAAGCCCTTGAGGATGCGCAGGGTGGCGATGCCGATCTTGCCGGTGCCTATGATGCCGGCGGTGCGGCCGTGCATGTTGAAGCCGACCAGCCCCTCCAGCGAGAAGTTGGCGTCACGGGTGCGTTGATAGGCTTTGTGGATGCGACGGTTGAGGGTCATCATCAGGCCCACCGCGTGCTCGGCGACCGCTTCCGGGGAGTAGGCGGGCACTCGCACCACCTTCAGCCCCAGCTCCTTGGCGGCGGCCAGATCCACGTTGTTGTAGCCGGCGCAGCGCAGGGCGATCACCTTGGTGCCGTTGGCGGCCAGCTCGGTCAGCACCTCGCGGTCGGCATCGTCGTTGACGAACAGGCACACCACGGGGAAGCCGTGGGCCAGCCGGGCAGTCTTGGCCTCCAGCCGCACGTCGAAGAACTCAAGTTCATAACCGTACTGGCTGTTGGCCTGATTGAAGTGCTCTTTGTCGTAGCTCTTGGTACTGAAAACGGCGACTCTCATGGTGCGCTCTCCGCAGATAATGATGTGGTTAAATTACAACAAATATGGGGCGTCATCACGGGATAAATGGTGGGGATTCAGCCCCACGGCATAATGGGCACGGCACTGACCGCACTCTTGTAAGAACCATCCACCAGCTTGGTGCTGTAAGTCAGATAGACCAGCGCGTTGCGCTTTTGATCGTAAAAGCGCACAACTTTCTGCTCCTTGAACACCAGCGAGGTGCTGACGTCGAACACCTCTTCCCCCGCCTTCAGCTTGGCAGGCAGGGTGATAGGGCCGATCTGGTGGCACGACAGGGAGGCGTGGGAGGGGTCTTCCGCCAGCCCGAGCCCGCCCTTGACACCGCCGGTCTTGGGGCGCGCCAGATAGCAGGCGACGCCGTCGATGCGCGGGTCGTCGAACGCCTCCACCAGGATCTTGTGGTTGGGGCCAAACAGCTTGAAGGCGGTGCTCACCTCGCCGACGGGATCGGCCTTGTCGGCCAGCGCCGGGCCGGCAATCAATGCGCCCAGCAGCAGCGGCAGGGCGCGAGCAAGGGGGTGACGGTATCTCATGGTATCTCCTGTTGGCTTCCCTCAGTAGGGAATGCCCAAACGACGATAGAGGCTGGCCAGCACCCAGGCGGGGCCGATCAGCAGAAATTGCAGGTCGGCGAGGAAGGAGGGGCGCTTGCCCTCGATCTTGTGACCGACGAACTGGGCTATCCAGAGCAGCACGAACCCGGCCAGTGCCGGCCACAGCAAGGGGCCTTGCCAGCTGTGGCAAATGACCAAGCCCAGCGCGGTCAGCACCACCATCCCCACGAACAGCGCAAACGACAGCCGCAGGTAGAAGGCCAGCACCGGAATGGCAGCCAGCGCAGCCCAGTTGAGCGACGGTGGCAGCGGCCCGGCCGGCAGGCACCAGAGCAGGGCCAGGGCGCAGAGATAGATACCCGGTACCGCCAGCTTGTGGATGGTCACATTGACCGGGTGTTGGTGGCTCTGGCCGTACAGCTCAAACCACTCCTCGATTCCCTTCATGGCACCTCCCTGGCGCGCTGTGTGTGCCACCCCGGTTGAGGTGGCCGATTCGTCATCCCTGCGGGGGATACTCCCAATATTGGGCCGGAATGCTCTTGAGCAAGGGGGTCATGTCGGGATTGGGCAGGGCGATGGTGACCCGCTGGTCGAGCTTGGCACTGGCCAGCGCCTCGCGGATCTTGGGGTTCTCTCGGAAGAACTTCATGAAGCTGCCGTCGGCATAGGCCCGCTCAAGCCCGGTCTGAATCGCCTTGGCCAGTTTCGGCGCCTCGGGACTGACGAAGAAGAACTCGGCGAAGGGGTAGCGGATCAGCAGATGCTGATCGATGACCAGGTTGGGGTATTGCGCCACCAGCTCGCTGCGCTCGGCGAAGATCTCCACCAGGTTGCGCGGGAAGAAGTCCAGCTTGTCACCGTCGTTGATCAGCCGAAACAGGTTGCTGTAGCGCCCCGAATAGGTGGGGATGCCTGCGTTTTCGAGGATCTTGTTGTCGGCCCAGCCCACCCCTTGCGCCGCCTTCAGCTGCTTGAGATCGGCCAGCGAGTTGATCTGGTTGAATTTTTCCTGGGCATCGGCGTGGATGAAAGAGAGCCGCAGCCCTTCCAGACCGCGAAACAACGGGATCGGCACGGCGATGAGGGAGGATTCGAGGGCGCTGGAGGTTCCCATCCAGAACACATTAATGGTTTTGCCCTTGCTGAGCTGCTGCTGCAGGCTGTACTGGTTGAGGTTGAGTTCGACCTGCTGGATGCGAAACGGCTGGTCGGCATGGGTGAGGGCCAGTTCCAGCAGCTTGAGCTGGTACTCTTTGTCGAGGTCGTTGATCGGTCGGCTGGGCACCTTGACCGTGAGGGTCTGTGCTTGTGCCAGCAACGGCAGACACAAGCACAGTTTGAGGAACCATTTCACTCTCTGCTCTCCTGTAGATTCCGGGGCTTGCCCGGAGTCTAACAGAACTTGTCACTCTGTTGCTGCGCTGCCGTGGCGCGGGGAGCGGCGAGGCAGGGACCCCGCCTGCATCGAGGCAGACAGGGCCTGCTCGTCATCCCGCCGGCGAGCGCCAGTGACGGCGTGGGGAGGCGTCAGGCGACGCGACGATACACGTGGGTATCGTTGAACTCCTTGGTGCTCTGGCATTCAACGCAGAAGCGGGACTCGGGACGCGCCTGCAGCCGCTTGAGGGAGATCTCGTCACCGCAGGATTCGCAGTAACCGAAATCCCCTTCGCTGATGCGCTTGAGCGCACCACGCAGCTTGCGCAGATGCAGCTTGTCATGCTCGATGCGGTTCAGCTCCAGACGGCGGGCTTCCTCGATGCTGGCACGGTCAATTTCATCAGCCATCTCGTTGGTATCGGTGGCGATGGCCTGGCTGGCCTGGGAGTTGAGGCGATCTTCGAGTTCGAGGATCTGGCGCTCGATCTGTCCCTTGTAAAAGGCCAGTTGGTCTTCAGTCATGAAATCACACATACGATTTACTACCAGTCAGTTTACTAACCCAATTATCCCTGTTTATGGGGGCTGTCTGCCTGCAGACCAAGCCCTGTGTCCTGTATTTGCACCAAATCCATGCAGGAGAGTGCAAATCAGGGCGGGCCTTGTACCAAAAAAATGCAGGCATGCAAAGCAAAGAGGACAAGGATTGTGCGCCCTTGCAAAAAAATGGCCCGATTCCGACAGGGTCTGACTGAGAACATACGGGAGTAACACGCCTCGTTGGCACCGGCTTTGCAGTGGGTCGTTACCATGACAGGGTGTTTAGTATTTGTTCCCGCCATGGTCATTATATGCGCCGTTATTTATAGTTTTTTAAACACCACCGCTTGACATTGCCCCTGATGGCGGGCTTTTATGGTGGTGTCGATTACAATTTGATAACAAGGGTGTTCCATATATTAGACACCCTTGCCAATGGCAACCGTAGAGTCGGGGTTTAACATGGACAGTATCAAGGGCTGGATGGAGAGCAATCGCATCACGGAAGTGGAGTGCCTGTTTCCGGATTTCACCGGCAATGCCCGAGGCAAGATCATTCCAGCCAACAAGTTTCTGCGCGAAGGGGGCATGCGCCTGCCCGAGGTCATCTTCACCCAGACGGTGACCGGCGAGTATCCGGATGACGACAGCATGATCGACCCGCTGGAGCGGGACATGCAGCTCTATCCAGATCCCAACACCATTCGTTTCGTACCCTGGGCACTGGAGCCCACCGCCCAGGTGATCCACGACTGTTTCGACATCAATGGCAAGCTGATCGACATAGCGCCGCGCTCCGTGCTGCGTCGGGTCCTGTCATTTTACGAGAAGCAGGGCTGGAAGCCGGTGGTTGCCCCCGAGCTGGAGTTTTACCTGGTCAAGCGCAACGAAGACCCCGACTATCCGCTGGTGCCGCCCACCGGCCGCAACGGTCGCCCGGAGACGGCCCGCCAGTCGTTCAGCATCGACGCGGTGAACGAATTCGACCCCATCTTCGAGGACATGTACGACTACTGCGAGGCGCAGGAGCTGGAGGTGGACACCCTGATCCACGAATCCGGTGCCGCCCAGATGGAGATCAACTTCCTGCACGGGGATGCCATCGATCTGGCCGACCAGGTGTTCCTGTTCAAGCGCACCATGCGCGAGGCGGCCCACCGTCACGGGATTTACGCCACCTTCATGGCCAAGCCGATGAGCGACGAGCCCGGTTCCGCCATGCACATTCACCAGAGCCTGGAGGATGAGAACGGTCGCAACCTGTTCGGGGCCGAGAACGGCGGCAACTCCGAGCTGTTCATGCACTTCATCGCCGGCCTGCAGAAATACACCCCGGCGGTGACCGCGCTGCTGGCCCCCAACGTCAACTCCTACCGCCGCCTCACCTTCGGCGAGAGCGCGCCGCGCAACGTCCAGTGGGGGGTGGAGAACCGCACCTGCGGGCTGCGGGTGCCCTTCTCCGAGGCCAGCGCCCGCCGGGTGGAGAACCGCTTCGCCGGCGCTGATGCCAACCCCTATCTGGCGCTGGCCGCCACCCTGGCCTGCGGCTACCTCGGCATGATGGAGAAGCTGGAGCCGCTGCCGGAGATGAAGTCGAGCGCCTACGAGCTGCCCTACAGCCTGCCCCGCTCGCTGGAGGAGGCACTGAGCCACCTGGAGCAGTGCGATCCCATCAAGGAGATGCTGGGCGAGCGCTTTACCCGCGCCTTCGTGGCGGTGAAGCGCAAGGAGTATGAAACCTACTTCGGGGTGATCAGCCGCTGGGAACGGGAGTTCCTGCTGCTGAACGTGTGACCCGGGTGCGCGCCTGACGCGCATCGGCCTGCCGGGAGCGCCCGAGGGCGTTCCCGCTCATATCGACAATGCCGGGGCCAAGGTCAGGCTCTCCCACGCGTGAGTGGGGGAGCCCCCCTCCCTCATCCGTTGACGAACAAACATCGCTTACATCGAAGGAACCGAGGAGCAAGCAATGCAGCACACCACCCGTGAGTGGCAGCAACTGGAAGCCAGCCATCATCTGCATCCGTTTACCGATTTTCAGGCGCTGAACAAGAAAGGCAGCCGCATCATCACCCGTGCCGAGGGGGTCTATCTGGAAGACTCTGAAGGCAAGCGCATTCTGGACGGCATGGCGGGTCTGTGGTGCGTCAACCTGGGTTACGGTCGCCAGGAGCTGGTGGACGCCGCCACCCGCCAGATGCAGCAACTGCCCTACTACAACCTCTTCTTCCAGACCAGCCACCCGCCCGCTGCCGAGCTGGCGACCCTGCTGGCCGAGATCACGCCGCCGCACCTCAACCACGTCTTCTTCACCGGCTCGGGCTCCGAGTGCAACGATACCGTGCTGCGCATGGTGCGCCACTACTGGGCCAGCAAGGGGCAGCCGGACAAGCAGGTGATCATCAGCCGCCACAACGCCTACCACGGCTCCACCGTGGCCGGGGCCAGCCTGGGCGGCATGAAGGGGATGCACGCCCAGGGCGGGCTGCCGATCCCCGGCATAGTGCACATCGATCAGCCCTATCACTTCGGCGAGGGGCAGGGGATGAGCGCCCACGAATTCGGCCTGGCTCGTGCCCGTCAGCTGGAGGAGAAGATTCTGGAGCTGGGGGTGGACAAGGTGGCCGCCTTCATCGGCGAGCCGATCCAGGGCGCCGGCGGTGTCATCATCCCGCCCGACAGCTACTGGCCGGAGATCCAGCACATCTGCGACAAGTACGGCATCCTGCTCATCGCCGACGAGGTGATCTGCGGCTTTGGCCGCACCGGTCACTGGTTTGCCAGTGAAGGCTTCGGTATCAAGCCGGACCTCATGTGCCTGGCCAAGGGGATCACCTCCGGCTACCTGCCGATGGGGGCCGTGATGGTGGGGGACAGGGTCGCCAAGGTGATGGTGGAAGAGGGGGGCGAATTCAACCACGGCTTCACCTACTCCGGTCATCCGGTGGCCTGCGCCGTGGCCATTGCCAACATTACGCTTATGCAAAACGAAAGCATAGTTAAGCGAGTTCATGATAGTATCGGCCCCTATTTGCAGCGTCGCTGGGCGGAGCTGGCGGACCATCCGCTGGTGGGCGAAACCCGTGGTAAAGGCCTGGTGGCCGCGCTGGAAATAGTGCAGGACAAGCAGACCAACAGCCGCTTCCCGGCTGAGCTGCAGGCCGGTATGACCTGTCGGGAGTTCTGCTTTAACAATGGCTTGGTGATGAGGGCGGTCGGCGATACCATGATCATATCGCCCCCCTTGGTGATCACCGAGGAACAGGTGGATGAATTGGTCAATCTGGCCAGGCTCAGTCTGGATCTGACGGCGGCAAAGCTGCGGGGATAGGCGGGCGCCGGGCAGGTTGGCTTGCGCATACAATTTGCTTAGGAGACAAGGACGATGTCTTTCAAAACGGGAATGATTGCAGCCTCGGTGGCGCTGGTCATGATGAGCGGCGCGGCGATGGCCGAAGAGAAGGTGTTGCACGTCTACAACTGGAGCGACTATATCGCGCCAAACACCCTGGAAGACTTCCAGAAAGAGACGGGCATCAAGGTGGTCTACGACGTGTTCGACAGCAACGAGGTGCTGGAAGCCAAGTTGCTGGCAGGCAGCTCGGGCTATGACATCGTGGTGCCGTCCAACCCCTTCCTGGCCAAGCAGATCAAGGCGGGCGTGTTCCAGAAACTGGACAAGTCCAAGCTCTCCAACTGGCAAAACCTGGATACCTCGTTGCTCAAGGCGCTCGAACCGAGCGACCCGGGTAACCAGTACTCCATTCCTTACCTGTGGGGCACCATCGGTTATGCCTACAACCCGGAGAAGGTGAAAGCCGTGCTGGGTGACAAGGCGCCGGTGGACTCCTGGGATCTGGTGTTCAAACCGGAAAACATGGCCAAGTTGAAGGAGTGCGGTGTCTCCTTCCTCGACTCGCCGACTGAAATGCTGCCGGCCGCCCTGCAATACCTGGGCTTCAAGCCGGACAGCCAGAAGCCAGACGAGCTGAAGAAGGCGGAGGAGCTGTTCCTCTCCATCCGTCCCTACACCGCCTACTTCCACTCCTCCAAGTACATTTCGGATCTGGCCAACGGCAACCTGTGTGTGGCGGTCGGCTATTCCGGTGACTTGCAGCAGTCCAAGTCCCGGGCGATCGAGGCCAAGAACGGCATCAATCTGACCTACGTGATCCCGAAAGAGGGGGCAGGCAGCTTCTTCGACATGCTGGCCATTCCGGCCGATGCCAAGAACGTGGAAGCGGCCCATGTATTCCTGAACTATCTGATGAAGCCCGAGGTGATCGCCCAGATCTCCGACGCCGTCAGCTACCCGAGCGGGAACAAGGCCTCCGTGCCGCTGGTGTCCGAGAAGATCCGCAACGATCCGGGCATCTACCCGAGCGATGAGACCCTCAAGAAGATCTACACCTTCCCGGATCTGCCGGCCAAGGTGCAGCGTCTGATGACTCGTAGCTGGACCAAGATCAAGTCAGGCAAGTAAGTGAAGAGTGCCCCTCCCGGTCCGCAGTTCGGCCGGGAGGGTGGTGACCCACCCGACAGGTTGGACGGCGCGTATGGATGCGCACTGGCAAATCACACATAAAGAGGACTGAGTAAGTGCACATGACCAAGATAGCTACGCTGGCCCTGACCCTGGGGTTTGCAAATCTGACCCAGGCAGCCCCTGTGGTTCATTTTTACAACTGGTCCGACTATATCGGCGAGACCACCCTCAGCGACTTCCAGCAAAAGACCGGGATCAAGACCGTCTATGACGTGTTTGACTCCAACGAGACGCTGGAAGGCAAGCTGCTGACCGGCCGTACCGGTTACGATCTGGTCGTGCCCTCCAACAATTTCCTGGCCAAGCAGATCAAGGCGGGGGCCTTCCAGAAGCTGGATCCCGCCCTGTTGCCCAATCTGGCCAATCTGGATCCCGTGCTGCTCAAGCAGCTCGACAAGGTGGATCCGGGCCATCAATACGCCGTGCCTTATCTGTGGGGCACCAACGGCATCGGTTACAACGTCGAGAAGGTCAAGGCGGTGCTGGGGGTCGACAAGATCGACTCCTGGGCGACCATCTTCGAGCCGGAAAACATGAAGAAGCTCTCCCACTGCGGGGTGGCCTTCCTCGATTCGGCGGACGAGATGATCCCGGCGGCGCTCAACTATCTGGGGCTCGACCCCAACAGCCATGAGCCGGCGGACCTCAAGCAGGCCGAAGAGCAGCTGCTCAAGGTGCGCCCCTACGTGGCCTACTTCCACTCCTCCAAGTACATCGGTGATCTCGCTAATGGCAACATCTGCGTGGCGGCCGGCTTCTCCGGTGACATCCTGCAAGCGGCGGCGAGGGCCGAGGAGGCGGGCAAGGGGATCAAGATCGCCTACAGCATTCCGAAGGAGGGGGGCAACCTCTGGTTCGACATGATGGCGATCCCGGCCGATGCCACCAACGTGAAAGAGGCGCACGCCCTCATCAACTACATTCTCGAGCCTGACGTCATCGCCAAGGTGAGCGATTACGTGGGGTATGCCAACCCCAACAGCAGGGCGGGAGAGTTCATGGAGAAACGCGTGCGCGAAGACGAATCCGTCTATCCACCCCAGGCGGTGCTGGAACGGCTCTATGTGCAGCAGGCACATCCCCGTGCGGTGCAGCGTCTGATCACCCGGAGTTGGACCAGGATCAAGTCCGGAACCTAACCTTGGCGCCCGTCCCGGGGCGCCAGACTGTTTTATGGATCGGCCCCGGCCGGTATTACCTTTGGGAGTTTGGTAATGGCGATAGCCTCCAGTGCCTACAAGAAAGCCCTCGAGGGCAGCCAGCAACGCAAAGAAGTGCTGGTCAAGATAGACAGGGTAAGCAAGCAGTTCGATGAAACGCTGGCGGTCGACAACGTGTCCCTCAACATCCACAAGGGCGAGATTTTCGCCCTGCTGGGCGGGTCCGGCTCCGGCAAGTCGACCCTGCTGCGGATGCTGGCGGGGTTCGAGCGCCCCACCGAGGGGCGGCTGTTCCTCGACGGCGTCGACATCACCGACATGCCGCCCTATGAGCGTCCCATCAACATGATGTTTCAGTCCTACGCCCTGTTCCCCCATATGACGGTGGCGCAGAACATCGCCTTCGGTCTCAAGCAGGACAACCTGCCCAAGGCGGAGATCGACGCCAGGGTAGAGGAGATGCTCAAGCTGGTGCAGATGACCCAGTATGCCCGCCGCAAGCCCCATCAGCTCTCCGGTGGCCAGCGTCAGCGGGTGGCGCTGGCGCGCTCGCTAGCCAAGCGGCCCAAGCTGCTGTTGCTGGATGAGCCCATGGGGGCGCTCGACAAGAAGCTGCGTTCCCAGATGCAGCTGGAGCTGGTCGAGATCATCGAACGGGTCGGGGTTACCTGCGTCATGGTGACCCACGATCAGGAAGAAGCCATGACCATGGCCGAGCGGATCGCCATCATGCACCTGGGCTGCATCGAGCAGATCGGCAGCCCGATGGATATCTACGAAACCCCGGCCAGCCGGCTGGTGTGCGAGTTCATCGGCAACGTCAACCTGTTTGACGGCCTGCTGGTGGAGGATGAGCAGGACCACGCCACCATCGCCTGCGCCGATCTGGAGCAGCCCATCTACGTGGGCCATGGCATCAGCTCCCGCGCCGAGAACAAGAAGGTGACCTACGCCCTGCGGCCGGAAAAGCTGCTGATGAGCCTGCAAAAGCCGGTGGAGATCGAGCATCCGGACTTCAACTGGACCAAGGGCGAGGTCTACGACATCGCCTATCTGGGCGGTCATTCGGTTTACTACATCCAGTTGCCCTCGGGCAAAATCGTTCAGGCTTTCATCGCCAACGCCGAACGCCACGGCAAGCGGCCGACCTGGGATGACCAGGTGTTCCTCTACTGGGAAGATGACAGCGGCGTGGTGCTGCAATCATGATGGCATTGAAACGACTGAAGTCGTTGGGGGGGCGGCAGCTGGTGATCGGCATCCCGTTCTTCTGGTTGTTCCTGTTCTTCCTGCTGCCCTTCATCATCGTCGTGAAGATCAGCTTCGCCGAAGCGGACGTGGCGATCCCGCCCTACACCGACGTGGTGAGCTGGGCGGACAATCAGCTCACCATACTGCTCAACATGGGCAACTACCTGCTGCTGCGAGAGGATGAGCTCTACATTGCGGCCTATCTCGGCTCCCTCAAGATGGCCCTGGTCAGCACCATTCTCTGCCTGCTGATCGGTTATCCCATGGCCTACTCCATTGCGCGGGCCAACAAGGAGACCCAGACCGTACTGCTGCTGCTCATCATGATGCCGACCTGGACCGCGATCCTGATCCGGGTCTACGCCTGGATGGGCATTCTCAGCAACAACGGCCTGCTCAACAGCCTGCTGATGGGCATCGGCCTCATCGACGAGCCGCTGCAGATCCTCAATACCAACCTGGCGGTCTACATCGGCATCGTTTACTCCTACCTGCCGTTCATGGTGCTGCCGCTCTACGCCAACCTGGTCAAGCATGACCAGAGCCTGCTGGAGGCGGCCTCCGATCTGGGGGCCCGCAACCTGACCCGGTTCTGGCGGATCACGGTACCGCTCTCCAAGAACGGCATCATCGCCGGCTGCATGCTGGTGTTCATTCCGGTGGTGGGCGAGTTCGTCATTCCGGAGCTGCTGGGCGGCCCCGAGACCCTGATGATAGGTAAAGTGCTGTGGCAGGAGTTCTTCAACAACCGCGACTGGCCGGTGGCCTCCGCGCTGGCGGTGGTGATGCTGGCGGTGCTGATCATCCCCATCATCCTGTTCAACCGTAACCAGGCCAAAGAGCTGGAGGGCAAGGCATGATGAGACGTTTCGGTTTTGCCAAGCTGATGCTGTGGCTGGGGCTGCTGTTCATCTACCTGCCCATGATCATCATGGTGATCTACTCCTTCAACGCCTCCAAGCTGGTGACGGTATGGGGGGGCTGGTCGCTGAAGTGGTACTTCGGCCTGCTCGACAACAAGCAGTTGATCAGCTCCGTGTTGCGCTCGCTGGAGATTGCCTTCTACACCGCCATCTCGGCGGTGGCGCTGGGGACGGTGGCGGCCTTCGTGTTGACCCGGATCCCGCACTTCCGCGGTCGGACCCTGTTCGGCGGCATGGTGACGGCGCCGCTGGTGATGCCCGAGGTGATCACCGGTCTCTCCTTGCTGCTGCTGTTCGTGGCCATGGCCCAGCTGGTGGGCTGGCCTGCCGAGCGGGGCATGGTGACCATCTGGATAGCCCACACCACCTTCTGTACCGCCTATGTGGCGATCGTGGTGTCGGCGCGGCTGCGGGAGCTGGATCTCTCCATCGAGGAGGCGGCCATGGATCTGGGGGCCAAACCCTGGAAGGTGTTCTTCCTGATCACCATTCCGATGATCGCCCCCTCGCTGGCAGCGGGCGGCATGATGTCGTTTGCCCTGTCGCTGGATGATCTGGTGCTGGCGAGCTTCGTCTCCGGCCCGGGTTCGACCACCCTGCCGATGGAGGTCTTCTCGGCGGTGCGGCTTGGGGTTAAGCCCGAGATCAACGCGGTGGCCAGCCTGATCCTGCTGTCGGTATCGCTGTTCACCTTCGGCAGCTGGTATCTGATGGCCAAGGCTGAGAAACGCCGCCGTGCCGAGATCGCCATGACCACACAGATGCAGGCAGTCGCCTGACCCCTCACATGATAAGATCCGCATTCTCTCGTCAATCCGGAGGATGAGAATGCGGATCTCCATCTTTAGCGGCCAGGGTGCCGAACTGGTTCCCGGTCTTGTCAGTGCCATCCACAAACAAGCCACCACCATACCGCTCTGGTGCGGCGTCAGCGGTCTCGCGGGCGACGAACAGTGCGACCAGCGCCACCATGGCGGCCCGGATCGGGCGCTGCACTACTATCCCGCCGATCACTACCCCTGGTGGCACAACTGGCAGACGGCGCTGGGCCTAGCGGCCCCGCGTACCCCCTGGCAGCCCGCCGCCTTTGGCGAGAACCTCTCCGGGGTCGGGTTGACCGAGGCGCAGGCCTGCATCGGCGATGTCTATCGGCTCGGCGAGGCGCTGATCCAGATAAGCCAGCCCAGATCGCCTTGTTTCAAGCTCAACCAGCGTTTCGGCTATGGCCAGATGTCGCAGGTGATGCAGCTCAGTGGCCGCTGCGGCTGGTTGCTGCGGGTGCTGGAGGAGGGGATGGTGATGCCGCAGGAGCGACTGGAGCTGGTGGACAGACCCTACCCTGAGCTCACGGTGAAGCGTACCGCCGATATCCTGTTCAATCAGCTACGCAACGAGGCGGACCTGCTGTTGCTGCTGGAAAATCCGGCCCTCTCGCCCAACTGGCGCAAGCATGCGGCGGACTGGCTGGAGCACGGCACGATTGCGGATTGGCAACGCCGGTTGCTGGGGCCTGAGTCGCTTCGTCTGCCCTGAGGCTGGGTTAGCGAAATGTCACCGTCCGGCTGCATTTCGGTAAAACGGCGGGGGGAGTGCTGAATAGTTGAGCGAACAGCACTTTTTTTCCTTTTTAATGCAAAAAAGGCTTGTGTCGGGTCGGGGCTTTCGGTAAATTCCCGTCCCGCAGACATCGGTGTGTAGCGCAGCTTGGTAGCGCACTTCGTTCGGGACGAAGGGGTCGGAGGTTCGAATCCTCTCACACCGACCACATTAGAAAAGGCCGCTCAATAGAGCGGCCTTTTTGCATTTGGCTTTCGCCTAAGCAGAGGCTGGCTCCAACGCTGGCAGTCGTACGATGGTATGCGATGCCTCGCAGCCTCGCAGCCTCGCAGCCTCGCCTATCTCGTTTGCAGGATTGCCCTGTGTCAGACAATAAAAGGGCCACCGCTCGGTGGCCCAGGGTGGAGTCTGATCCTGACTCCGGCACTCTAGATTGTGGCAATCTCTCGTTGGGTTCTGTCTATGGTGCCCTCCTTGCGCGCCAGGCGCCTGTTAGATATGCCAGTGCTGATGCCGCAATGCCTTGAAGCTGTGTTGAGGTTGCAAGGCCGCGTGCTTGGGGTACTCACTAATGAAATGTTCTATTCCCTCCATCAGTTGTTCGCGTAATGAAGACACGGGCTCATGCCAGGCTTGCAGGCACAGATGGCCAGGGATCAGCTGCTCCTGATAATCTTCCAGCAGCTGTTCTGGCCAGGGCTCAATACCGGAATTGCGTTGCAGCAAATAGTGGGCGGCGGGTTCACGGGCATAGATGAACTGAATCTGGGCCAGATCGCGTTGGCTTAGCGTTTGACTGTTGATGTGACAGGTCAGGTATTTTCCCGTCTTCAGATCCAAGAAGTGACCGCGTTGCCGACAGGCTATGATGCGATACCAGGGCAGGGGCGAACAGAGAGAGTATCCCTCAAGCTCCTGTTCCAGCCAGTGGCGACACTCGGGTGTCTGCACCTCGTCGAGCATGGACTCGAGCTGCCTCAACAAGGCTCTGGATGGTTTGGTGGCCAGTTTCGCACTCATCGCCTGCAATCCTCCCTCTGCACACAATCCCGACTTTCAGTATGAACCCCGTGGCGGCAGAGGGGGTAAGGTTTCTAATGATTAAAATCAGATTAGCAGCGCTGTTTTTATGCAATGAGCGGGTTCAGCCCACCAGATAGGTGCCGGTACCGAAGGCGATATGGGTGCCTTCTTCGTTGTGCAGTTCCATCCGGGCAACGGCCACCTTGCTGCCGGCCCGGATGATGTGGGCAGTGGCGATGAACTCGTTGCCGCGCCCCGGCCGCAGATAGTCCACCCGCAGATCGATGGTGCCGAGGCGGGAGAAGCGCTCCTTGAGATAGCTGGGGGAGAAGTCTTCCAGCTCGTCGATGCAGGAGGCGGCGACTATCATGCCGCCGGCCACGTCGAGCAGGCTGGCGGTTACGCCACCGTGCAGGATGTTGTGGAAGGGATTGCCAATCAGCTTCTCCTCCATCTTGATGCGCAGCTCCACCTTGTCGAAGTCGTAGTGGGTGACCTGCATGCCGATCAGCTTGTTGAAGGGCATCCTCTCGGCGAACAGGTTGGCAATGCCACTGAGCGCCATCTTCTTGAGCATCTGTTTCATTCCTTGAGTCCAATCCCTGTCGGCATAGCCGAGTAAAAACTCCAGCCAGTCTGCAACACTTCCATAACAGTCGCAATGGCAGGTTTATTGTGGGCGGCGGCTGCTTTAGAATGGCGACCCCAAAGGAGAGCCCATGACCGTCATTGCCGAAACCCTGCCTGACCCTCAGCCAGAGAACCCCCTTGCCCTGTTGCAGGCGGTGTTCGGCTATCAGCAGTTTCGGCCGGGTCAGCTCGAGATCATCGAGCAGATAGTGGCGGGGCGCGATGCGCTGGTGCTCAAACCCACCGGCGGCGGCAAGTCGCTCTGCTACCAGATCCCGGCGCTGCTGCGGCCCGGGCTCGGGGTGGTCGTTTCTCCCCTCATTTCGCTGATGAAGGATCAGGTGGACAGCCTGCGCGCCAACGGCGTGGCGGCGGTCTATATCAACTCGGCCCTGAGCCGGGAGGAGATGATCCAGAACTTTGCCGCCATGCGGCGCGGCGAGATAAAAATCGTCTACGTCTCTCCCGAACGCCTGCTGCAGCACGAATTCATGGACCGGCTGGCGGAGCTGCCGCTCGGCCTGTTCGCCATCGACGAGGCGCACTGCGTCTCCCAGTGGGGACACGATTTTCGGCCGGAGTATGCGGCGCTGGGCCGGCTCAAGCAGTGGTTCCCCCAGGTGCCCGTGGTGGCGCTCACCGCCACCGCCGATGAGGCGACCCGCAGCGACATACTGCACCGGCTGGAATTGCAGGATCCCTTTATCCACACCGCCAGCTTCGACCGACCCAATATTCGCTACAGCCTGGTGGAGAAGTTCAAGGCGGCCGAGCAGCTGCTGCGCTATGTGCAGAGCCAGAAGGGCAACTGCGGTATCGTCTACTGCTCCAGCCGCAACCGGGTGGAGGAGGTGGCCGAGCGGCTCTCCCGCCACGGCTGCAAGGCAGCTCCCTATCATGCCGGACTGCCCCTCGAGCTGCGCCAGCAGACCCAGGAGGCCTTCCTCAAGGATGACATCGAGATAGTGGTGGCGACGGTGGCGTTCGGTATGGGGATCGACAAGCCCAACGTGCGCTTCGTGGTGCACTACGACATCCCGAAGAACATCGAATCCTACTATCAGGAGACCGGCCGTGCCGGCCGCGACGGCACCCCGGCCGAGGCGCTGCTGCTCTACGATCCTGCCGACATCGGGCGGGTGCGCCGGCTGCTCGACAACATCGAAAACCCCCAGCAGTTGCAGGTGGAGCAGTACAAGCTCAACGTGATGGCGGCCTTCGCCGAGGCGCAGACCTGCCGCCGTCAGGTGCTGCTCAACTACTTCGGCGAATACAACGACAAGCCGTGCGGCAACTGCGACATCTGCCTCGATCCGCCCAAGAGCTATGACGGCACCGAAGACGCCCAGAAGGCGCTCTCCTGCGTCTGGCGGGTGGGTCAGAACTTCGGGGTAGGTTATGTGGTGGAGGTGCTGCGAGGCTCGCTCAATCAGCGCATCAAGGATCACGGCCACGACAAGCTCTCGACTTACGGCATCGGCAAGGATCAGAGCCACGAGTACTGGATGAGCGTCATCCGCCAGCTGATCCACAAAGGGTTGCTGACCCAGAACATCACCCGCAACCTGGTGCTGCAGCTGACCGAGGCTGCCCGCCCCGTGCTGCGCGGCGAGGTGAAGCTGGAATTGGCGGTACCCCGCCTGCAGCCCATCTCCAGCCGCAAGGAGAAGCGCAACGGCCTGCTCGACAACGCCAATTACGACAAGCGGCTGTTCAAGGAGCTGCGGGCGCTGCGCAAGCAGATCGCCGAGGATGAAGAGGTGCCGCCCTACGTGGTGTTCAACGATGCCACCCTGGTGGAGATGGCGCAGCTCATGCCAATGACGGAAGACGAGATGCTGGCGATCAACGGCGTCGGTCACCGCAAGCTGGAACGCTTCGGCGAAGCCTTTATGGACCTGGTCATCGACTACTGCCGCCGGTAGGGGAGATTCGCAAGGCGTTATCGGCCGCGGCGGACTCAGGCCCGTGCGGTACATCAGGGGAGTGGCGCCCGTTGGCCGGACGCCGTGAATTATTTCAAGCTGGCGTAATAGGCTGCCAGGTTCTCCATGTCTGCCTCGGTGAGCGGCGCCATGAAGGGCACCATCAAAGGTTCCTTGCGGCTGCCATCCTTGAAAGCCTTCAGCTGTTTCACCAGATAGGGGGCGTTCTGTCCTGCCAGATGGGGATAATTGGGGATCAGAGCCCTGCCTTCGGCCCCATGACAGGCGGCGCATACGGCGGCCTTGGCCTTGCCAGCCTCGACATCGGCCGCCTGGGCCGGCCCCCACAACAACAGCAACAGGGGCAGGGCGCCCAACCATCTTTGCATCTTCTTCTCCTTGAAATGAAATAGCGTATCGCCCGTTAGCCACTGCTGGCCGACGGCGGTATAAAGAGTGACACGAGCATACGCAGGGACGAACCGCACCACCATGAAGCTGATCAACACTTTTGCCACCGAACTGCCCTGGGCCTGTGAGCCCGTCGCCCCCCAACCACTGCATGCCCCCGGCCTGCTGCACCTCAACCGTGCGCTGCTCGGCGAGCTGGGGCTGGGGACGGTGAGCGAGGCCGACTGGCTGGCCTGCTGTGGCCATGGCCAGCCCTTGCCTGGCATGCAGCCGGTGGCCCAGGTCTATGCGGGCCACCAATTCGGCGGCTACAGCCCGCGTCTCGGCGATGGCCGTGCCCTGCTGCTGGGTGAGCAGCAGGCACCGGATGGCAGCCGCTGGGACCTGCACCTGAAAGGGGCGGGCAAGACCCCTTTCTCCCGGTTCGGCGATGGCCGCGCTGTGCTGCGATCCGGCATTCGCGAGTATCTGGCCTCCGAGGCGCTGCATGCCCTCGGCATCCCCACCACCCGGGCACTGGTGCTGGTGGGCAGCCAGGAGCCGGTCTACCGCGAACAGGTGGAGACGGGCGCGACCGTACTGCGCACCGCCCCGAGTCATCTGCGCTTCGGTCACTTCGAGTATTTCGCCTGGAGTGGGCAGGGGGAGAAGATCCCGGCCCTTATCGACTATGCGCTGCGTCATCATTTCCAGGAGCTTGCGAACGGGGCCGAGCTGTTTGCCGAGGTGGTGCGCCGCACCGCGCGGCTCATCGCCAAGTGGCAGGCGGCAGGTTTCTGCCACGGGGTGATGAACACCGACAACATGTCGCTGCTCGGGCTGACCCTGGATTACGGCCCCTACGGCTTCATCGATGCCTATGTGCCGGACTTTGTCTGCAACCACTCGGATCCGGGCGGTCGCTATGCGCTGGATCAGCAGCCGGCGGTCGGCTACTGGAACCTGCAGAAGCTGGCCCAGGCGCTGGCCGGCTACGTCGACGGCGACGCGCTGGCGTCGGCCCTGGCCCAGTACGAACACCAGTTGATGCTGCACTATTCCGAGCTGATGCGGGCCAAGCTGGGGCTGGCGGTGTGGGAAGACGACGATCCGGCGCTGTTTCGCGAGCTGTTCAGGCTGCTGGCGGCACACGGGGTGGATTACCACCTGTTCCTGCGTCGGCTGGGGGCGCTGACCGCTCAGGGCGACTGGCCCGCCAACCTGCTGGCTCTGCTGCCGGAGCCTGCCGCCTGGCAAGGGTGGCTTGAGGCCTATCGGGCGCGACTCGCCCGGGAGGGAAGCGAGGATGTTGTGCGCAAGGGGCAGATGGATGCGGTCAATCCCAAGTATGTGCTGCGCAACGCGCTGGCCCAGCGGGTGATTGAGGCTGCCGAGCAGGGTGATATGGCGCCGTTCGAGCGGCTGTTTGCGGCCCTGCAGCATCCCTATGATGAACAACCCGAATACGAGGATCTCGCTACTCCGCAACCAGCATGGTATTGCGGTGGCGAGCTCTCTTGCAGCAGTTGAGGAGCAGCCGATGAACTGGCGGATCACGCAGATAGACAGGGAGGCCGGGGTGGTGATGCTGACCTGTCCGGCGCTCGACTGGGACAGTTTTCCAACCCTGGCCGATGCCCTGTTGCAGGAGTGGGAGCTGGTGGCGCTCGAGCGTGAGTGTGGCGCCGATCGTCACAGCTGGCTGCTGGAGTTCGAGGGGAGCCGCTTTCGGCTCGAGTACGAACACTACAGCGGCTGCTGGCTGGCGGCGGAGCAGCTTGCCGATGCCGAGGTGTTGCTCTGGCTGGCCCGCCAGCATCAGGGCTGAGCAGGCGCCGCAGCCTCAACCCACCGCATAAAGATTGAACTATCAATTTGGGGGCGTATAATCTCGCCCCTCAATTATCGCCAATGGTGGCGGTATGGGTTCCCTAACCCCATTAACCAAAAAGGTCACAATATGAATCTGACCCCTGCTCAGCACCAGACGGCGCTGGTGCGCCTCTCGTTGTTCCACATCCTGATCATTGCCAGCAGCAACTATCTGGTGCAGCTGCCGATCACCATTTTCGGCTTCCATACCACCTGGGGCGCCTTCAGCTTCCCGTTCATCTTTCTGGCCACCGATCTGACGGTGCGGATCTTCGGTGCCGGTCTGGCGCGCAAGATCATCCAGACCGTGATGTTGCCGGCGCTGGCCATCTCCTATGCGCTGTCGGTGCTGTTCTTCGAAGGCAGCTTCCAGGGCGTTGGCAATCTGGCCGAGTTCAACTTGTTCGTGGCACGCATCGCCCTGGCCAGCTTTATGGCCTATCTGGTGGGCCAGTTCATGGACGTGGTGGTGTTCAACCGGCTGCGGCTGCTGAAAGCCTGGTGGGTGGCGCCGGCGGCCTCCACCCTGTTCGGCAATCTGGTGGACACCATCACCTTCTTCACCATCGCCTTCTGGCGCAGCACGGATCCCTTCATGGCCGAGCACTGGGTCGAGATCGCAACCGTGGACTACGTGTTCAAGCTGCTGATAAGCCTGGGATTGTTTGTGCCGCTCTACGGCGTGCTGCTGCGTTATCTCAGCCACAAGCTGGTGGGCGAGGCCGGTTTGAGCGGCCTGCAAACGGCCACACGGCAAGCCTGATGACATTGACCACCCCTCGAGGTGGTCAATTTTTTTGCATTTATGGCAAATAAGGGTTGCTTAGTTAAATGAGAATGATTATTGTTACCTTGTTTTCCGGGAAAGACTTCATTCGTTCCAACGTGATGGACTTCTTGTGAAGGCACGACATTGCTCACATTGCTTCCAGTTAAGGGGCCAGTTTTTACTGGCCCTCTTTTTTTGTCCGCGTCCGGCAGCACGTGGGCATAAAAAATGGGAGCCTTGGCTCCCATGTTCACTCTGTTCTGCTTACTCGATGTCGAGCGCATCGGGGGAGAGGATCACCCCTGTGGTATCGGCGTAGAGATGGTCGTCCGGCAGGAAGGTGACGCCGCCGAAGTTGACCGGCAGATCGGTCTCGCCTACGTCCTTGCTGTCGGCCCCCACCGGAATGGCCGCCAGCGCCTGAATGCCGATATCCAGATCTTCCAGAATGTCGACCTCGCGCACGCAGCCGTAGCAGACGATCCCTTCCCACTCGTTCTCTGCCGCCGTGGTGGCGATCTCGCTGTCGATCAGGGCACGGCGCATGGAGCCGCCGCCATCGATCAGCAGTACCCGACCAACGCCGTTCTCTTTGACGAGTTCACGGATCAGGCCGTTCGATTCGAAGCATTTGACTGTGGTGATGACGCCGCCGAAGGAGGCGCGGCCGCCGAAGGAGCAGAGCATGGGTTCGAGCACATCCACCATGTCCTGATAGATGTCGCACAGTTCTGAAGTGTTGTATTCCATTGTGTCAAATCCACCGCTGGAAACAGGTGGGATCCAGTATAAGGAGTGGGACTGGCATTTCAATGAATATTCCTTGAACAACAACAGGGATAACGTTTTCTGCATAAGCTCAATGCATGCCACCCCATGTTTGTGAGAGGTTCATCGTGCTCATCCGTCATAAATTGATCCTGAATACCGCGCTGGTCGCCGTGGCCATGCTGGTATTGAGCAGCCTGTTTTTCTACTCCAACCAGGTGAGTCGCCATCTGACCGAGGCCCAGCGCAATGTGGACAGCCTCGAGATCGCCATGCTCAACCTGCGACGAGCGGAGAAGGACTTCCTGATCCGCAAGGATCCGACCTTCGTTGCCCGCTTCAATGAAGTGCTGGCTGACTTTCACCGGCTCAACCAGACCCTGAGCCAGGAGGACAACCTGAGTGCCGTGCAGGGCGAGCTGACCATGCTGGATCAGCAGATGGAGGCCTATGGCAAGGCCTTCAACGAGCTGGTGGTCCAGCAGCAGAAGATCGGGCTGGGGCCGGAAGATGGACTCTATGGTCGCCTGCGGACGGCGGTGCACGAGGTGGAGGAGGGGCTCAAGCAGCTGGATGAGCAGGGGCTGCTCATCACCATGCTGCAGCTGCGGCGGGCGGAGAAAGACTTCATGCTGCGCTCCGACATCCAGTATCTGGAGCGCTTCCAGACCCTGCACAAGGATTTCCAGCAGCGGCTGGCAACTTTGCCGGAGGCTGAACGCGGCAAGCTGGAGCAGGCCAGCGAGCAGTACAAGCAGGACTTCATCGCCCTGGTGCAGGGAATGCAGGTGCTGGGGCTGAATGAGGGGGAAGGGCTGCGCAGCCAGATGCGGGATCTGGTACACCAGACCGAGCAAGGGTTCGCCGCGGTCGACAAGCACATCGCCGACGAGCTGGTACGGCAGACCTCGCGCCTCAACACCCTGATGCTGGTCTGTGGCGGCGTCATCATAGTGCTGATGGGTATCATGAGCATGCTGCTGGGCCGCAGCATCGATCGCCCCATCTCGCGGGTGAACGACACCGTCAACCGCATCCGGCAGGACAATGACCTGCGCCTCAAGATCGAGCTGCAGGGGGCGGACGAGATGGCGCAACTGGCGAGCAACCTGGACGTCATGCTGGGAGGTTTTCGCCACCTCATCGGCGACGTGAAGCAGAGTGTGCACACCCTGACCGAGGCGGCGGATCACCTCTCCGGCAACGTCCGCCGCACCAGCGAGGGGGCAGCCCGCCAACTGCAGGAGACCGACATGGTGGCGACCGCTTCCACCGAGATGGGCTCCACCATAGAGGAGATCGCCCGCAACACCGAGCAGGCTGCCAACAATGCCCAGACCACCAACAACAAGGCGATGGAGGGGCGCAGTGCGGTGGAGAACACCGTCAGCCAGATCCGCTCCCTGGCCGACAACCTGGAAAACTCCTCCCGCGAAGTGGCCCAGCTGCAGCAGGAGAGTGAAACCATCGGCTCTGTGCTGGACGTGATCCGCGGCATTGCCGAGCAGACCAACCTGCTGGCCCTCAACGCGGCCATCGAGGCGGCGCGGGCGGGGGATCAGGGCCGCGGCTTTGCGGTGGTGGCGGACGAGGTGCGCAGCCTCGCCATCCGCACCCAGAAGTCGACCCAGGAGATCGCCGGCATCATCAGCTCGCTGCAGAAGCAGACCGGCAACATAGTGGGCATGATGGCGACCTGCCGCGAGCAGGGCAACAGCAGCTCGGAGCAGGCCAGTATGGCGGGCGAACTGCTGGAGCAGATCACCCAGGACGTCACCCACATCATGGACATGAGCACCCAGATTGCCGCCGCCATCGAGCAGCAGAGTCTGGTGGCCAACGAGGTGAACCGCAACGTCAACAACATCCGTGACATCGCCCAGGAGTCGAGCCTGATGGCGGAGGAGAACGCCAAATCGAGTCACGGCCTGACCGAACAGGCCAAGTTGCTCAACCAGGCGGTGGCCAAATACCGGGTATAGCGGCCGCACAGAATGAACAAGGGAGCCATGAAGGCTCCCTTTTTGTTGCAGACTGGATTAAAGCAGGAACAGGGTGGCCAGCCCCAGGAAGATGAAGAAGCCGCCGGTGTCGGTGATGGCGGTGATCATCACGCTGGCGCCCACCGCCGGGTCGCGGCCCAGCCGGCTCATGGTCATGGGGATGATGACCCCCATCAGCGCAGCCACCAGCAGGTTGAGCATCATGGCCAGCGTCATCACGGCGCCCAGCGCCGCATCCTGATAGAGGATGTAGGTGGCGACCCCCATGGTGCCGCCCCACACCAGGCCGTTGATCAGGGCTACCCCCAGCTCGCGCCACAGCAGGAAGGAGACGTTGCCGGTCTGGATGTGCTGCAGCGCCAGCGCCCGCACTATCATGGTGATGGTCTGGTTGCCGGTGTTGCCGCCGATGCCGGCGACGATGGGCATCAGGGCCGCCAGCGCCACCAGCTGGGAGATGGTGTGCTCGAACAGGCCGATCACCCGCGATGCCACGAAGGCGGTGCAGAGGTTGATGGCGAGCCAGGCCCAGCGGGTCTTGACCGCCTTGGAGACGGGCGCGAACACGTCCTCCTCCTCGCTGATCCCCCCCATCCGGCGCAGGTCGGTGTCGCTCTCCTCATAGACCAGATCCACCACCTCGGCGACGGTGAGGCGGCCCATCAGCCTGCCCCTGGCATCCACCACGGCGGCGGAGACCAGGTCGTCCCGTTCGAAGGTTCGGGCGGCGGCCTCATCGTTGTCTTCCGGATCGAAGGTGACCGGATCCTTCTCCATCACGTCGCTCACCCGGGTCTCGGGTCTGTGCAGCAACACGGTCGTGAGCGGCAGTTCTCCCTGCAGCCGGTTGCGACGGTCGATGACGAACAACTTGTCGGTGTTGTCGGGGATCTGGCCGCGCAGGCGCAGGTAGCGTTGCACGGTGGCCAGGGTCACATCCGGACGCACAGTCACCAGGTCGAAGTCCATCATGGCGCCAACCGTGTGCTTGCCGTAGCGGATTACCTCCCGCACCCGATCCCTGTCCATGGGAGCCATGGAGGTGAGCAGCCGCCCCATCAGGTTGCGGGGCAGGTACTGGCCCAGATAGATCTGATCGTCGATGTCGAGGGTGCTCAGGGCATGCAGCAGCTCCTTGTCGCTCATGCCGCTGATGAGGCTGTCCCATACCGTCTCCGAGGCCTCCACCAGGATCTGGCCGTGCTTGTCCGCATCCACCTGTTGCCACAGTACGTGGCGCTCGTCCGGCGGCAGGGACTCCAGCGCATCGGCGATATCGGCGGCGGGTAGGCTGTTGACCAGTCGGGTGAGCTCGCTGGTCTGGTTCCGCAGTTCGGCGTCCTGCTCCCCTTGCGGGTCGAGCAGGCTGTCGGTGAGGGCGTCGTCGGCGAGCAGCAGGGTGAGGATGCGGGCTCTGTCCTGTTCACGCTGCTTGGCGTTGTTCTTGGCGGGGAGAGACATGAAACTGAATTCCTGAATTCTGTGGTCCGGCTGACACACCCCATAGGATACCAGACTCAAAACAAGAGGTTATGACAGTAAATGCAGGAAAAGAAACGCCACCCCAGGGTGGCGTTTGCATATGAGGTGATATCAGGCCGAAGCCAGCGCCATCTCCGTGGCAGCCCCTTGCCCGAACCAGGCGAGCTGATCGGCCAGGGTCACCACCGAGCCCACCATGATAAGGGCCGGACTCTCGACACCCACAGCCAGCTCGGGCAACTGGTCCAGGGTGCCGCGAATGACCCGCTGGCTCGGCTGGGTGCCACGCTCGATGAGCGCCACCGGGGTGTCGCCCCCCTTGCCGTGGGCCAGCAGCTGCTCGCGGATTACCCCGCAGGATGAAAGCCCCATATAGAACACCAGCGTTTGCCGATCTTTGGCCAGCAACGGCCAGTCGAGATCCTGGGCACCCCCCTTGCCG
Organism: Aeromonas sp. QDB20; assembly: GCF_027707805.1. Lineage (NCBI taxonomy): Bacteria > Pseudomonadati > Pseudomonadota > Gammaproteobacteria > Aeromonadales > Aeromonadaceae > Aeromonas > Aeromonas sp. QDB20. The sequence goes on along the minus strand of NZ_JAPCJC010000012.1, from coordinate 92,911 downwards.
TGGGCGGTGACGAAGCGCACGCTCTGGGCGTGATCCCGGTGGGTCAGGGGAATGCCGGCGTAGGCGGCGCAGCCGCTGGCTGCCGTGATCCCCGGCACCACCTGAAAGCCAATGCCCGTACCAACGAGCGTCTCCAGCTCCTCGCCGCCACGGCCGAAGATAAAGGGGTCGCCCCCCTTCAGCCGCACTACCCGCTGCCCCTTCTTCGCCTCGTCCAGCAAGAGCTGGTTGATCCCCTCCTGGGGCACGCAGTGGTTGCCTGCCTGTTTGCCGACGAAGATGCGTTTGGCATCCCGGCGCACCAGCGCCATCACCTCGTCGGAGACCAGGCGGTCATAGACCACCACATCCGCCTGCTGCATCTGGCGCAGGGCGTGCAGGGTGAGCAGACCCGGATCCCCGGGGCCGGCACCGACCAGCACCACCTCGCCGTGAGCCTTGCTCTCCTCGGCAAACAGGGTATCGGCCAGCTGGTGGGCAGAGGCGCTATCCCCCCGAGCCAGCGCCTGACCGAGGCGATCGGCCCCGAGCAGTCGCTCCCAGAATCGGCGCCGCTCCCCCATGGTGGCAAAGCGCGCCTTGACCCGATCCCGCAGGCTGCCGGCAAAGGTCGCCACGGCGCCCAGGTGCTGGGGCAGCATGGCTTCGAGTTTCTCCCGCAGCAGCCGGGCCAGCACCGGCGCCTTGCCGCCGGAGGAGATGGCCACCATCAGGGGCGAGCGATCGATGATGGATGGCATGATGAAGCTGGATCGCTTGGGGTCATCCACCACGTTGGCGAAGATCCGCGCCTGATTGGCGCTCTGGTAGACCAGGGCGTTCACCTCGCGCCGATCGGTGGCGGCCACCACCAGCCACTTGCCCGTCAGGTGCGCCGGCGCAAACTCGCCGGCCAGCCACTCGATGCTCCCGTTGGCAGCCAGCTCCGCCAGCTCGGGGTCGAGCTCGGGGGCGACCACGGTGAGGTGGGCACCGGCATCCAGCAGCAGGCGCGCCTTGCGCTCCGCTACCTCGCCGCCGCCGACCAGCAGCACGGGTTTGTTGTCGAGTCGGCAAAAAATGGGCAAGTAGTCCATGGGGCCTCCTGATCAGGCGGTTCGGGTCTGGCTGGCGGTGTTGGTGGCGTCGGTCACCGCGACAGGGCGTTCAGCCTTGGGGGTGGCATACCAGTAGCCCAGACCCATGAAGAGGACGCCGGAGACGGTGTTGCCCAGGGTCACCCACAGCAGGTTGTGGCCGATACCGCCCAGGGTGTAGGCCTCGGAGTGGGCGCCGAACCAGGAGAGGGCGAACAGAGTCATGTTGGCGATGGAGTGCTCGTAGCCGGAGGCGATGAAGGCCAGCAGGCACCACCAGATGGCGATGAAGCGGGCGGCTCCTTCGGTGCGCAGCGCCATCCAGATGGCGAGGCAGACCAGCCAGTTGCAGAGGATCCCTTTCATGAACAGGGTCAGGGCCGGTGCCTGGGTCTTGGCCAGCGCCACCTTGTGGGCCAGACTGCCCGCATCCGGCAGCAGGCTGCCGCCGTAGGAGTAGATGAGCGCCACGACGATGGAGCCGAGCAGGTTGCCCGCCCAGGTCTGCGGCAGGATGCGCAGCAGGTCACCCATGGTGATCTTGCCCGTCTTCACCCCGAAGGTGAGGAACATGGTGTGGCCGGTGTAGAGCTCGGAGCCGGCGATGATGACCAGGGTCAGGGCGATGCCGAAGGTGGCCCCCATTACCAGCGGACGGACGGTGGGATCCACCAGGTTGCCGAGGGTGAAGATGAGGATGATGCCCAGGCCCACATAGGCCCCCGCCATGGCGGAGCTGAGCCAGAAGCCGAGCTTGTCGCTGCGCTCGAAGCGGTTGATGCGGGCCGCGTTGGCGGCGCACTTGTTGATGGTGTCTGTATACATCGTTGTTTCCTTCAAGAGGGCCGCCCGTGGGCAGCCCTGATATGCATGGTGTTAGACGGCGACCCAGACCTGCTGGTCGCGCACTTCAACGGAATAGCTCTGCACCGACATGGCCGGGTTATCGAAGCAGTGGCCATCGCTCAGGCGAAAGCGCTGCTTCTTGAGGGGGCTGGCCACCCAGAGCTCGCCGTCGTGTTCGCAGAGGATGCCCCGCGACAGCACGTTGGCGGCGAAGAAGGGATCCCGGTTGTCGATGGCGAACACCTCGGCGGCCGCGTTCGGGCGGAACAGGGCGATCTGGCGCCCTTCCAGCAGGGCGCAGACACCGGTGCCCGGCAGGATGTCGTTGAGTTGGCAGGCAAGTTTCATCGCTTAATCTCCACCTCGAGTTGGATGGACTGGCTATCTAGCAGGGCGCAAACGTCCATGCAGCCCGGCAGGATGTCGTTGAGTTGGCAGGCTAATTTCATCATTTGGTCTCCACCTCGATCTGGTAGACGGGGATGCGCTCGGCCGGGGTCGCCGGTCGGTGCTGGTCACGCTCGGCGACGAACTGGACGTCCGGATCGCGCTTGTCGCTGTTGATGAAATGGCTGAAGCGCTGCAACGCCTGCTCTTCGTTGAGGGTGCGCGACCATTCGCACTCGTAACTGTCGATGAGGGTCTGGATATCGCGCTCCAGGGTCTCGGCCAGCCCCAGCTTGTCGTCGACGATCACCTCGCGCAGGTAGTCGACGCCTCCTTCCAGATTGCCGAGCCAGACCGAGGTGCGCTGCAGTTTGTCGGCGCTGGTGACGTAAAACATCATGAAACGGTCGATCAGCTTGATCAGGGTCTCGCGGTCGAGGTCAGACGCCAGCAGGTCGGCGTGGCGCGGCTTCATGCCGCCGTTGCCGCCCACGTAGAGGTTCCAGCCCGCGTCGGTGGCGATGATGCCGACGTCCTTGCCCTGGGCTTCCGCACACTCACGGGTACAGCCGGAGACACCGAACTTCATCTTGTGCGGGGTGCGAATACCCTTGTAGCGGTTCTCGAGGAAGACCCCGAGGCCGACGCTGTCCTGCACGCCGAAGCGGCACCAGGTGCTGCCGACGCAGGTCTTGGCCATGCGCAGCGCCTTGGCGTAGGCCTGACCGGTCTCGAAGCCCGCTGCCAGCAGCTTGCGCCAGATGGCGGGCAGATCATCCTTCTGGGCCCCGAACAGGCCGATGCGCTGGGCGCCGGTGATCTTGGTGTAGAGCTTGTAGTCGCGGGCCACTTCGGCCACTGCCAGCAGGCCTTCCGGGGTCACCTCGCCGCCGGCCATGCGCGGGATGACGGAGTAGGTACCGTCCTTTTGCATGTTGCCGAGGAAGATGTCATTGGTATCCTGCAGCGGGGTGTTGAGCGGGCTCAGCACGTAGTCGTTCCAGCAGGAGGCGAGGATGGAGCCGACGGTCGGTTTGCACACCTCGCAGCCATGACCCTGGCCATGCTTGGCCAGCAGCTCGTCGAAGCTCTTGATCCCCTCCACCTTGACCAGGTGGAACAGCTCCTGACGGGAGTGGGGGAAGTGGGCGCAGAGGTGGTTGTTGACCTCGATGCCCTGTTTCACCAGCTCGGCGTTGAGCACCTGGCTGATGAGGGGCACGCAGCCGCCGCAGCCGGTACCGGCCTTGGTGTGCTGCTTGATGGCGGCGAGGGTGGTGTGGCCCTCGGCGACGGCCTGGGCGATGTCGCCCTTGGAGACGTCGAAGCAGGAGCAGATCTGGGCGCTTTCCGGCAGGGCATCCACCCCCAGGGTCGGCTTGGCACCGGCATAGGCGGGCAGGATCAGGGTGTCCGGGTGGCTCGGCAGGGGCAGAGCGTTGAGCATCATCTGCAGCAGGTTGCCGTAATCCTCCACGTCACCCACCAGCACGGCGCCGAGCAATCGGCTGTTGTCTTCGCTCACCACGATTTTCTTGTAGACGCCGGCCTGGTCATCCTGGAACACATAGCTGTGGCTGCCCGGGGTGCGGCCGTGGGCATCGCCGATGGAGCCGACGGAGACGCCGAGCAGCTTGAGCTTGGCGCTCATGTCAGCCCCTTCGAAGCAGCTGTCGCCGCCCAGCAGGTGGTCGACGGTGATCTGGGCCATCTTGTAGCCCGGGGCCACCAGGCCGAAGAAGCGGCCCTGCCAGGAGGCGCACTCGCCGATGGCATAGATGTCGGGGTCGGAGGTGAGGCAGTGATCGTCGATGACGATGCCGCCGCGCTCGGCGATGGCCAAATCGCCGTAGCGACCGAGGGTGTCTTGCGGGCGGATGCCGGTGGAGAAGACCACCACGTCCACTTCAAGCTGGCTGCCGTCGGCGAAGGCTAGGCGGTGTTTCGCCTGTTCGCCGCCATGCATCAGGATCTCGCTGGTGCTCTTGCTGGTGTGCACCTGCACGCCCATGGATTCGATCTTGCGGCGCAGCAGCTGGCCGCCCTGGCCGTCGAGCTGCTCGGCCATCAGTACAGGGGCAAACTCCACCACGTGGGTCTCGAGACCCAGCGCCTTGAGGGCACCGGCGGCTTCGAGGCCAAGCAGGCCGCCCCCGATCACCACCCCGCTCTTGCCACTCTTGGCGGCGCTGCGGATGGCCTTCAGATCCTCGATGGTGCGATAGACGAAGCACTCGTGGTGCTGACTGCCCTGAATGGGCGGCACCCAGGGGTAGGAGCCGGTGGCCAGCACCAGCTTGTCGTAACCGACCACAGTGCCCTTGTTGGAGTGCACTTCGCGGTTGGCCCTGTCGATTTTTTTCACCGCTTCACCAAGCAGCAACCGAATGCCGTGCTTGTCGTAGAAACCGGGTTTGACGAGGGAGAGATCTTCGCTGGTGTGGTGGGAGAAGTAGGAGGAGAGATGGACGCGATCGTAGGCGGGACGGGGTTCTGCACCGAAGACGGTGATCTCGTAGCGGCCCGGGTCGGCCCGCTCGATCAGCTCTTCGATGAAGCGGTGCCCCACCATGCCGTTGCCCACAACGACCAGTCTGACTTTGCTCATGATTGCCTCTAGTTTGGAGTAATAAAACATCATTCTGAGGCTAGGCTACCCAGTCAGCAGGGGCGGGCGATTGATGCAAATCAAGTGTCTATTTATATATCCCCTCAGGGGTAATTCCTGATAATTCAAAGCTATACATAAATAGGTATACCAGTGGTGCAATTGGTTATGGCGTGGGGATCGGAGCCACCGCTGCAGGGGCTGCCTGGCTGACCCTGCAAAGAAATGCCCGTACCGTCAAAAAGCGTGAAAAATTCCTTCATGGGATGGCGGCAGCCATGGGTTGCCAGCAGAACCGGGGGGCGTCAGGGAAGGGGGCGGTAAGGCTCCTGGGCGCAGATATCGCGGATGAGGGTGCGCAGCCAGCGGTGGGCCGGGTCGGCATCCAGCCTGGGGTGCCAGAGCAGGGCGACCCGGATCGCTGGCAGCGCGAAGGGCAGGGGACGAACTACCAGCTCCCCCAGCAGGGCGGCGCAGTGACGCTCAGGCACAGTGGCCACCAGATCGCTGCCGCGCACCAGCGCCAGCGCGGTGGCAAAGCCGGGCACCAGGGTGGCGACGGTGCGCGAGAGCCCCTGCTTGGCCAGCGTCTCATCGACCGGGCTGTGGGGTTGGTCGCGGCGGGATACCAGCACGTGGCGCGCCCCGGCGTAGCGGCTGGCGGTGAGTAGGCCGTCGCACAGTGGATGACCGGGGCGCATTACGGCGACGAAGTGGTCCTGAAACAGGGCCTGGGTACGCAGCTCGGGCGCCGTGGTGGCGCTGATGACCCCGGTCTCGAAATCCAGCTCGCCGCTGCGCAAGGGGCCGCTCTCCTTGTCCGGCTTGGCCAGAAAGTGGAGCCGTACTCCGGGCGCCTCGGTGGCGAGCCGGCTCAGCAGGGCGGCGCCGAACAGTTCCACCAGCCCCTCGCTGGCGCGCAGGGTGAAGGTGCGCTCCAGCCGCGCCGGGTCGACCTCCTGTCGGGGGCTCAGCATGCTCTCTGCTTCCTGCACCAGCCGGCCGACCTGCTCGCGCAGCAACTGGGCTCGAGGGGTCGGCACCAGGCCGCGGCCGGCCCGTACCAGCAGCGGGTCGCCGGTGGTCTCCCGCAATCTTGCCAGGGCCCGGCTCATGGCAGAGGGGCTCAAGCCCAGTCGTCTGGCGGCGCCCGCCACGCTACCTTCGTCCAGCAGGGCATCCAGGGTGATCAGCAGGTTGAGGTCGGGAGTGCTCATGTGCATGCCTTCATCGGAGTGGGAGCAGAGGGGCCAGCTTCATCATACCCGAGAACGGGTACCCTCATATGGCGTCCGCTGCATTGATAAGCTGCAACTGGTGCGTCTTCCGCCTGCTCACCGGCCCCACTAGCCTTGTCGTCATCACCCCTATGTGGAGCCCTGCTCATGTCAACATCAACCCATTTCCCGCCCCTGGCGGCGCCTCGTCTCGGTCTGCTGGCGCTTGGCCTCGCCACCCTGTTGCCCATGCTGGCGGCCAGCATGGGCGGCATCTTGCTGCCGGCATTGGGGGCTGCCTTTCATCTGCCCTTCGCCACCTTGCAATGGGTGCTGGTGGCTTACCTGCTGGGGCTCACCTGCCTGACAGTGGTGGCCGGCCGGCTGGGTGACAGGTTCGGCCGGCGTCGGCTGCTGCTCTGGGGCATGGGGGGATTTGCGCTGGCCTCCCTGCTCTGCGCGCTGGCACCGACCATCGGCTGGTTGATCGCCGCCCGGGCGCTGCAGGGGGCGAGTGCGGCCTGCATGCTGACGCTCTCGCTGGCCATGGTGGGGCAGCTGGTGTCGCCGGCCAGACGGGGCTGGAGCATGGGATTGCTCGGCACCCTGTCGGCCTGTGGCACGGCGCTGGGCCCCTCGTTTGGCGGCCTGCTGCTGGAGGTGGCGGGCTGGCAGGCTGCCTTCCTGGCGCTGCTACCCCTTGGCCTGCTGGCGCTGCTCTGTGCCCGTGCCGGTCTACCCGATGACGGGGCGAGCGGGCAGGGGGCACGACTCAACCTGGCCAGCCTGGGGTGGCTGCTGGTGACGCTGCTGGGCTACGGGCTGGCGCTCACTACGACAGGCATCCTGGCCCTCTGGCTTGGGGGCGGGGCGCTGCTGGCCGCCGCCTGGCTGGTGCGCAGCGAACTGGGCTCCCCCGCCCCTCTGTTGCCGTTGGCATTGCTGCGAACCCGGCGGCTGCGCGGCGCTCTGGCGGCCAGTGCGCTGGTGGCCGGGGTGATGGTGGCGACCCTGCTGATCGGTCCCTTCTATCTGCAGGGGGTATTCGGGCTCGGCCCGCTGACCAGCGGGCTGCTTATCTCGGGTGGACCCCTGCTGGCGGCACTGAGCGGGATGCCAGCCGGTTGGCTGGTGGATAGGGTCGGCGCCATCACAGTGGTGCGACTGGGCTTGCTGGTGATGAGCGCGGCGGTGGTGCTGCTGGCCACCCTGGGCAGCGGCGGGGGCCCGATGGGATACCTGCTGCCCGTGTTGCTGCTGACTGCCGGCTACGCCCTGTTCCAGACCGCCAACAACAGCCTAGTGATCGGCGCCGCCGACGAACAGACCCGTGGTGCCGTGGCCGGGTTGCTGACCCTGTCGCGCAATCTGGGCCAGCTGACGGGGGCGGCGGGGTTGGGGGCCCTGTTTGCCGCCCTGGCGGGAGGCGGCAATCCGGCCGTCGCCAGCGCGAGCGAGCTGGCGTTCGCCATGCGGGCCACCTTCGCCCTGACGGCTCTGCTGCTGATGAGCGCACTCTGGCTGGCGGGGAGAGGTGAACGCGACGTGCCGGGCAATGCGACGCGGGAAGGCTGCGAGCTGAGAGAGCGCTGAAAGCGAAGACGCCTCCACAGGGGAGGCGTCTTGCTACGGGGTTGAGCAGGATATTAAACCGCTCGGATCCTCGTCTTCGATCAAGCTGTTACAGGATAAAGCGGCTCAGGTCCTCGTCTTCAATCAGCTTGCCGAGGTGGGCGTTGACGTAGTCGGTGTTGATGACGAAGGTCTCGCCGGACTTCTCGGAGGCGTCGTAGGAGATATCTTCCATCAGGCGCTCCATCACGGTATGCAGACGACGGGCGCCGATGTTCTCGGTGCGCTCGTTGACCTGCCAGGCCGCTTCGGCCAGACGGCGGATACCGTCCTGGGTGAACTCGATGTTGACCCCTTCGGTGGCCATCAGCGCCTGGTACTGATCGGTCAGTGAGGCGTTCGGCTCGGTCAGGATGCGCTCGAAATCTTCGGTGGTCAGCGCGGTCAGCTCGACCCGGATCGGCAGACGGCCCTGCAGCTCGGGGATGAGGTCGGACGGCTTGGCGATCTGGAAGGCGCCGGAGGCGACAAACAGGATATGGTCGGTCTTGACCATGCCGTGCTTGGTGTTGACGGTGCAGCCCTCGACCAGCGGCAGCAAGTCGCGCTGGACCCCCTCGCGGGAGACATCCGGGCCCGAGCTCTCGCCGCGCTTGCAGATCTTGTCGATCTCGTCGAGGAAGACGATGCCGTTGTTCTCGACGGAGGCGATGGCCTTCTGCTTCAGCTCTTCCGGGTTGACCAGGCGAGCCGCTTCCTCTTCGATCAGCGCCTTCATGGCCTCTTTGACCTTGACCTTGCGCTTCTTCTTCTGGTTCTGACCCAGGTTCTGGAACAGCCCCTGCAACTGGTTGGCCATCTCCTCCATGCCCGGCGGGGTCATGATCTCCACGCCCATGGGGGTGGCGGCCAGATCCAGCTCGATCTCCTTGTCATCCAGCTGACCTTCCCGCAGCTTCTTGCGGAAGATCTGGCGGGTGTTGGAGTTGTCGGCCTTCTCCTCCTCGCCCCAGCTGTTGCGCGGGTTCGGCAGCAGGGCGTCGAGGATGCGCTCCTCGGCGGCTTCCTCGGCGCGGTACTTCATCTTCTCCATCTCGGTCTCGCGCACCAGCTTGATGGCGACGTCGGTCAGATCGCGGATGATGCTGTCCACTTCCTTGCCCACGTAGCCCACTTCGGTGAACTTGGTCGCTTCGACCTTGATGAAGGGGGCATTGGCCAGCTTGGCCAGGCGGCGGGCGATCTCGGTCTTGCCGACACCGGTCGGGCCTATCATCAGGATATTCTTCGGGGTCACCTCGTGGCGCATCTCCTCGGAGAGCTGCATCCGGCGCCAGCGGTTGCGCAGGGCCACGGCCACCGCACGCTTGGCGTCGGCTTGACCAATGATGTGTCTGTCCAGCTCGTGGACGATTTCTCTCGGGGTCATCTCGGACATGATGGTGTTCCTGTATCCGGGGCGGGCAGGGCCCACCCCTTGGAAAATGGGGTTTGGCTGGCGGCCTTATTTGGCGGTGTAGTCCAGCACTTCGATGGTGTGGTTGCCGTTGGTGAAGACACAGATGTCGCCCGCAATCTTGAGGGACTTCTCGACGATGCTCTTGGCATCCAGCTCGGTGTTCTCCAGCAGGGCGATGGCGGCGGACTGGGCGAAGTTGCCGCCGCTGCCGATGGCGATGAGATCGTGTTCCGGCTGCACCACGTCACCGTTGCCGGTGATGATGAAGGATTTGTGCTCGTCGGCGACGGCCAGCAGCGCCTCGAGGCGGCGCAGGGCGCGATCGGTGCGCCAGTCTTTGGCCAGCGCCACGGCGGCGCGCTCCAGGTTGCCCTGATGGGCCTGCAGCTTGGCTTCAAAGCGCTCGAGCAGGGTGAAGGCGTCGGCGGTGCCGCCGGCAAAACCTGCCAGCACCTTGCCGTTGTAGAGGCGATGAACCTTGCGGGCGTTGCCCTTCATGACGGTGTTGCCAAGAGAAACCTGGCCATCGCCACCGATGACGACCTGACCGTTGCGGCGAACTGAAACTATGGTAGTCACTTTACTTACCTCGCTTGAGCCGAATGACGGCCTGACTGTGCATGGCAAGAGAGATGGGGATGGCAATCCGGCTTTTCAAGCCTGCGCTCTGGCGCGGCCAACGGGGTTGGCTGGGAGTGGTGGCGACTGGCACCAAAAGAAACAGGGCCGGGTGTTGCCACCAGGCCCTGTTTATGGACGCTGCGATCACCCCTTCTTGGGGATGCAGCCGCTGATGCCAGAGCCCTGCAGCTTGCGGTTGGCCGCATCGGCCGCCGCCTTGCCGCTGAAGGGGCCCACCATCACCTTGTAGACGGCGCCACCGGCCCCGTTCACCACCTGCAGGCTGGAGGAGAGCCCGGCGGTGAAGGCGATGCGCGCCTTGAGGGATTCCGCGGAATCCTGCGAACGCAGGGCGGCGCACTGCATCATGTAGCGTTCGTTGTCGGCCGTTGCAGGCGGAGTCGCTGCCTTGGCCTTGGCGGCCTCGGCCCGTTCCCGCTCCAGTTCGGCGCGCAGCTCCCGCTCCATCCGATCCCGTTCGGCCTTGCGGTCGATCACCTGCTCCTGGGCACTGGCTACCGGCGCGCCGGTCGCCGGCTTGGCCGGTTGTACCGGTTGCGGCTTGTAGGGCTGCACCTGGCCGATGGGGGTTCCGGGCTGGGGAATATTGGTCGGCACCGGCTGCGGCAGCTTCTCCGGCTGCAGGGTCATGGTTTCTGCCGGCGGTGGCGGCAGCACGCCCGGCTGGGGCGGCGGCTCGACGATGTCGACCTGCTTGTTCTCCAGCCGTTCGATGTAGCTCCATTTCTCCTGCGGCAGGCCGTTGCTCTGGGCCTTGGGCTTGTTGGCTTTCACCTGCTCCTCAATGGTGGGGGCGTCGTTGCCCTTGCCACTGATCATGTAGAGGAAACCGCCGAACCCCGCCAGCAACACCACGGCCAGCAGGGCCGGGATAACAGGAAAGCGGCGAGGTGCCGCTTTCTTGGTGTTGCGACCACCCGCCCGACGTCGCGGGCGGCTGCCGACATAATCCCGGGTCGCCATCTATTACATGCGCTCCAGGGTGTGGATGCCCAGTACGCCCAGGCCCAGCTTGAGGACCTTGGCGGTGGCGGCGCACAGCAGCAGACGGCTCTGACGGGTCGCCTCGTCCACGCCATCCTTGTTGATCGGACAGGCTTCGTAGAAGGTCATGAAGTTGCCGGACAGCTCGTACAGATAGGTACAGAGCAGGTGCGGCATGCCCTTGTCTGCCACGCCGTTGACCGCGTCGGAGAACTGGATCAGCTTCTGGGCCAGAGTCTCTTCCGCTTCCTCGCTCAGGACCACCTTGCCGCCCAGGGTGTCGGCATCGACGCCGGCCTTGCGGAAGATGGACTGGATACGGGTGTAGGCGTATTGCAGGTACGGCGCCGTGTTGCCTTCAAAGGAGAGCATCAGATCCCAGTCGAAGATGTAGTCGGTGGTGCGGTTCTTGGAGAGATCCGCATACTTGACCGCGCCCATGGCGATGGCGTGCACCACCTGGGCCTTCTCCTCGGCGGAGAGGTCGCTGTTGCGGCTCTCCAGCAGGGCAGCGGCGCGCTCTTCCGCCTCATTCAGCAGATCAACCAGCTTGACGGTGCCGCCGGAGCGGGTCTTGTAGGGACGGCCATCCTTGCCCAGCATCATGCCGAAGGCGTGGTGCTCGAGGGGCACGGATTCCGGCACATAGCCCGCCTTGCGGGTGATGGTCCAGGCCTGCATCAAGTGCTGGTGCTGACGGGAGTCGATGAAGTACATCACGCGGTCGGCGCCCAGGGTCTCGTAACGATACTTGGCACAGGCGATGTCGGTGGTGGTGTAGAGGAAGCCGCCATCGCTCTTCTGGATGATGACGCCCATGGGCTCGCCATCCTTGTTCTTGAACTCGTCCAGGAAGACGACGGTGGCGCCTTCACTCTCGACCGCCAGGCCGCGCGCTTTCAGATCGGCGACGATTTCCGGCAGCATGTCGTTGTACATGGACTCGCCCATGATGTCCTTGTTGGTCAGGGAGACATTCAGGCGGTCGTAGTTGCGCTGGTTCTGCTCCATGGTCATGTCGACCAGCTTCTTCCACATGGTGCGGCAGTACTCGTCACCACCCTGCAGCTTGACCACGTAGTTGCGCGCGCGCTCGGCGAACGCTTCGTCTTCGTCGTAGTGACGCTTGGCCTGGGTGTAGAAGGCTTCCAGATCGCGCAGCTCCATGTCGGAGGCGTGCTCGTTGGCCATCTTCTCCAGATAGGCGATCAGCATGCCGAACTGGGTACCCCAGTCGCCGATGTGGTTGGCACGCACCACCTTGTGGCCGAGGAACTCTAGGGCGCGGGCAGCCACGTCACCGAGGACTGTGCTGCGGATGTGGTGCACCGCCATCTCTTTGGCCACGTTGGGGGCGGAGTAGTCCACCACCACTGTCTGCGGGGTTGGCAGCTTCACGTTGGCGTTGGCGGAGGTCACCATGGCCTCTACCTGACCAGCCAGCCAGCTCGGGTCGAAGAAGAAGTTGATGAAGCCGGGGCCGGCGATCTCGACCTTGGCGATCAGATCGGAGGCGGGCAGGTGCTCGATGATGGCAGCGGCCAGCTCACGGGGATTCTTGCGGGCCGGTTTGGCCAGCAGCATGGCCAGGTTGGTGGCCAGGTCACCGTGAGCCTTCTCCTTGCATCGGTCTACTTGCACGCGGGCTTCCAGGTCCGCCGGCAGGATGCCCGCTGACTTGAGATTGGCTACCGTTTGTTCAAGTAGATGATGAATATGCTCTTTCATAACTGACCACCAAGGTTGCGCGTCGAAAAATGACTGATATATAAGGGCGTGAATTTTACCCGCATCGGCCCGAGAAAACTATAGGGATGACCCGCCGCTCGCGGTCGGGCGGATATTTCACTGCATTTGGCACCAGATCCCAGAATATTGGACGGAAATTACGGTGCTTATCCATTTCTACTGCATATCGAAGCGGCTTGTCCAGGCTATTTTCCCCTGATTGTTAAGGGGTTTTTTATTCCAACTCGTTCTGAATGATCTGCCCCGCCGCCCCGGTCGTATCAACAGGTACCTTTTACCGAGGAATCTGTCGATGAAACTGGCGCTGTTTCCCCTCTCGGCCCACCTGCTGCCCGGTGGCATCATGCCGCTGCGCATCTTCGAGCCCAGATATCAGCGCATGATCGCCGAGGCGGGAGAGCAGGGTTTTGCTATCTGCATGCTGGATCCTCGCCAGCCCGATGCGCTGCGCAACATGTACCCCATCGCCACCCGGGTACGGATAGTCGATTTCGATCAGCTGCCGGACGGTCTGCTCGGCATCACGGTGCTCGGCATGGAGCGGGTCAGGATCACCGATCTGTGGCAGGAGTCGGACGGCTTGCGGGTCGGGGAGGTGGAGGTGCTGCCCCCCTGGCGCACCGGCCGGCTCAATGCCGATCAGCACTCGTTGGCCAGGGCGCTGCAGGAGGTGTTCAACGACTATCCGGAGTACGCGGCCCTCTATCGCAACCCGGACTGGGACGATGCCAGCTGGGTGGCCCAGCGCTGGCTGGAAGTGCTGCCCATCCCCGTTGAACAGAAGCAGTGGCTGGTGGCGGCGGAAGACAACCAGCCGGCGCTCTCCCTGCTGAGCGGATTGCTGGTCGCCAGCCACTGAGCCGTTTTTGATGGCAGTGCCGGTGATCCTTTTGCCGCGCCGCACGTATTGGCACTCACCACCCTCTTCAAGGCATGGCGCAATGGCATATACTGGCCAATCACAATCGACTCCGTACAGGATATCGCCCCCCATGGATGACCCAGCCGGCGATCTCAAGTCCCTGCTCGTCAGGGTTGCCGAACATGGCGACAAGGCTGCCTTCGCCACCCTGTTCCAGCACTTCGCGCCGCGTATCCGCAGCTACGGGCTGCGCCACCTCGGCAGCGAGGCCAACGCCATGGAGCTGGTGCAGGAGACCATGCTGCTGGTCTGGCAGAAGGCCCGTCTCTACCACCCCGACAAGGGAGCCGCCACCACCTGGATCTACACCGTCATGCGCAACCAGGGCTTCGACATGCTGCGCCGGCGCCGCGCCAGCAAGGAAGAGCTCTGCGCCGAGGAGCTGTGGCCCATGCTGGAGTACAGGGCGGAAGAGGAGCACCTGAGTGGCGGTGAAGATGCGGTGCTGACCCGTCAGATGGCCCACTACCTCGGCACCCTGCCGGAACCGCAACAGCTGGTGGTGCGCGGCATCTACCTGCAGGAGCTCTCCCAGCAGGAGCTGGCGGACCGGCTCGGCGTGCCGCTCGGCACCATCAAATCCCGCCTCAGACTGGCGTTACAGAAATTGAAGGAACAAGTGGAGCAAGGCCATGATTAAAGCCCATCCCGTTCAGGCCATGTTGCGTGCCTTTGCCGCCGATGAACTGCCCCTGCCGCTGGCCGTCGGCGTCTCCGCCCACTGCGAACTCTGCCCCGACTGTGCGGCCCGGCTGCGGGCCTGCGAAGAGGAGCTGGCCCGGCAATACCTGGCCCCGGCGGAAGAGTGCGAGCCGCTGCCTGCGGCATTTGATGCTATGCTGGCCGGCATCCTGCAACAGCCGGTGGCCACTGCGGCCGCATTGAGTCAGTCGGCGGTGGCCCGGCCCGAGCTGCAGGTGGCGGGCCAGTCGTACCGGTTGCCGCGGGTGCTGGCCCGTCACCACGCCCCCAGCTGGCGCCACATCGGCGCCATCCGGCAGGTGAGCCTGCCGCTCGACGAGCAGGGAGCCCGTGCCAGCCTGCTGCACATAGAGGCGGGTGGCAGCATCCCTGAGCACACTCACAAGGGTTACGAGCTGACCTTGTTGCTGGCCGGCACCATCGAAGATGGCGACACCCGCTATCAGGCGGGGGACTTCATCTGGCGCGATGCCAGCCACGCCCACAGTCCACACACGCCGGACGGCTGCCTCTGCTACACGGTGCAGGACGCGCCGGTGCAGTTCACCAAGGGGCTGTCGCGGCTGCTCAACGGCATCAGCCATCGCCTCTACTGAGCCGACAAAGCAATAAAAAAAGGGACCCTCGGGTCCCTTTTTGCATGGTGCGCTGACCGGATCAGGCCACGAACACCAGGTAGACGGCGAAGGCCACCACGAAGCGGTAGATGGCGAACGGGATGAAGTCGAGGCGACGGATCAGCGCCAGGAAAGTCTTGATGGCGATCATGGCCACCACGAAGGCGGTGACGAAACCCACCGCGAACATGGGGAAGTCGGCCATGGAGAGGAAGTCGCGACTCTTGTAGAGATCCAGTCCGCTGGCCGCCACCATCATGGGCACCGCCAGAATGAAGGAGAACTCGGCCGCCGCCTGACGGCTGATCCCCATCAGCATGCCGCCGCTGATGGTGGCGCCGGAGCGGGAGAAGCCGGGCCAGAGCGCCAGGCACTGGAACAGGCCGATGCCGAACGCCTGCTTGTAGCTGATGTCGTCCAGGGTTTCGGAGCGTACCGCCGGGCGGAACTTCTCGGCGATGATCAGCAGGATGCCGCCGGCCACCAGGGCGTACATCACGGTCTGCGGGCCGAACAGATGGGCCTTGATCCAGCTGTGGATGGCGAGGCCGATGATCACGGCGGGCAGCATGCCGAGGATGATGTGCACCAGCGAGAGGGTGGCGTGTCCCTGCGCCGGCTTCTGGCCGAAGTGGATGCCGATGAGCCCAAACAGGCGGCGCCAGAACACGGCGACCACCGCCAGGATGGAACCCATCTGGATCACCACTTCGAAGGTGGCAGCCTTGGGGCCGTCGAAGCCAAGCAAGTGGCCGACGATGATCATGTGGCCGGTGGAGGAGACGGGGAGGAACTCGGTCAGGCCCTCCACTATGCCCAGCACGAAGGCGACAAACAGGGCGTAAGACTCTGTCATGTTTCAGATCTCTTGATTATTGGTCCGGTTGAAGTCGGCCCCGAGCCGAGCCGGGGGCGACCAATGATGGAGGAAAATCGGGCGGGCAACCAGTGAATATTGTGTTGGCGCCAGGCCCCGCCGGCGGGATCGACGGCGAGGTCATTGGTTTTCATTCGGGCCTACATGGCGTTCGGCGCTCAGCGGCCCCGATCAGGCGGGGCCCTGACCGGCCAAGATCCCCTCGATTTGCTGCAGCAGCGCCGTATCCAGCGGGGGCTGGGCCTGGGCCTCCACCGCGCTGACAATCTGCTGCGGGCTGCTGGCACCGATCAGGGCGCAGCTCACCACTGAGTCGCGCAGGACCCACTGCAGCGCCAGTTGCGACAGTGGTTGGCCCCGCTGCTGCGCCAGCGCATGCAGGGCACGGATGGTGGCCAGCTTGTCGGCGGTGATCTGCTCGGGCTTGAGGAAGGGGCTGGCACTGGCGGCGCGCGAATCCGCTGGAATGCCCGCCAGGTAGCGATCGCTCAGCAGTCCGCCCGCCAGCGGCGAGAAGGCGACCACCCCCATGCTGTGCTCGCGGCAGACCGGCAGGGTTTTAGCCTCGATGTCGCGCTGAAAGAGGGAGTATTTGAGCTGGTTGACCAGACAGGGGGTGCCCAGCTCCGCCAGCCGGGCGGCGGCCTGCGCGGCGAGCAGGGCCGGGTAGTTGGAGAGGCCGACGTAGAGCGCCTTGCCCTGACGTACCATCAAGGCCAGCGCCTGACAGGTCTCCTCCAGCGGGGTGCGCGGGTCCGGCCTGTGGTGATAGAAGATGTCCACGTAGTCGAGACCGAGCCGGCGCAGGCTCTGGTGCAGGCTGGCAAACAGGTATTTGGCGCTGCCGCCATCGCCATAGGGGCCATCCCACATGATGTATCCCGCCTTGCTGGCGATGATGAGCTCGTCTCGATAGGGCGCCAGGCTCCCCTTGAGCAGCCTGCCGAAGGTTTGCTCGGCCGACCCCGGCGGCGGCCCGTAGTTGTTGGCCAGATCGAAGTGGGTGATACCCAGATCGAACGCCTGGTGCATCATGGCTTTCGCGGTGGCGGGATCGCTCTCGGCGCCGAAGTTGTGCCAGAGGCCGAGAGCTATGCCGGGCAGGCGCAGGCCGTGACGACCGGCGGGTCGATAGGGCTGGCGCTGGTAACGGTCGGGGGCGGCGAGGTAGTGATCATCCATAACGACTCCTTGCGTGGGATTGTTTGCGAGCGGATGTGAGGGGTGACCCCGAGCCCTCTTCGCTCGGCATGTCTGCGCGGGAGAAGAGGGGGCCGGGGTCAGCTGGCAGCGATGAAGCGATAGCGGGTCTGGTGGCGATAGGTCTGCCCCGGCAACAGCCAGGGATCGCCCAGCTCGGGCCGGTTGGGGCTGTCCGGTAGCTGCTGGGCCTCCAGACAGAAGCCGGCGTGATCCCGATGGAGCCGGCCATCGCGTGCCGGCGTATTGGCCAGCCAGTTGCCGCTGTAGAACTGCAGCGAAGGCTGGTTGGTGTAGACCTCCATCGCCAGCTGACGATCCCCCGAGACCACCCGCGCCGCCCACTCGGCGCTTGGCCCGTTGAGCACAAAGGCGTGGTCATACCCCTTGGCCTGTTGCTGCTGGGGGTGGCTCAGCCAATCTTGTCCGATCAGGCGTTCGCGGCGCAGCTCGAACGGCCCCTCCACCGGTGTGATCGCGAGCGGCAGACCGCTTTGGTCGGTGGGCAGGAAACGGTCGGCGTTGAGGTGGATGAGGTGGTCGCGCACATCGCCACCGTCCGGGTTGTCGTCGAGATTGAAGTAGGTGTGGCTGGTGAGGCTGACCGGGGTCGCGGCATCCGTGCTGGCGACGCAATCCACCACCAGATCGCACTGCTCCAGCCGGTACTCCAGCATGACCCGCAGGTTGCCAGGAAAGCCCTGATCCCCGCTACGGGAGAGCAGGGTCAGTCTGACCCGGTCCGCCTCCCGCTCCTTGATCTGCCAGTGCTGGCGATGAAACCCCGCCCGTCCGCCGTGCAGGCAGTGGGGCGGCTGGTTGGCATCCAGCGGCCAGCGCTGGCCGTCGCGCAGCAGCTCGGCGTTGCCGATGCGGTTGGCAAAGCGCCCCGCCACCGCCCCCAGCCACACCTGTTGAGCGGGATAGGCCTCATCGGCGCAGCCCAGCAGCACTTCACGGCGCCCACCCGCCACCGGCAGGGTGAGGGAGGTGAGGGTGGCGCCGAAGTCGAGGCCGCGCAGGCGCAGCCCCTCCTCGTTTTCCAGCTCGAACGGAATCATGGCGTCGTTCATAGTCTGCCTGCACCTGTGTTGCCGATCCGGCAGGCCTGCATCATACATGGGCTCATAGTTTTCCCGCCCCCGCGCTGGCGCGGCAGACGTAGCTGTCGGCCTTGAGGCCGAAGCGGGCCGGGTACTCGGCATCGACCGCGGCGATCACCTCGGCCACTTTCTCTGGGCGCAGCAGGGCGACCACGCAGCCACCGAAGCCGCCGCCGGTCATCCGCACGCCGCCCTCAGTGCCGATCCTGGCCTTGATGATCTCCACCAGACCGTCGATGGCGGGCACGGTGATTTCGAAGTCATCGCGCATGGCGGCGTGGGAGTCGGCCATCAGCTCACCGAGGCGCACCAGATCCCCCTGCGCCAACGCATCGGCGGCGGCCAGGGTGCGGCTGTTGTCGCCCACTACGTGACGGGCACGGCGGTAGCAGACCTCATCCAGCCCGGCCTTGCCCGCTTCCAGCGCCGCCAGATCCAGATCGCGCAGCGCCTTGACCCCGTAGTGACGGGCGGCTGCTTCGCACTGCTGGCGGCGGGTGTTGTATTCGCTGTCCACCAGGCCGCGACGGACGTTGGAGTTGACGATCAGCACCGCCAGGTCGGTGGGCATGGGGATGAGGCGGGTCTCCAGCGAGCGGCAGTCGAGCAGCAGGGCGTGATCCTGTTTGCCGCTGGCGGAGATCATCTGGTCCATGATGCCGCAGTTGCAGCCGACGAACTGGTTCTCCGCCTGCTGGCCGTTGAGGGCAATCTCGGCCTGGCTGATGGTGAGCCCCAGCGCCTCCTTGAAGGCCTGGCCAATGGCCACCTCCAGCGAGGCGGAAGAGGAGAGGCCGGCCCCCTGCGGCACGTTGCCGGAGACTACCAGATTGAGGCCGCGCAGGGGATAGCCGCGCTCCTGCAGGTACTTCACCACCCCGCGGATGTAGTCGCTCCAGCGCTGGTCGGCATGATGATTGATGGGCTGGCCGAGATCGAACAGGTCGCGCTGGTTGCCGTAGTCGGCGGCGACCACGTGCACCAGGCTGTCATCGCGCAGGCCGATGGCGACGCAGGTCTCGTAGTCGATGGCGCAGGGCAGCACGAAGCCGTCGTTGTAGTCGGTGTGCTCGCCGATGAGGTTGACGCGGCCGGGGGCCCGCACCAGCAGGTCGGGTTGTTGCTCAAACTGCTCGGCAAACACGGCGCTGACGCGCTGGCTCGGGGTCATGGGGTCACCTCATTGGCTTTGTAATGAACGGGAGAAAGGGTACGCAGGCGCTCCGCGGCTTGCTCCGGGGTAAGGTCGCGCTGGGTCTCGGCCAGCATCTCGAAGCCCACCATGAATTTGCGCACCGTGGCGGAGCGCAGCAGGGGCGGGTAGAAGTGGGCATGCAGTTGCCACGCCTCTGGGCAGTCGGAGCGGGGCGGCGCAAAGTGCCAGCCCATGGAGTAGGGAAAGCTGCACTCGAACAGGTTGTCGTAGCGGCTGGTGAGCTCCTTGAGCGCGATGGCCAGATCCTGTTGCAGCTCGGGGGTGAGCTCGAGCAGAGAGGGGACATGGCGCTTGGGCAGCAGCAGGGTTTCGAACGGCCAGGCCGCCCAGAAGGGCACTACCGCCAGCCAGTGTTCGGTCTCCACCACGATGCGGGAGCGATCCTGCAGCTCCCGCTCCACGTAGTCGACCAGCAGCGGGCGGCCGTGCTCCGCCAGCCAGGCGCGCTGGTGCTGCTCTTCGCGGGCAATTTCATTGGGCAGGAAGTCGCTCCCCCACAGCTGACCGTGGGGATGCGGGTTGGAGCAGCCCATGACGGCGCCCTTGTTTTCAAACACCTGCACCCACTCCCACTGGGCCGACAGCTCGGTCACCTGCTCCATCCAGGTGGTGATCACCTGCTCGATGGCGGGCAGAGGCAGCTCGGGCAGGGTCTTGCCGTGATCCGGCGAGAAGCAGATGACCCGGCTGGTGCCACGGGCGGCTTCCAGTCTGAGCAGGGGATCCTGCTCGCCACTGGCGGCCGGGGTGTCCTGCATCAGGGCGGCGAAGTCGTTGGTAAACACGAAGGTGTCCCGATAGTCGGGATTCTGGTCGCCGGTGACGCGCTTGTTGCCGGCACAGAGGAAGCAGTCGGGGTCATGGGCCTGGCTCGGCGCCTGGCTCACCTTCTCGACCTGACCCTGCCAGGGGCGCTTGGCCCTGTGAGGGGAGACCAGCACGTATTGGCCGCTCAGCGGGTTGAAACGACGGTGGGGGTGATCAACCGGGTTGAACATCATCACTCCTCAAGCTCAATAAAAGAAAATGCGGGCAGGGATGAGGGCGGGTGCGCCTCTCATCTGTGACCCTTCCCCCACAAAGGGAGAAGGGAGCAAAACGGGCATCACGCCTCGTACCCCTGCGGGTTGGCGGATTGCCAGCGCCAGCTGTCGGCGCACATGGCGGCCAGATCCCGCCGGGCACGCCAGCCCAGCTCGCGCTCGGCCCTGGCGGGATCGGCCCAGCATTCGGCGATGTCGCCTGGGCGTCTTGGTTCGATGCGATAGGGCAAGGGGCGACCGCTGGCCGCCTCGAACGCCGCGACCATCTGCAGCACGCTCTGGCCCTGGCCCGTGCCCAGGTTGTAGACGTGCACGCCGCCCTTGCTGGCGCAGTGCTGCAACGCCTTGACGTGCCCTTCGGCCAGATCCATCACGTGGATGTAGTCACGCACACCGGTGCCGTCGACGGTGGGGTAATCGTTACCAAAGACCGAGAGGCAGTCGCGCCGGCCGATGGCGACCTGGGTCAAAAACGGCATCAGGTTGTTGGGGATCCCCTGGGGATCCTCCCCCATGGTGCCCGACTCGTGGGCGCCGACCGGGTTGAAGTAGCGCAGCAGGGTCATGCTCCAGTGCGGCTCGGCCCGCTGCAGATCCTCGAGGATCTCTTCGATGATCAGCTTGGAGCGGCCGTAGGGATTGGTGGCGCTGCGCGGGAAATCTTCCCGGATGGGCGTGCTGGCGGGGTCACCGTAGACGGTGGCCGACGAGCTGAACACCAGGTTGTGGACGCCGGCCCGCTTCATTGCCTGCAGCAATACCAGGGGGCCGTTCAGGTTGTTCTCGTAGTAGTCGAGGGGGATGCGGGTGGACTCGCCAACCGCCTTGAGGGCGGCGAAGTGGATCACGGCGTCGATCCGTTGCTCGCTGAAGATGCGATCCAGCAGGAGCGGGTCACGGATGTCCCCCCGATAGAAGCGGGGCTCGCGTCCGCTGATGGCGGCGATGCGGGCCAGCACGCCGGCCTTGCTGTTGCAGAGGTTGTCCACCACCACGGGCTCCATGCCGGCCGCCTGCAGTGCCAGGCAGGTGTGGCTGCCGATGTAACCGCAGCCGCCGGTGACCAGTACTTTCATCCTCATCTCCACGCTCAAAAAAAGCCTGTGAAGGAGTCTAGCCGAGGGGCTGGCGGGCAAACTGTGAACTGGCTAACAAATATGTGTAAACGATTACACTTGTTTTGGTGGTCATCATTTCAGCAATATGGTTTTTCCCCCTGTTATCAGTGACATTGCTCGGTATAATGGCCTAGTCCCGAACCGTGAAATAAGTGAAAACAGCATGAGTACCATCAAGGATGTCGCCCGTTTGGCCAACGTATCGGTGGCAACGGTTTCACGGGTGATGAACAACTCACCCAAGGCCAGCGCCGCCTCCCGCGAGGTGGTGTTGAAAGCCATGGCCGAACTGGGCTACACCCCCAATGCCAACGCACGGGCGCTGGTCAGCCAGACCTGCGACACCATGGGAGTGCTGGTGGGCGATGTGGCGGATCCCTTCTTCGGCGCCCTGGTCAAGGGGGTCGCCGCGGTGGCGGTGGAACAGGGGCTGCACCTGTTGATGGGTAATGGTTTTCACACGGCACGGCAGGAGCGCGAATCCATCGAGCTGCTGATCGGCAAGCGCTGCGAGGCGCTGGTGGTGCACAGCAAGGCGCTGAGCGACGAGGAGCTGATCGACTATGCGCTGCGGGTGCCCGGCATGGTGCTGATCAACCGCGACATCCCGGCACTCAAGGGGCGCTGTATCGCCCTCAACAACCGGCAGGGGGCGGCCACGGCGACCCGGCATCTGCTGGAGCTGGGCCACCGTCACATCGCCTTCCTGAGCTCCGATCACGCCATCGAGGATGCCATCCTGCGGCTGCAGGGCTATCAGGATGCGCTGGCCGAGGCGGGCGTGCGCGCCGACCCCGAGCTGGTGGAGAGCGGCATGCCCAACGAGGAAGGCGGCGAGCGGGCCATGCTCAACCTGCTGGCCAAGGGGCTGCCCATCACGGCCGTGATGGCCTACAACGATGCCATGGCGGCGGGTGCCATCTCGGTGCTGGCGGACAACGGCCTCAAGGTGCCGGAGGAGGTGTCGGTGGTGGGCTTCGATGACATCATCTATGCCAGATACCTGCGCCCCAAGCTCTCCACCATGCGCTACCCGGTTGAACTGATGGCAGCCCAGGCGGCCAAGCTGGCCCTGCAGCTGGCAGCAGGGGAAAGCGAGGTGGTACAGAGCCGCATTTACACCCCGACCCTGATCAACCGCCACTCGGTGGCGCCCGTTCGAAGCTGATCCCTTTCATTTACCTCCGTTTATCGCTCCGGATTGCCGCTTTTAAGGCGCTCGATCCGGAGCCTTGGTCTTTTACCTGCATTTAGCGCATTTTTACCCTGTTTTACTTAACAAATTAAGTGTAATCGTTTACATCTGTGTGAGCGGGATCGCCGATCACTGGGCAAATCTCCCCTACACTGCATACGTTTTCGGCGTTCATGCAGGGAGAGAGACGAATGCTCAGGGAGATAGTGGCCCGTCAGGACTGGCAGACCCAGGCGATTACCGCAGTGAATCGGCTGCCCGCCCATACCCCCTTGTTCAGCTGGCGCAACGAGGCCGCGGCGCGCGATGATCTCGCCTCGCCTTCGCGCACCCTGCTGGATGGGGAGTGGTGCTTCTCCTTCTTCACGGCGCCCGAGCAGGTGCCGGAGCAGTGGCTGGCGCAGGATCTGGCCGATGCCTGTCCCATCCAGGTGCCGGGCAACTGGCAGCTGGCTGCGGCCTACCCAGGGTTGCGGCCTGCGACCGACGTGCCCATCTACACCAACATCAAGTACCCCTTCCCCTGTAATCCGCCCCGGGTGCCCGCCGAGAATCCCACCGGCTGCTACTCCCGCGAATTCAGCGTGCCAGCCGACTGGCTCACCAGCGGCCAGACCCGGATCATCTTCGACGGGGTGGACAGCGCTTTTCACCTCTTCTGCAACGGTCGCTGGGTCGGTTACTCCCAGGACAGCCGGCTGCCCGCCGAGTTCGATCTGACCCCCTTCCTGCAGGCCGGCGACAACCGGCTGGCAGTGCTGGTGCTGCGCTGGTCCGACGGCTCCTATCTGGAAGATCAGGACATGTGGCGCATGAGCGGTATTTTCCGCTCCGTCAGCCTGCTGCACAAACCGGCTCGTCATCTGATGGATATACGGGTAACGCCCGAGCTCGACGCCTGCTACCGAGATGGCCGCCTCAAGATCGCATTGCAGGTAGCCAATGGGACCGGCCTGTCGGTGGAGCTCAACCTCTATGACGGCGGTGATCGGGTGGCGACCCTGTGCCAGCCGATCGGCACGCAAACCATTGACGAGAAAGGGGCGTATGACGATCGCGCCGAGTGCTGGCTCGAGGTGGCGGCCCCACGCAAGTGGAGCGCCGAGACCCCCCACCTCTATCGCCTCACCCTGACCCTGCTGGACGAGCGGGGGGAGCCCATCGAGAGCGAAGCCTGTGACGTGGGCTTTCGGGCGGTGGAGGTCCGTGGCGGCCTGCTGCGGGTCAACGGCCAGCCGCTGCTGATCCGTGGCGCCAACCGCCACGAGCACCACCCCGCAACGGGTCACGTGGTGACCCCCGCCGCCATCGAGCAGGATCTGCTGTTGATGAAGCAGCACAACTTCAACGCGGTGCGCTGCTCCCACTACCCCAATCACCCCGAGCTTTATCGGCTGTGCGACCGGCTCGGTCTCTATGTGGTGGACGAGGCGAACCTGGAGACCCACGGCATGACCCCCATGGGGCGCTTGGCGCGGGATCCCGCCTGGAGCAACGCCTTCCTGGAGCGGGTGACCCGCATGGTGGCCCGCGACTTCAACCACCCCAGCATCATCATCTGGTCCCTTGGCAACGAGTCGGGCTACGGCCCGGCCCACGATGCCATGTATGGCTGGGTCAAGGGGGCGGATCCGAGCCGCCTGGTGCAATACGAAGGGGGTGGTGCCGATACGCCGGCCACCGACATCATCTGCCCCATGTATGCCCGCACCCATCAGGATCAACCCTTCCCGGCGGTGCCCAAGTGGGCGCTGGCCAAGTGGATTGGCCTGCCGGGGGAGACCCGCCCGCTGATCCTGTGTGAATACGCCCACGCCATGGGTAACAGCCTGGGGGGCTATGCCCACTACTGGCAGGCATTTCGCGATCATCCCCGGTTGCAGGGTGGCTTCGTCTGGGATTGGGTCGATCAGGGGCTGGACAAGCTGACCGATGACGGCCGCCACTTCTGGGCCTATGGCGGTGATTTCGGCGATACCCCGAATGATCGCCAGTTCTGCTGCAACGGTCTGCTGTTCCCCGACCGCACGCCCCATCCGTCGCTGTTCGAGGCCAAGCGGGCCCAACAGCCCTTCGTACTGACCTTGCAACACCGCCAGCCGCTGACGGTCGAGATCCGCAGCGAATACCTGTTTCGCGAGACGGACAACGAAACTCTGCAGTGGCGGCTGTGCGAAGACGGCGTGGTGGTGAGCCAGGGTGAATGCCCACTCACCCTGGCGCCGCAGGGGAGTGTGACGCTGACCCTGCTGGAGCGGTTGCCGGCCTTTGAGCCGGGGGTGCTCGCCTGGCTGGATCTCGCCATCGTGCAGCCCGCTGCCACGCCCTGGTCAGCGGCCGGTCACGAGGTGGCGCGCCAGCAATGCATGTTGCCTGCGCCATTGGCGCTGCCTGCCGCCCGCACACCGGCCACCTTCATCGAGCTGGCGGATAGCTGGCAGATCCGGGCGGCCAACAGCGAGTGGCGGCTGGACAAGGCCAGCGGCCGCGTCCACAGCTGGCGCAAGCTGGGGCGCGAGCAACTGAAAGAGGCCATCGCCGATCACTTCTATCGGGCGCCGCTCGACAACGACATCGGCACCAGCGAGGCGGACCACGCCGATCCCAACGCCTGGATCGCCCGTTGGCAGCTGGCCGGGCTCAATGAGTTGCAGCATCGCTGTCTCGAGCTGGTAGTGAGCCCTGACCAAGGGGTTGTGACGGTACGCCACGGCTACTTTGTCGGCGAGGCGCTCAAGCTGCTGACTTGCTGGCGCCACTCCTTCGATCAGGATGGGGCCATGCTCCTCGCCATCGAGGTGGAGGTGGCAGCCGAGATGCCCTCCCTGCCGCGCATCGGCGCCCTGCTCTGGCTGACCGACGAGGTGCTGGCGGCAGGGGAGGAGGTGAGCTGGCTGGGGCGTGGTCCGCACGAGAACTATCCGGATCGCCTGCTGGCTGCCGACCTCGGTCGCTGGCAGTCGTCGCTCGATGCGCTGCACACCGCGTATGTGTTCCCGACCGACAACGGGCTGTGCTGTGACACCCGTCAGCTGCGATGCGGCTCCGTCGAGGTCGAGGGACTGTTTCATTTCAGCCTGAGCCGTTTCAGCCAGCAGCAGTTGGCCCAGGCTCGTCACCAGACCGATCTGGTGGCCGCAGGCGGGCTCCATCTCTGTCTGGATGGTTTTCATATGGGGATTGGGGGCGATGACTCCTGGAGCCAGAGCGTGCGGCCGGAATATTGGTTGCAGCCGGGCGGCTACTATTGGAACTGTGTTCTACGCTGAATCTGAGCGATTGCTTAACAAGAAAGAGTCCCGTTCAGAGCCTCAGTGTCACCAGATAAACATAACTATATGATTTTTAATTGATTTGTTGCTATGTAACAGAGTGTAAACGTTTTCATTTTGTTGTCATGATCACAGAACGACATACAACAAACTGATTACATTAGGCTGGCGCCAGTTCACTTGGTGTACAGCATTCCCTACAAAAACAGATAGAGAGATCGGAGCATAACAATGAAAAAGATCACGACCATTGCCGCCGTACTGATGAGCTTGATGGCAGGAGCCACCGCCCATGCCGAAACCCGTATCGGGGTGACCGTCTACAAATACGACGACAACTTCATGGCGGTAGTGCGCAAGGCAATCGAGAAGGAAGCGGCTGCCAATCCGGGGGTGGAGCTGCTGATGAACGACTCCCAGAATGACCAGTCCAAGCAGAACGACCAGATCGACGTGCTGCTGGCCAAGGGGGTGAAGGCGCTGGCCATCAACCTGGTTGACCCGGCGGCGGCCCCGGTCGTGATCGAGAAAGCCCGTGGCGAGGACGTGCCCGTGGTGTTCTACAACAAGGAGCCTAATGCCGCCGATCTGGCCAGCTATGACAAGGCCTACTACGTGGGTACCGATTCCAAGGAGTCTGGCATCATTCAGGGTCAGCTGATCGCCAAGCACTGGAAAGCCAACCCGGCCTGGGATCTGAACAAGGATGGCGTCATCCAGTACGTGCTGCTGAAGGGCGAGCCGGGTCACCCGGATGCCGAAGCCCGTACCACCTACGTCATCAAGACTCTGAACGATGGCGGCATCAAGACCGAGCAGCTGCACATGGATACTGGTATGTGGGATACCGCCATGGCCAAGGACAAGATGGACGCCTGGATCTCCGGCCCGAACGCCAACAAGATCGAAGTGGTCATTGCCAACAACGATGGCATGGCGATGGGTGCCGTGGAGTCGCTGAAGGCCCAGGGCAAGACCGCCATCCCTGTGTTCGGCGTGGATGCACTGCCTGAAGCGCTGGCGCTGGTCAAAAGCGGCGCCATGGCCGGTACCGTGCTGAACGATGCCGCCAACCAGGCCAAGGCCACTTTTGAGCTGACCAAGAACCTGGCTGAAGGCAAACCGGCCGGTGAAGGCACCAGCTGGAACATAGTCAACAAGGTAGTGCGTGTTCCCTACGTTGGCGTAGACGCAGACAACCTGTCCAAATTCGAATAATTCCCTCCTCCAGGGCAAGGGAGATCCCTTGCCCTTTTTTCAACCAGATGTGATGGCTGATATGACAACACAGCAACAATCAGAATGGCTGTTGGAGATGATTGGCGTCAGTAAGAGCTTTCCTGGCGTCAAGGCACTCGATAATGTCAATTTACGGGTCCGTCCTCATTCTGTGCATGCGTTGATGGGCGAGAACGGGGCAGGAAAATCGACGCTGCTCAAGTGCTTGTTCGGCATTTACGAGAAGGATGAGGGCAAGATCTTCTTCAAGGGGCAGGAGATCAACTTCACCTCCTCCAAGGAGGCGCTGGAGAACGGTGTCTCCATGGTGCATCAGGAACTGAACCTGGTATTGCAGCGCTCGGTGATGGACAACATGTGGCTCGGCCGCTATCCCACCAAGGGGCTGTTCGTCGACCATGGCAAGATGTATCAGGACACCAAGCATATCTTCGACGAGCTGGACATCGACATAGACCCGCGGGTCAAGGTCGGTACCCTCTCCGTCTCCCAGATGCAGATGATCGAGATCGCCAAGGCGTTCTCCTATGACGCCAAGATCGTCATCATGGACGAACCCACCTCCTCGCTGACCGAGAAAGAGGTGAGCCACCTCTTCAAGATCATCAACAAGCTCAAGGAGAAGGGCTGCGGCATCGTCTACATCTCACACAAGATGGAAGAGATCTTCCAGCTGTGTGACGAGATCACCATATTGCGGGATGGCCAGTGGGTGGCGACCCAGCCGCTCAAGGGCATGACCATGGATCAGATCATCGGCATGATGGTCGGTCGCGAGCTCACCCAGCGCTTCCCGGAGAAGACCAACCAGCCGAAAGAGGTGATCCTCGAGGTCGAGCACCTGACGGCGAAGAATCAGCCCTCCATCCAGGACATTACCTTCAACCTGCACAAGGGGGAGATCCTCGGGGTGGCCGGGTTGGTGGGGGCCAAGCGGACCGACATCGTCGAGACCCTGTTCGGCATTCGCGACCGCAGCGAGGGTTCCATCAAGCTGCACGGCAAAGAGGTGGCCAACCACAACGCCCACGAGGCGATCCGCAACGGCTTTGCGCTGGTGACCGAGGAGCGCCGCTCCACCGGCATCTATTCGCGCCTCGACATCGCCTTCAACTCCCTGATCGCCAATATGGACAACTACAAGGGCTCCATGGGGCTGCTCAGCGACAACAAGATGAAGAGCGACACCCAGTGGGTCATCGACTCCATGCGGGTCAAGACGCCGACCCAGCAGACCCAGATCGGCTCCCTCTCGGGGGGCAACCAGCAGAAGGTGATCATCGGCCGCTGGCTGCTGACCCAGCCGGAGATCCTGATGCTGGACGAACCGACCCGCGGCATCGACGTGGGGGCCAAGTTCGAGATCTATCAGCTCATCCTGGAGCTGGCGAAGAAGGACAAGGGCATCATCATCATCTCGTCGGAAATGCCCGAACTGCTCGGCATCACGGATCGCATCATGGTGATGAGCAATGGCCGGGTCGCCGGGATCGTCAATACCAAAGAAACTGACCAGAGCGAGATACTGCGCCTGGCATCTCTGTACCTCTAGAGACAGGAAGACATTTATGGAGTCGGCTAAAAATTTCAATCTGATGCGGGCGCTCAAGGAGAACGGCATCTACGTGGTGCTGCTGGTGCTGCTCATGATCATCGTGATCAAGGAACCCTCCTTCCTGAGTCTCACCAACTTCAGCAACATCCTGACCCAGTCTTCGGTGCGGGTCATCATTGCGCTCGGGGTGGCTGGCATCATCATCACCCAGGGGACGGATCTGTCGGCCGGTCGTCAGGTCGGTCTGGCGGCGCTCATCGCGGCGACCATGCTGCAGGCGCTGACCAACGTCAACAAGGTGTTTCCCAGCCTGGGCGAAGTGCCCATTCCGGCGGTGATCCTGCTGGTGTGCGCAGTGGGAGCCCTGATTGGCTTGGTCAACGGCCTCATCGTGGCCTATTTGAACGTCACCCCGTTCATTACCACCCTGGGCACCATGATCATCGTCTACGGCATCAACTCCCTCTACTTTGACTCGGTAGGGGCTTCGCCGGTGGCTGGCTTCGACCCCCGTTTCTCGAGCTTCGCGCAGGGGTTCATCAAGCTGGGTGGCTTCAAGCTATCCTATCTGACCTTCTACGCCGCCATCGCCAGCGTGTTCGTCTGGGTGCTGTGGAACAAGACCCGCTTTGGCAAGAACATCTTCGCCATCGGCGGCAACCCGGAAGCGGCCAAGGTCTCCGGCGTCAACGTGGCGGTCAATCTGGTGATGATCTATGCGCTGGCGGGGGTCTTCTACGCCTTCGGCGGCATGCTGGAAGCGGGCCGGATCGGCAGCGCCACCAACAACCTGGGCTTCATGTACGAGCTCGATGCCATCGCCGCCTGCGTGGTGGGCGGGGTGTCGTTTGCGGGTGGCGTGGGTACCGTGGCCGGGGTGATCACCGGCGTGCTTATCTTTACCCTGATCAACTATGGTTTGACCTATATCGGCGTCAGCCCTTACTGGCAGTTCATCATCAAGGGCGGCATCATCATTCTGGCGGTGGCACTGGACTCCATGAAGTACGCCAAGAAGAAATAACGATTGGCAGGGAGGGTTGGCAGTGCCGGCCCTCTCTTCTGGAGGGATCCCATGCCATTCAAGGTCAAGATTTACGTCCTGTTGCTGCTGGCCATCCTGGTCACCATCGGTACCGCCTGGTTCAGCGTCAATCACTTCATCAGCGCCTACATCCGCACCCAGGCGACCAAGAACATCAACGAACAGATCTCCCTGGTCAAAGAGAAGCTGGCCGGCGACATCAATCAGAAAATCCTGCTGGCAGCCAACCTCAACTTCGGGGTGACCAACGTCAAGAAGACGCTGGAAGAGACCGGCTTTCACAACATCGTCAAGGTGATCGGCGACATGGCGTTCGACGTGAGCGGCGTCATCAACGACAGCAGTAAGGTCGATGCCCTGCGCAAGCTTATCCCCGCCGCCAACAACCAGATCACCGTCAGTCCGCTGCAGCAGGTGGATGGCAAGCCCGTCATCTCGATTCTGGTGCCGCGCGGTGCCGACTCTGCCTACCTTTATTACCTCGACATGAGCGAGTTCAAGAACCTGCTGGCCAGCGTCAGTGGCGAAGGGCGCTACTTCTCGCTGGCTGACGGGCAGGGCAATGAGCTCTACAGCAGCAAGCCGCAGGGGGAGAGCGAAGCGCGCCCCAATTCGCTGGATATTCGCGGCAGCAGCTGGACCCTGACCGGTTACATCGATCTCGATTACATCCACACCATGACCCAGGCACTCAACGGCCAGATCATCATGGCGCTGCTCGGGGTGGCCGTGGTGGTGATGGTGCTCGCCGTGCTGGCGCTCAATGTGGCCTATCGCCCGATTCTCTCGCTGCGGGACCTGGTGCTGGAGCTCTCCCGTGGCAGCGGCGATCTGACCCGTCGGCTGGCGGTAACCAGTACCGATGATCTGGGCCAGATTTCGGCCGGTATCAACCGCTTTATCGAGCGGCTGCAGGAGATGATGAACGAGGTGAGGAAGGCCAGCGGCCAGCTCAACAGCGGTATCGAAGGGTTGGCCAGCCAGACCGGTGCTGCCCAGTCCCTGCTGGCGGATCATGTGCGGGAGACCGAGCAGGTGGTGACCGCCATCAACGAGATGAGTCGCACCGCGGTCTCCGTCTCGGAGAGCGCGGCCAGCACGGCCCAGCTCACCGGCCAGAGCCAGCAACTGGCGAGCCAGTCCCGTCAGGTGGTCGATCAGGCCATGGCCAGCGTGATGGCGCTGGTAGATGAGGTGGAAACCACCGCCCGCTCCATCGAGGCGATGCAGCAGGATGTGCAGCAGATTGGCTCGGTGCTCGGGGTCATCGGCAGCATAGCCGAGCAGACCAACCTGCTGGCCCTCAACGCTGCCATAGAGGCCGCCCGCGCCGGCGAGCAGGGGCGTGGCTTTGCCGTGGTGGCTGACGAGGTGCGTTCACTCGCCGCCCGTACCCAGCAGAGTACGGCGGAGATCCAGACCATGCTGGCCAGCCTGCAGCAGGGGACCCGGACCGTGGTGAATGCCATGAGCAATACCAAGCAGAGTTGTCAGGGCGCCGCCGAGAACACCACTCGGGTCAACGAGTCACTGGATCTGATGGCGGGCGAGGTAGTGGAGATCAACGATCTCATCAGCCATATCGCCACGGCTGCGGAGCAGCAGAGCGCGGTAGCCGAGGAGATCAATCGCAACATGAGCGCCATTGCCGAGGTGATCCGCCAGCTGACCCACAACGGCGAGGCGACGGTGGCCAGTGCCGGCTCGATGCAGCAGACCTATGACAGGCTGCGGGAGATTGTGGGGCACTTCCGGCTGGAATGAGCAGATAGAAAGGTAGGCCGGGGTAAAAATGGCCAAAAAAGATGGGGGCGACTTGCGTCGCCCCCGATAGTCTTATCGCTCATATCCTTGAACGAAGTTGCTCCCTGCAATCCCTGACTATACCTCTTCCTTTAGGTTTCCCCTTCCCAATCCTTTGGGGTGTCCTTTAGCCATCATGGCCTGACGAGTCATCCGTTCCCGTCGCACTTTCTCCGTCCTGGGAGGTGTCCTTTACCACATCCTGTGGTGAGTCCATTTGCCCAACCCTGGCAGCCAGTCTTCCTGACCGACTTCATTGCGTCCGTGCAGGAGTAACTATAAGGATTTCATGGGGCGGGACAACGGCAGAGTGAAAAACGTTTTTACGCATCTCGTTACGAAGGAAACTTGTTTCAATATTTATCCTTTAATTTCATTGGTATAGGTATTTTTCGTTCATGTTTTACGATCTTATCTTCCGACTATCGCGGGATCTTTTCTGGCGCTTTACCTACATCGTCTATGGCGAATGTCTTACACCTTGTTCAACTGGGATTCAGAAAGGGGAAGCGAGCAGAGAAGGGCCATGCTGGCAACGAAGCATGGCTGAAGGAAGATAGCGTCAGTTGTGTGCCTGCAGTCGCTCATAGATGGTCTGGCGTTCTTCCGGGCTCAGGGAGGAGAAGTAGTGGGTAAACAACCGCAGCAGCAGAGATTTGTTCATGCCGTCCTGCTGGGTCAGGTTGCCAAGCTCATCGATGGCCGTGGTGCTGAGCGAGAAGGTGGCTTTCTTGAAGCTGGGTTTGAGATGTTCACCGCTCTCGATGAAGGCGAGTGCGGTCAGAGCCTCGTCCCGATGCAGAGTCAGCTCCAGGCTGACGACCTTGGGCTTGCCCTTGGCATAAAAATCCGCGTCCTCGATGAACTCGTCTATGGTGAACTTCTTCTGGTGATGCAGATTGTGTTTCTTCTTCAGGTCGGCAAGTCCCATCTCATACCCCCAGCTCCAGAAACTCCTTGGCGATGGCGCGGATCTCTTCGGCAGACTTGCCATCCGGCTCTATCTCCATCACCGACAATCCCTTCTCCTCGCTGTCGTCGTAGACGTTGCGGCCATAGGTGATGGAATTGAGCACGTCGACACCGAAGGAAGAGCAGACCTCCTTGGCTTCCAGTATCCGCTTCGCCTGGTTGGGCAGGGCGGGGCATTGGGTCAGTACCACGGCAGCCCGCAAGGTCGGGTTGACCATCTTGCAGGTGGTGATGAGGTCTTCCATGTGCGGCAGAGTCTTGAGATCGCGGCGCTTGGGACGCAGCGGGATCAGAGCATGGGTGGCGACGGCCATGGTGGAACGCAGTGCCCGGTTGTCCTGGCCGCCACAGTCGACGATCAGGTAGTCATAGCGGTTCTTCAGGCTGAGCAGATCGTTGCGGATGTTGCCGTAGAGCTGGACGCAGTTTATCTGGGGCAGATCCGGATTGTCGTTGCGCTCCTGGATCCAGTCCGAGGTGGTGCGCTGCGGATCGCAGTCCACCAACAGCACTTCGCCGTGAAACTGGGTTCTGAGGTAGACCGCCAGATTCTGGGCCAGACAACTCTTGCCGCTCCCTCCTTTTTCACCACCGACCAGCAGGATCATGACCGTCTCCTATCCCTATGAAAAACAGCTGCATTGAGTATAGGAGGGGGTTGGGCCATGACAAGCCAGGAGGAGAAGACCTCCTCCCGGGGTTTCGCTCAGTAGTGCTGACTGCCGCCGTGCCACTGACACACGTAGGCGGGTACCAGCATCTGGGGGGCCTGATCGACATGGCACACCACCAATGGCATGGCAGGGGCACCCTCCGCATGGACCAGTGCCGGGGTCATGGGCAGCAGCAGAGTGGAAAGCAGCAGCAGTGACTTCATCTTCATGGCTATCTCCTTGGTGACATAACAGGTGTGATCCTGATCACTTTCTGAGTTAAGCCGAGCCGGCTTGTGACGCAAGCTGCTGAAATAAATTCTACTAATGAAAAAAGTTTGAAAAAGCCCCTGCGCCGGCCAGTTGAAAATTGGCCGGCCAAGATGCGCAATTCGTGCATATCCATATAAGAGGTGAAGAGGCAACACTGCCTGTAGTCTGGCCCGGCAAGCGGAACAGACGCGATGCCATGATCTGGAACAACAAACAGATTATTCAGCGCGGAGCCTGGCCGTGACTTTTTATTTGCTGCGAGCACCTCGTAAAGAGCGCGGAAAATTCAAATATCTGCATATAAAATTCATTCTGTGTTGGTTGTGTTTTTATCTTCATGAAATTAAAGGTTTTTTGTTTTTGTGTTTATCCCTTTGTAGATATTTGGCGTGAATGAAACAAGGTGAAATATGAAATATGTGCCGAAGAAAGTGCGTATTTAAACGGGAGAGGTGAATGGGAGATTGTCAGTTCTGTTACCCCTATCAAAGAATAAACCGTGAATTTATTCAGTTCTGGGTGAATGTGATCAATGTCTAAGTTTATCGTGATTGGCAGGTCTAACCTCGGTCTCGAAAGGCAAGGGCAGGATAGAACACAAGCCGATTACCCTACATAAAGAATATCCCGCCTTAGCCACGAGCATGAATAGAAGGAATCTATTCAATCACTCGCAGGGACCACTGCTAGACGGAATATAATCATGAGCAAATTTTATGTAGGTTCTGAAGTTGGCCAATTGCGCCGTGTCATGTTGCACCGCCCCAACCTCAGTCTGAAGCGTCTGACTCCTTCCAACTGCCAGGATCTGTTGTTCGATGACGTCCTGTCCGTTGAACGTGCCGGTCAGGAGCACGACAAATTCGCTCAGGTACTGCGCGATCAGAATGTCGAAGTTTTCCTGCTGACCAATCTGCTGGCGGAAACCCTGGACGTGCCGGAAGCCAAAACCTGGCTGCTGCAACATCAGGTCTCCGACTATCGCCTCGGCTCCTCTTTTGCCAACGACGTGCGCTGCTTCCTGGCTGACATGCCGCACCGCGAGCTGGCCCGCATTCTCTCCGGTGGCCTGACCTACTCCGAGATGCCCTACAGCGGCGTCAACATGGTAGTAGGCATGCACGCACCGACCGACTTCATCATCGAGCCGCTGCCCAACCACCTCTTTACCCGTGACACCTCCTGTTGGGTTTATGGCGGCGTCTCCATCAACCCGATGGCCAAACCGGCCCGCCGTCGCGAAACCAACCACGTGAAGGCCATCTATCGCTGGCACCCGCAGTTTGCCGGTCAGGACTTCATCAAGTACTTCGGTGATGAAGATCGCGACTACGACAACTCCACCATCGAAGGGGGTGACGTACTGGTCATCGGTCGTGGCGCCGTGCTCATCGGCATGTCCGAGCGCACCACACCGCAAGGGGTCGAGCACCTGGCTCGCGGCCTGTTCAAGCACGGCCAGGCCAAACAGGTCATCGCCATGCAACTGCCGAAACACCGCAGCTGCATGCACCTGGATACCGTCATGACCCACATGGACATAGACACCTTCTCCGTCTATCCGGAAGTCATCCGCAAGGATGTGAACTGCTGGAGCCTGACTCCGGGCGGTGCCACCGGCATGAACATCAAGGAAGAGGGTTACTTCGTCACCGCCATCGAGAAGGCACTGGGTGTCGATCAGCTCAAGCTCATCACCACAGGTGGTGACACCTTCGAGGCCGAGCGCGAGCAGTGGAACGATGCCAACAACGTGCTGACCGTGCGCCCCGGCGTGGTGGTGGGTTACGAGCGCAATACCTACACCAACGAGAAGTACGACAAAGCCGGCATCACTGTGCTGCCCATCCCGGGTGAAGAGCTGGGACGTGGCCGCGGCGGCGCCCGCTGCATGAGCTGCCCGATGGAACGCGACGGCATCTAACAAGACGGCGTGGCGCCGGCAGAGACTGGCGCCACACAGCACCAAACTCGAGAGTAACACTCATGAAAAAACCAACTGTCGTCGTCGCCCTGGGTGGCAATGCTCTGCTCCGTCGTGGCGAGCCGCTCGAAGCAGATATCCAGCGCAAGAACATCGCCACCGCCGCCAAGACCATCGCCCTGATCGCTCAGGAGTACAACGTGGTGCTGGTGCACGGCAACGGCCCGCAAGTCGGCCTGCTGGCTCTGCAGAACAGTGCCTACACCAAGGTATCCCCCTATCCGCTGGATGTGCTGGGTGCCGAGTCCCAGGGCATGATCGGCTACATGCTGATCCAGGAATTGAAGAACCTGATGCCGAGCCGCAACGTCACCGCCCTGCTGACCCAGGTGCAGGTTGACCCGCAAGATCCGGCCTTCGTCAATCCGACCAAATTCATCGGTCCCGTCTACGAAGAGGCTGAGGCCCGCGCCCTGGCTGCAGAGAAGCAGTGGGTGGTGAAGGCTGACGGCAAATTCTTCCGCCGCGTGGTGCCGTCTCCGCTGCCCCAGCGCATCGTGGAAGGTGACGCCATCGAAACCCTGATCGCCCAGGGCCACCTCATCATCTGTACCGGTGGTGGCGGCATCCCGGTGACCTGGGATGGCCAGAGCCTGACCGGCATCGAAGCCGTCATCGACAAGGACATGTCTGCCGCCTACCTGGCCAAGCAGATCAAGGCCGACGCCCTGCTGATCCTGACCGATGCCGATGCCGTCTACCTGGACTGGGGCAAACCGACCCAGCGTCCGCTGCGGATCACCAGCCCGGACGAGCTGGCCGGGGTCAAGTTCGACGCAGGCTCCATGGGGCCCAAGGTCGAAGCCTCCTGTGAATTCGTCAAGGCGACCGGCGGCATGGTCGGCATAGGTGCACTGGACGATGGCCTGGCCATCCTCAAGGGCGAAGCCGGCACCAATATCGTCGCCACCCGTACCGTGAATGCGTAATTACCGACATATGTACTGAGAATGCGTAGTCAACACTACTGCCTGAATTGGTCTGAAACAAATATAGAGAGAACTCATCATGGCTTTTAATCTGCGTAACCGTAACTTCCTGAAACTGCTGGACTTCACCCCGCGCGAAATCCAATACATGATCGATCTGGCCATCGACCTGAAGAAAGCCAAATACGGTGGCTATGAGCGCAAACACCTGACCGGCAAGAACATCGCCCTGATCTTCGAGAAGACCTCTACCCGTACCCGTTGTGCGTTTGAAGTGGCGGCCTTCGACCAGGGCGCTCAGGTCTCCTACCTTGGCCCGAGCGGTTCCCAGATCGGCCACAAGGAGTCCATGAAAGACACCGCCCGGGTGCTGGGCCGCATGTATGACGGCATCGAATACCGTGGCTATGGCCAGGAGATCGTCGAAGAGCTGGGTGCCCACGCCGGCGTCCCGGTCTGGAACGGCCTGACCAACGAATTCCACCCGACCCAGATCTTGGCCGACTTCATGACCATGCTGGAGCACGGCAAGGGCAAACGCCTGGATCAAATCAAGTTCGCCTACCTGGGTGACGCCCGCAACAACATGGGTAACTCCCTGATGGTCGGTGCCGCCAAGATGGGCATGGACATCCGCCTGGTCGCACCGAAAGCCTTCTGGCCGGAAGAAGAGCTGGTTGCCAAGTGCCGCCTGATCGCCGAAGAGACAGGCGCACGCATCACCCTGACCGAAGATGTGAAAGAGGGTGTGCTGGGTACCGACTTCCTCTACACCGACGTCTGGGTTTCCATGGGTGAAGCGAAAGAAGCCTGGGATCAGCGCGTCAAACTGATGACCCCGTATCAGGTCAACATGGACGTCATCAACGCCACCAAGAACCCGGATGTGAAGTTCATGCACTGCCTGCCGGCGTTCCACAACGACGAGACCACCATGGGCAAGGAAGTGGCAGACAAATACGGCATGAAAGGCCTGGAAGTGACCGAGGACGTGTTCGAATCCGAGCACAGCATCGTGTTCGACGAGGCCGAAAACCGGATGCACACCATCAAGGCAGTGATGGTTGCTACGCTGGGCGACTAAGGTCGCAGTAGTGGTGCCGGGGGGTGACCCCCGGCTTTTCGACCATGTGACAGCGGCATAATACCTCCAACCCTACGACCCGCAGCCTGCATGGATACCACACCCACAGAAGGAAGCTGGACCATGACCAAATTCAAGTTCCCGTCAGCCTACACGATACTGTTCGTGCTGATCGCCCTGGTGGCCGCCCTGAGCTGGATAGTGCCGGCCGGCAAATACGAAATGACCATGAATGAAGCCCTCGGCAAGGAAGTGCCGGTGGCTGGCACCTACAAGCTGGTAGAGGGCAATCCCCAGGGGATCGTCGACGTGCTGCTGGCGCCGATCGATGGTCTCTACAACCATGACACCTACGAGGCAGGCGCCATCGACGTCTCCCTCTTCATCCTGATCATCGGTGGTTTTCTTGGCATAGTGACCAAGACCGGTGCCATCGATGCCGGTATCGAACGGGTGACCGACCGCCTGCGCGGCCGGGAAGAGTGGATGATCCCGATCCTGATGGCGCTGTTCGCCGCAGGGGGCACCATCTACGGCATGGCGGAAGAGTCCCTGCCGTTCTACACCCTGCTGGTGCCTGTGATGATGGCCGCCCGCTTCGACCCGGTGGTGGCTGCTGCAACTGTGCTGCTGGGGGCCGGTATCGGTACCCTGGGCTCTACCATCAACCCGTTCGCGACCGTGATTGCCGCCAACGCCGCCGGCATCTCCTTTACCGATGGCATCTGGCTGCGCGTCGCCATGCTGGTGGCCGGCTGGCTGCTCTGCGTGGCCTATGTGATGCGCTACGCCAAGATGGTGCGCAGCGACCCCAGCAAGTCCCTGGTGGCTGACAAGTGGGAGGAGAACCGTGCCCACTTCCTCGGCAACAAGAGCGACCAGATGCTGGAGTTCACCCTGACCCGCAAGATAGTGCTGGGCATCTTCGTCGCCGCCTTCGCCGTGATGATCTACGGTGTGGCCGTGCTGGGCTGGTGGATGGCGCAGATCTCCGGTGTGTTCCTGGCTGCCGCCATCATAGTCGGCGTCATCTCCCGCATGAGCGAGGAGGAGCTGACCTCCAACTTCATCGACGGTGCCCGCGACCTGCTCGGCGTGGCCCTCATCATCGGTATCGCCCGCGGTATCGTGGTGGTGATGGACAACGGCATGATCACCCACACCATACTGCACAGTGCAGAAGGGATAGTGACCGGCCTCTCCACCGTGGTGTTCATCAACGTGATGTTCGTGCTGGAAGTGGTGCTCTCCTTCCTGGTGCCGTCCTCCTCCGGCCTGGCCGTGCTGACCATGCCGATCATGGCGCCGCTGGCCGACTTCGCCAACGTGGGTCGCGAGCTGGTGGTCACCGCTTATCAGTCTGCCTCCGGTCTGGTGAACCTGGTGACTCCGACCTCCGCCGTGGTCATGGGTGGCCTGGCCATCGCCAAGGTTCCCTATGTACGTTGGCTGAAATGGGTAGCCCCGCTGCTCGGCCTGCTGACCGTGCTGATCGTGGTCTGCCTGAGCCTGGGTGCCGTGCTGGCATAAACACCGACAGACATAGCCGCAAAAACGGGAGCCGCTGGCTCCCGTTTTTTATGGCCGACCAGGAGGCGGGCCCAGACAGCGCACAGATGGGATAAAAAGCCGATTGGCAGACAACAAAAAGGCGACCCTGGGTCGCCTTGCTGCATTGGGGGAGGGTTAGCGCGCCTGTTCCAGGGTGCGCACCACGGCGGCGTGGGCCTGACGGGTGCGGCTGATGTGGCGCGGGGCGACCAGCACCACGTCGTTGCCGGCGACGGCGCCCATGATCTCGGGATTGGCGTTGCGATCCAGCAGACGAGCCACCACGGTGGCGGCCCCTGGTGTGGTATGGATCAACACCATCTGCTGGTTGTGCACCACGGCGCGCACCATGTCGTGAATGGAGCGAGTGCTACCGGCGGGTTCCAGCTGTTCGTCCACCAGGGTGTAGACCTTCTTGCCGTTGGCATTCTGCGCCTTGGCGACGCCGAGACGGCGCAGCAGGCGGGAGATGGTGGACTGGCTGATGTCGGCAAAGCCGCGCTCCGACAGCTCGCGGCGGATCTCTTCCTGGGTGCTGTAGCAGTGCTGGCCGATGATCTGGCGACAGGCATCCAGCTGGGCCAGATCGGGCTCTTGGGCAACGGGACGGCTGAGGGTCTTGACCACGGCGAATTCCTTTGACGATGACCGACGCTAAACGCTCGATATCTGCCGCATTTGCTGAATATCAGCAAAAAATACTGGCAATCAATGCACTGGCAGGAAATGAGCGGGAATAGCTCTCTTTGGATGGCAAATTATAACCAACTGGTTATTTGGTGATGTGACAGGGGTCA
Organism: Aeromonas sp. QDB20; assembly: GCF_027707805.1. Lineage (NCBI taxonomy): Bacteria > Pseudomonadati > Pseudomonadota > Gammaproteobacteria > Aeromonadales > Aeromonadaceae > Aeromonas > Aeromonas sp. QDB20. Next base: position 53,221 of record NZ_JAPCJC010000012.1, on the reverse strand, counting down.
AAAATGGGCCCCTTGGGGCCCACCTGGATATTTTTTTGAGTCTGGTTCTCAGTAGCGTTCGCTGACGATGTCCTGGGTGAAGGACTTCTCGCAGTATTTGCACTTCATCCGTACCGCGCCTTTCACCTCGCGCACCCGGAAGTAGCTCTCCACCGGCTCGTTGTGGGAGATGCAGTTGGAGTTGGGGCAGTGGAACACTCCGGCGATGAACTCCGGCAGCTTGAGCTGGTGCTTCTTCACCACCGCGAAGTCTTCGATGATGTTGACGGTCGCCTTGGGGGCGAACAGCGCCAGCTGGTTGGCCTGCTGCTCGGTCAGGCGGGTGTTCTCGATCTTGATGAGATCCTTTTTGCCGAGGGCGCCGGATTTGAGGTTGAAGCCGACGGTGATCCGCTCCTGGGTCTCTACCAGCTGGAACAGCTTGAGGATCTTGATGCCCTGGCCGGCGGGGACGTGGTCGATGACGGAGCCGTGACGGATGGCTTCGACTTGCAGTTGGTTCTTGTCAGACATGATGTTCCCCTTTCCGTTAGACAGTTTCGTTCAGTACCAGAGCCAGCAGTGCCTGGCGCGCATAGACCCCGTTCTCCGCCTGCTGGAAGTAGTAGGCGTGGGGCGTCTTGTCGACCGCGACGTCGATCTCGTCGACGCGGGGCAGGGGATGCAGGATCTTCATGGTTGGCTTGGCCCCTTCCAGGGTGGCCAGTTCCAGCACGAACTTGGCGGCCATGTGCTTGTACTCGGTCTCGTCGAAGCGCTCTTTCTGGACCCGGGTCATGTAGAGGATGTCGAGCTCAGGCATCACCTCTTCCATGGTTTCATGCACGCTGAACTGGATGCCCTTCTCTTCCAGCTCTTCGCAGATGTAGTCCGGCATCGCCAGCGCTTCCGGCGAGATGAAGAAGAAGCGGCAGTTGAACAGGCTGAGGGCCTGGGCCAGCGAGTGCACGGTGCGGCCGTACTTGAGGTCGCCGACGAAGGCGACGTTGAGGCCGTCCAGTTTGCCCTGGGTCTCACGGATGGAGAAGAGGTCGAGCAGGGTCTGGGTCGGATGTTGGTTGGAGCCGTCGCCGCCGTTGATGACCGGCACCCGGGAGAATTCGGAGGCGAGGCGGGCCGCCCCCTCTTTCGGATGACGCATCACCACCGCATCCGTGTAGGAACCGATGATCTTGATGGAGTCGGCCAGGGTTTCACCCTTCTTGGCGCTGGTGTTGCCACCGTCGGCGAAGCCGATGATGTTGCCACCCAGGCGCTGCACCGCGGTCTCGAAGGAGAGGCGGGTGCGGGTAGAGGCTTCGAAGAAGCAGCTGGCGACCAGCTTGTCTTTCAGCAAGCGGGTGTCGGGCTCGGCCTTCAACCGTTGTGCGGTTGAGACTACCAGTTCCATTTCAGACCGGGTCAGGTCCGTGATGGAGATGACATGTTTCTTATAGAGTGGATTGGTCATCGTCTGCATTCCCTTTGACATCAATGAAGGTTTTTCGGGCACAAAAAAAAGCCCCTGAAACAGGGGCTTTTTTTGAAAACAATTGGGGATCTGTGGGTCGGGAACCGGAAACAACGGGGCCGCTCTGGTGCGCTCCACCCGTCTGCAAGGCTGTTTTTTTCATCAAAAACTGCATCGTCCTGTCCTGACCTTTTTTCAAACCGGACAGATTATAGAGTCGCATTTTGAATTGTCAAAAATTTATTTCAAAGGCAAGATTTGCACAGAAAAACGTTTAAGTGCTGCGAACAGGTCGGCAAACCCACACCTGATGCTGGGGCTGCAGTGGCTCGTCATCATGCACCATGGCGCGCAGATAGCCGAGCCTGTGGTGCCCTTCCAGCAGACAGTAGGGGTGGGGCAGGGGTTGTCCGTTCGGGTAGCTGTCCCCTGCCGTCGATGCCAGCACTATGATGGGTTCTGGCCAACTCCCTTCACGCAACATCCTCTCCCCGAGCCAGGAGCTGCGCACGTAGCGGTTGCTGCGCAACATCTCGCCCCAGCGTTCGATCACCTCCATATGGCGGGAGTCTATCTGGTCGATGATCCGTGCGGTGGGCCAGCTCTCGCACTCGAACTGATGGCGGGCGAGATCGATAAAGCTCCAGTTGGACTCAAAACCGCGCCAATGGCGATAAATCCACTGGATGAGCACATTTTCGGGAATGAAGGGCACCAGCGGGGCGACCCGTGCCAGATAGTCGGGCAGTGTCTCGGTTTTGCTTTCATCCCTGAAGTTGAGCGGTGCAAGTTGTTGCAGTAACCGGTAATTGAGCATGTGCAACCCCCTTCTTGCCTGGCCCCAAGCTTAACCCTACCCCCATTGCGGTCAGTTTCCTACCCAAACAAGGCTGTAAATACAGCAAGTTACCCATTGGAGCTGCATAAATTGGCAGGATCTGCTCGTCCTTTGCGCAATCGCACCAAAAGTGAGAAAAAAGCCTTTACCTTTGAAACCCGCTTTGTATACTACGCCTCGTTTGTTGCAGGGGCGTAGTTCCAATTGGTAGAACAGCGGTCTCCAAAACCGATGGTTGCGGGTTCGAGTCCTGCCGCCCCTGCCATTTTCAGAGAAGCCAGCTCATTGAGCTGGCTTTTCGCTTTTCCGGGCCTGCCACTCTCCTTTTGCACATCCCTTGTGCCGCCTGCTCTCCTGGCCTGGTTGCTCTCTCCATACCCGTCTATCCCAACCGCTAGTCGCTATTGCGCCACTCTGCCCTGTCGTTTCTGGCAATCGTGCTGCCGGGCCCCCTGTGCTACATAACAGGGTCGGTGCCCTGGCATGCCGCTGGCAGGTCGGCACTCAATGCTCAAGCCGTGGATTGTGGGCGTGAACATCAGCTGAGGAGAGCGAACCATGAACAAGGCAGTGGAAACCCGATTGAACAAGTCCCGACCCGGCGGCTGGATCCCCCAGGATGGGGCCCATGTCGAGCGCTGGATCCGGCGGATCAAGCACTACGTGAACCAGCAGCCGAGGGCGCTGGTCCCCCCCATCGCCGAGCTGCGGGATCTGGTCAATGCCGACCCGGCGCTGCATGCCCAGGCCGAGGCCATGTTCAAGGAGGCCTGGCGCCACAAGCACCAGACCCCGCTCGGTCAGCCTGAGGTGCGCTCGTTCGAGGAGTTCCTCGGTCTGCTCAACGGCATCATGACCACGGCCCCCGAGGCCTATCAGGACATCCCCAGCCAGGAACCGTCCGGCCTCATCGGCTTTCCCATCAATGCCCTGCTCGACTGGCCCATGGCCACCCGCTCCGGCTACCAGTTTTTTGCCAATGCCCTGGTCAACCAGCAGTTCAAGAAGATCCTCGACTACTGGGCCCAGTTCCTGCAAAGCCCGGCTTCCCGCTATGTGCTGACCGAGCCGGTAAGCCGGCTGGATCGCGAGACCCTGGTGGTGCCCTGGCTCGGCAAGGCGGCCAAGGCCGAGATGGTGCAGGTGGCGACGAAGCGGTCGGGGAGGGGCCCAACCCCACTCCGGGCAGCTTCGAGCAGATCTTCGAGTGCGAGCCGGCGGCCGACTACCACGGCTTCGGCTGCTGGGATGACTTCTTCACCCGACGTTTTCGGGCCGGAGTGCGGCCGGTCTCGGCGCCAACGGATGACAATGTCATCGTCAACGCCTGCGAATCGGCGCCGCTGCAGGTGCGCAAAGAGGTGAGCCGCAGCGATCAGTTCTGGCTCAAGGGGCAGCCCTATTCGCTGGAGAACATGCTCGATTTTGACGATCTGGCCCCCCGTTTCGAGGGCGGCACCGTCTATCAGGCCTTCCTCAGCGCGCTCAGCTACCACCGCTGGCACAGCCCGGTGAGCGGCACCATCCGCAAGGTACGCGTCGTCAACGGCACCTACTATCTGGAGAACCAGTTCGAAGGCTTTGCCGACCCGCAGGGGGCGGATCCCAGCGCCCCCAACAACTCCCAGCCGTTCCTCACCTCGGTGGCGACCCGGGCACTCATCTTCATCGAGGCGGACAACCCCAAAATCGGCCTGATGTGCGTGGTACCGGTGGGGATGGCCGAGGTGTCGAGCTGCGAGATCACGGTGCAGGCGGGGGACAGGGTGAAGAAGGGGGATCAGCTCGGCATGTTCCACTTCGGCGGCTCCACCCACTGTCTGCTGTTTCGCCCCGGCGTCAGGCTGGAGTTTGACTTTCATGGTCAGACCCCAGGGCTGGATGCGACCAATATGCGGCTCAATACCGCCATCGCCCGGGTCAAGTAGCCCTGCCGGGCAGAGTATGGGAGGCCGCCTGCGGGCGGCCTTGTTGCATTCAGGCCTGCTGCCGGAGGAGCAGATCCAGATAGGCGCCTTCTATCAGCCGGGAGGGCTCAACTCCAAGCTGCGCCATGATGTCGTTGGCTTCCTGCATCCCCGCCTCAAGCGGCTCGTCCTCCTCCAGCACCACCTCCAGTTCGAGGAAGTGGCCGAGCCCCTGCACCCGATCGAGATGGATCCGGGTTCTGCCGACCAGCAACAGGGTGCGCTTCTTCTGCACCCTGCCGATCTGGCCCCAGGCCAGGCTGAGGGTCTCCCGCAGGCGATCCGGTTCATGTGTCGTGGTCAGCTGATAGAAGCTCTCCTTGGGGCCTTGTTGATCGGCGCGGCGGTAGAAGATGAGCTCGCCGGCCGAGGGGGACAAGGTTCGCAGCTTCAGACGACCGGCGTCACAGCGAAAGAAGGTGTCATCCTGCTCGATCTCGACGGGGCCCTGATCGGCGATGGCGAGTGCCTTGGGGAGCAGGTCATCTATCCGCTCTATGCTGGCTTTTATCTCGATATTTCGGGGCATGGCAGGCTTATCCATCAGGGTTTGAAGGAGTCCAACCTAGCACGGATTGCGTCCCTGCATAGCCATTTGTCGAGATGGATATCGGCCGAAGAGTGGGTGGTTTTTCGTGAGCTGTGGCACAACCTGTTGCCGAGTCATGATAAATCGACAGGATTCACTAAAGTCTGTTCAGCATGTGGCCGATAGCCTTGATTAAACAAGGGTCTCTCCCTGGCCCGTCACAACAACAAGGATCCGTAGTCATGACACTTTCGTTGCGCGGCAAGCTGCTGGCCACCAGTCTGGGGGTGGTGCTGCTGATGGCCTCACTGCTCGGCATCGTTGCCTTTCACACCCTCAAATCCCGCACCATGAGCGCCATCCAGAGCGAGGCGGTCAACTATGGCCACGCCTACTCGGTCGCCATCGGCGACTGGATGGCGGATCGCAAGAACACGGTGCACGCGCTGGTGAACCTGATCGCCGACAACCCGCAGGCCGAGCTGGTGCCGCACCTGAAGCAGGCCTACACCTCGGGCGGGTTCGGGCTCACCTACTTTGGCTCGACCCAGGGGGTGATGACCCGCCAGGACCCCTCCCTCAATACCGGCAACTATGACCCGCGCGAGCGCCCCTGGTATCAGGACGCGGTGAAGGCGGGGCAGCTCATCGTCACCGCTCCCTATGTCAGCGTCACCATGCAGAAGCTGGTGGTCACCCTCTCCGAACCGGTACGCCATCAGGGCGAGCTGGTCGGCGCCGTGGGGGCCAACCTGGCGCTCGACAAGCTGATCGACGAGGTACTGGCGATGCAGGTGCAGGGGGATGGGTACGCCATGCTGCTCGACAGCAGCGGCCTCATCGTCGGTCACCCCAACAAGGAGCTGGCGCTCAAGCAGATAGCTGAGCTCTCCCCCGAGCTGTCGGCGGCCACCTTCCAGCAGTGGGGCCGCGAGAACAACGAGCTGCACGCCGCCACCCTCGACGGGCGCGACGTGCTGCTGGCAGTGCAACCGGTGGCGGGCACCGACTGGCTGCTGGCCATGGTGATGTATCGCGACGTGCTGGAGGCACCGCTCGCCACCCTGCTGTGGCAACTGGTGGGGCTGACCCTGGTACTGATGCTGGTGTTCAGCGCCCTGCTCACCGCCATGTTCAAGTATCTGTTTGCCGATCTGGGCCGGGTCGCTGGCGCGCTGCACGACATCGCCCACGGCGAGGGGGACCTCACTGTCCACATCAACACCCGCAGCAAGGACGAGGTGGGTCAGCTGGCGGAGAGCTTCAACCAGTTCGTGGCGCGGCTGCACGGCATCGTCAGCCGGTTGCGTGACGTCACCGTCGAGCTGGCGGCCCAGTCCCGCGCCCAGGCGGCCGGGGCTCAGTCCCGCAGCCAGCGGGTGCGCCAGCAGCAGGACGAGATCGTGATGGTGGCCACCGCGGTGACCGAGATGGCCTCCGCCACCCAGGAGATCGCCGGCAACGCCGAGTTTGCCGCCACTACCTCGGGCGATGCGGTCAAGCTGGCGGTATCCGGCCAGTCGCAGGTCGGCCAGAGTCAGCGCAGCATCACGGGGCTCGCGGACGAAGTGGCCGACGCCAGCCAGATCATTGTGGAGCTGGATGCCCATGCCCAGAAGATCAGCGGCATTCTGGCCACCATCAGCGGCATCGCCGAGCAGACCAACCTGCTGGCGCTCAACGCCGCCATCGAAGCGGCCCGGGCCGGCGAGCAGGGGCGCGGCTTTGCGGTGGTGGCGGACGAGGTGCGGGTGCTGTCGCGCCGCACCCACGACTCCACCGACGAGATCCAGCAGATGATCGAGACCCTGCAGCAGACCACCCGCCGGGCGGTGGGCGGCATGGAGACCAGCCGCCAGCTGGCGGGGACCAGCGTGGAGGATGCGGAGTCCGCCAACCAGAGCCTGGCGCGGATCAACGAGGCGATCGGTTCCATCAGCGACATGGCGACCCAGATTGCGGCGGCGGCCGAAGAGCAGACCTCGGTCACCAGCGAGATCAGCCGCAACACCGAGAACATCCGCCACGTCTCCCAGGAGCTGGCCGAGCAGGCCAATCAGGAGGCGGCGCAGGCGGCCGAATTGAAGGGGCTGACCGAGCGGCTGGAGCAGGAGATTGGCCGCTTCCGGCTCTGATCCTTAGACAATCTTCCATGAAAAAGGGCAGCCCGCGGGCTGCCCTTTGTTATTTCACGACAGGCTCAGAGGTCTGCTTGACCCAGATGAGTTGATCGGTGGCAAAGCCCAGCGATGCCGCCTTGGCGACCAGCGCATCCACGTTGGCCTTGGGTGGATTGGGCGAGCGGGCGAGGATCCAGAGGTAGTCGTGGTTGTAGCTGGTCACCAGCGAGAGCTGGTAGTCGGGGTCGAGCTCGATGACGTTGTAGCCGCCATAGAAGGGGCCGAAGAAGCTCACCTTGAGCCGTGCCTCGTCCGGCTTGTCGACGAAGTAGGCCTTGCCCTCGGCTTTGCGCCAGCTGCCATCGCTCTGCTTGCCGCGGTTGAGCACCCTGACGCCGCCGTCGTCGCGCAGGCTGTAGGTGGCGCTCACCTGCTCCAGTCCGCGCTCGAAGCTATGGTCGAGGCGGGCGATCTCGTACCAGGTGCCGAGGTAGCGGTCGAGCTGGAAGCCGGTAACGGGGCGGATGCCGTCGGCGAGGCCGGTACAGGCCGTCAGCAGGCAGGCGGTGAGCAGGCAAAGCAGTGCACGCATGAACAATTCCTCTCTGGTTATCCCTCTATGATGCGCAGCTGGCCTTCCCGAAAGCGGGAGGCCTGATCCGTCGGCGTGCTGCCGAAGAAGCGCTTGTACTCCCGGCTGAACTGGGAGTTGCTCTCGTAGCCGACCCTGGCCGCCGCGGTGCCCGCCTTGATGCCGTCGTGCAGCATCATCATCCGCGCCTTGTGGAGGCGAAACGACTTGATGTACTGCAGCGGCGAGGTGGCGGTGACCGCCTTGAAGTGGTGGTGGAAGGCGGAGACGCTCATGTTCACCTCCCGCGCCAGCTCCTCCATGGTCAGGTTGTCGGCGAAACGCTGCTCTATCATACGCAGCACCCGAGCGATCTGGCCCACATGGTTGTGGCGGTTGGCGAGCGCCTGCAGCGCCGGGCCACCCCCTTCGTGCAGGGCGTAGAACAGCATCTCCCGTACCGTCTGCGGCCCCAGCACCCGGGCGTGATGGGGCTTGTCCATCAGATCGATCAGCCGTTCGGCGGCGCAGAACATGGCCTCCGACAGGGGCACCGAATGCACGCCGCTCTTCTGCGGAGCGGGAGCAGGCAGGGCATCCCCCAGCTCCAGCAACAGCTCCTGCAGGGTCACCAGGTTGATCTCGAGGGAGAAGCCGATGAGGGGCTGCTCGGGGGAGGCGAAACACTCGCACTCGCAGGGCAGCGGCAGGGTCATCAGCAGGTAGTGGTTGGGGTCGTAGCGAAACACCTGGTCCGCCAGATAGCCCACCTTGTGTCCCTGCAGGATCACTATCATCCGCGGCTGGTAGAGTACAGGGGTGCGGCCGTGGTATTCGGTGGTGTAGATGAGGCTCACCTGATCCACCGGCGAGGGAGTGATGCCGGGAGCGGTGACGTGGCGAGTCAGCTTGGCGGCGAGGTCGGTGTAGCGTGTCTGCATGGGATGCTCTTGGAGTCTGTTCTGGCTGCTTTGTAGAAATAGGCAAAGAACTAGCAGGATGTTGTCTTGATGGTATTGGTTGTCTGGAGAAAAATGCAATTAAATTTTTGCGGCCTGGCCGCCAGAGACTAAAAAGGCAATGTCGATGAACAACTTCACCCTGCATACCCCGACCAAGATCCTGTTCGGCAAGGGCCAGGTCGCCCAGCTGCGTGAACAGCTGCCGCGCGACGCCCGCATCCTCATCACCTACGGTGGCGGCAGCGTGGTGCGCAGCGGCCTGCTGGCCCAGATCCGCAGCGAACTGGCCGGCATGACCCTGTTTGAATTCGGCGGCATCGAGCCCAACCCCACCTACGAGACCCTGATGGGGGCGGTCGAGCTGGCCCGCGCCGAGCGGGTCGACTTCCTGCTGGCCGTCGGCGGCGGCTCCGTGCTGGACGGCACCAAGTTCATCGCCGCGGCTGCCCATTATGATCCGGCCCGGGATCCCTGGCACATCCTCGAGACAGTGGGCAACGAAGTGCGCTCCGCCATCCCGCTCGGCGCCGTGCTGACCCTGCCGGCCACCGGTTCCGAGATGAACATGGGTGCCGTGGTGACCCGGCGCAGCAGCGGCGACAAGGTGCACTTCTTCTCGCCCTTCGTGATGCCGCGCTTTGCCGTGCTCGACCCCGTGCTCACCTACACCCTGCCGGCCCGTCAGGTGGCCAACGGGGTGGTGGATGCCTTCGTGCACATCCTGGAGCAGTACCTCACCTACCCGGTCAACGCCAAGGTGCAGGATCGCTTCGCCGAGGGCCTGCTGCTGACCCTGCTGGAAGAGGGCCCCAAGGCGCTGGTGGAACCGGAAAACTACGAGGTGCGCGCCAACATCATGTGGAGTGCCACCCTGGCGCTGAACGGCCTGATCGGAGCCGGTGTACCGCAGGACTGGGCCACCCACATGCTGGGCCACGAGATCACCGCCCTGCACGGCCTCGACCACGCCCAGACCCTGGCGGTGGTGCTGCCGGCCCTGCTGCAGGCCAAGCGCCAGCAGAAACACGCCAAGCTGCTGCAATACGCCGAGCGGGTGTGGGATCTGCGCAGTGGCAGCGAGGCTGAGCGCATCGACGACGCCATCGCCGCCACCCGCGACTTCTTCGAGCGGATGGGGATCAAGACCCGGCTGCGGGATTACGGCGTGGCGGACGCAGGAATTGATACCCTGCTCGGCAAGCTGGCGGAACACGGCATGATCGCCATCGGCGAGCACGGCGATATCGACCTGGTGCAGAGCCAGCATATTTATGAGGCGGCCTGGTAAGCCGGGCACACCGGTCAGTCACCATCGAAACGATTAAATAACAGGGGCCGGATCCGCCTATTTGGCGGGTAGACGGCCCCTTGTCTGTTACAAAACAGTTACTTTTTTCGTTTTCGGCCTGATATCTGTGATCCGTGCGGATTTCGTAAGAACAAAAAGCGCTAAGATAGAGGGCCGGTAAAACATTTTTTTTGACTGGTTGGATCACTTTTTCCAGCGCTTTTTACTGGTATAAGTCGCTAATTTGGTTTGTTTTTTTAAATCATGGTCCGGGACGGGCTGAATTCTGTACGCGCGCTGCCGGGACTGCGGTTGTAATAAAACTCCAAAATTTGATACTAATCACCTTCGCGCCTGAAAAGCGGGGGCCTGACCATGACAGGAGGTTGAGGTAAAGCCTACTGATTTTCATAACAAAGGGCCCGTGACCTGCACTTTGGTCATGTCTTGTTTCGCCAGAAATGCGACACTGGGCAGCGATTGTTTATTAACCATCAGGGAATAGTCATGCAGATTGGAATACCGAGAGAGAGTCTCGCCGGTGAGACCCGGGTCGCAGCGACCCCGGCCACCGTTGAGCAGCTGAAAAAGCTCGGCTTCGAGGTCGCTATCGAGGCCGGTGCCGGCCTGCTGGCCAGCTTCGATGATGCCGCCTTCGAGGCTGCCGGTGCCAGCGTGGTGCCGAGCGTCTGGCAAGCCGACCTCATCTTCAAGGTCAATGCGCCGACCGATGCCGAGATCGCACAAATTAAAGATGGTGCCACTCTGGTGAGCTTCATCTGGCCCGCCCAGAACCCTGAGCTGGTCAAAAAGCTGTCGATGCGCAACATCAATGTGATGGCGATGGACATGGTGCCGCGGATCTCCCGTGCCCAGTCCCTCGATGCCCTCTCCTCCATGGCCAACATCGGTGGCTATCGCGCCGTCGTTGAAGCCGCGCACCAGTTTGGTCGCTTCTTCACCGGCCAGATCACCGCCGCCGGTAAAGTGCCGCCCGCCAAGGTGCTGGTGATCGGTGCCGGTGTCGCCGGTCTGGCCGCCATCGGTACTGCCGGTTCCCTCGGTGCCATCGTGCGTGCGTTCGATACCCGTCTGGAAGTGGCCGAGCAGATTGAGTCCATGGGTGGCGAATTCCTCAAGCTCGACTTCGGCGGCGAGGATGGTTCCTCCTCCGATGGTTACGCCAAGGTCATGAGCGAAGAGTTCATCGCGGCCGAGATGGCGCTGTTTGCCCAGCAGGCCAAGGAAGTGGACATCATCATCACCACCGCCCTGATCCCGGGCAAGCCGGCACCCAAGCTGATCACCAAAGATATGGTGGACAGCATGAAGCCGGGTTCCGTCATCGTGGACATGGCTGCCCAGGCTGGCGGCAACTGCGAATACACGGTATCGGGTGAACTGCATGTCACCGACAACGGCGTCAAGGTGATCGGTTACACCGATCTGCCGGGTCGTCTGCCTGCCCAATCCTCCCAGCTCTACGGTACCAACCTGGTCAACCTGATGAAGCTGATGTGCAAGGAGAAGGACGGCAACGTCGCCATCGACTTCGAAGACGTGGTGCAGCGCAACATGACGGTGATCCAGGCCGGTGAAGTGACCTTCCCGCCGCCCGCCATCTCCGTCTCTGCCGCTCCGCAGAAGCCGGCCGCCGCCAAACCGGCTGCCAAGAAAGAAGAGGCCAAACCCTCCAACAAGAAGTTCGTGTTCGGTGCCCTCGGCATCGCCGCCTTCGGCTGGGTTGCTGCCGTGGCGCCTGCCGCGTTCCTCTCTCACTTCACCGTATTCATCCTGGCCTGTGTGGTCGGTTACTACGTGGTGTGGAACGTCTCTCACGCCCTGCACACGCCGCTGATGTCGGTCACCAATGCCATCTCCGGCATTATCGTGGTCGGTGCCCTGCTGCAGATTGGGCAAGGGTCGACCCTGGTCACCGCATTGGCCTTCATCGCCGTGCTGATTGCCAGTATCAACATCTTCGGCGGCTTCACCGTCACTCAGCGCATGCTGAAGATGTTCCGTAAGGATTAAGGGGGTTTAACGTGTCTCAAGGACTGGTAACAGCATCCTATATCGTTGCCGCCGTGCTCTTCATCCTCAGTCTCGCGGGACTGTCGAAGCAAGAGACGGCCAAACATGGCAACCTGTTCGGTATCGCGGGTATGGCCATCGCCCTGCTCGCCACCGTATTCAACCCGGAAACCAGTGGCGTTCACTGGATCATCCTGGCCATGGTGATCGGCGGTGCCATCGGCGTGCGTCTGGCGCTCAAGGTCGAGATGACCGAAATGCCCGAGCTGGTGGCCGTGCTGCACAGTTTCGTGGGTATGGCGGCCGTGCTGGTGGGCTTCAACAGCTTCATCGATCTGCACCCGTCTGCTCCGGCTGAAGTGGTGGTCTCTGTCGGTTCCAACCTGGATGCCACTCTGGCCGCGGCCCGCGCCGCCTTCGAACAGGCCAACAGCGTCGCCCAGGTCGAGCACCTGACCGGCGCCATGCTGAACATCCACCTGGTGGAAGTGTTCCTGGGCGTCTTCATCGGTGCGGTGACCTTCACCGGTTCCGTGGTGGCGTTCGGCAAGCTGCGTGGCCTGATCTCTTCCAAGCCGCTGATGCTGCCGCATCGCCACAAGCTGAACCTGCTGGCCGTGGTGGTCTCCATCGCGCTGATGATCCACTTCGTCAACGCCGGTGGCTCCACCTTCGCCCTGCTGGTGATGACCCTGATCGCCTTCGCCTTCGGCTGGCACCTGGTTGCCTCCATCGGCGGCGCCGACATGCCGGTGGTGGTCTCCATGCTGAACTCCTACTCCGGTTGGGCGGCGGCGGCGGCGGGCTTCATGCTCTCCAACGACCTGCTGATCGTCACCGGTGCCCTGGTGGGTTCTTCCGGTGCGATCCTCTCCTACATCATGTGTAAAGCGATGAACCGCTCCTTCATCTCCGTGATCGCCGGTGGCTTCGGCTCCGACGGTGTGGCCTCCACGGCCGACCAGGAGATGGGCGAATACCGCGAGACCAGCGCCGAAGACGTGGCCGAGCTGCTGAAAAACTCCAGCTCCGTCATCATCACCCCGGGCTACGGCATGGCGGTGGCACAGGCTCAGTACCCGGTGGCCGAGATCACCCAGAAGCTGCGTGATCGCGGCGTCAAGGTGCGCTTCGGTATCCACCCGGTTGCCGGTCGTCTGCCTGGCCACATGAACGTGCTGCTGGCGGAAGCGAAAGTCCCGTACGACATCGTGCTGGAAATGGACGAGATCAACGAAGACTTCAGCGATACCGATACCGTGCTGGTGATCGGTGCCAACGACACCGTCAACCCGGCTGCCATGGAAGATCCGGGCAGCCCCATCGCCGGCATGCCGGTGCTGGAAGTGTGGAAGGCGCAGAACGTCATCGGCTTCAAGCGTTCCATGAACACTGGCTATGCCGGTGTGCAGAACCCGCTGTTCTTCAAAGAGAACACCCAGATGCTGTTCGGCGATGCCAAGGCCAGCGTCGAGGCCATCCTGAAAGCGCTGTAAGCGCCGGAGAGGAAAGCAAAAAGGAGGCTGCGGCCTCCTTTTTTATTACTTACTTTTTGGTATATCCTCAGCCAATGCACAGAGGGAGAGCGCGGCATGGTGTGGCGGAAAGGATGGATCCTGTTTTGTCTCTGGTGGGGGAGCCTGGTGCAGGCCGCCGAGCCGCCGACCCTGACCCTGCTCACCGAGCTGTGGCCGCCTTATGTGATGCGCCTCGACGACGGCAGTCTGGGTGGTGCCGATCTTGAGCTGGCCCGCACCGTGCTCAAACGGATGGGCTACCAGACCACGGTCAAGGTGCTGCCCTGGAAGCGGGTGCTGCAGGAGGCCAGGTTCCAGCGCGGCGATGCCATCGTCGACGCCTTCTTCGAGGAGCGGCGGCTGGAGTGGCTGCACTATCCTGATGAGCCCCTCTCCCAGAGCGGTGAAGTGATCTTCTTCCCCTTCAGCAAGCCTGTCGACTATCAGAGCCTTGAGAGCCTCAAGGGGCTGCGCATTGGTATTCAGTCCGATTACGCCTATGGCGAACCCTTCCTGACCTCGGCCCTGTTCACCCGGGTGCCCATGACCGGGGAGAACAACATGATCAAGCAGCTGCACCTGATGATGGCCGGACGGCTGGATGCGGTGGTGATGAACCAGATAGTGGGCCGTTACCTGCTCAAGGGGCAGGGTCTGCAGGATCAGATCGGTCACAGCGAGAAGATGGTGACCGAGAGCAACCGCAACTTTCTCGCCTTTACCCACAGGCCCGGCAACGAACGGCTGGCCTATCAGTTCTCCCTCGCCCTCAAGGCCTTCAAGCAGACCCCCGAGTATCAGGCCCTGCTGACCCGCTACGGGCTCTGACCCCGTCTTGAACCGGCGGTACCGGGCCGCTATCACCCTGTTGTGCGCCTGTTCACATTTTGTGGCACTTCACCGCCAGTGGGGCATAATGCCTGCGCAAAAAGCGAGTCGGCTCAATTTTATTTGAGTCCTATTGCTTTAGAGTTACCAAAAGTTGATCGGATTACCCAGCGCCGCAGCGGCTCCGATCATAGGCGCGGCCCTCATTCGGCTGCCGCCAGACCGGCATCTCCCGCCATACTGGTTATATGTCGCTCCGCCGTTGCATGGCGGCCGGACTGCACAATACACGCCCCCATGCGGGCACCATGAACATGAGACACATCGCAATGAACGCACAATGGACCGACTTTATTACCCTGCTCAAGCGTGAAGTGGTGCCGGCCCTTGGCTGCACCGAGCCCATGTCGGTGGCGCTGGCGGCGGCCAACTGCCGCAAGCTGCTGGGGCAGGTGCCGACCCGCGTCAGCGTCTGGGTCAGCGGCAACCTGTTCAAGAACGGCATGGGGGTAGGGGTGCCGGGTACCGGCATGATAGGGCTGCCGGTGGCAGCGGCCGTCGGTATCACCGGCGGCAACCCGGATGCCGGGCTGGAGGTGCTCAAGACCCTCACGCCGGATCAGGTCGAAGCCGCCAAGGCGCTGCTGCCCGCCATCAAGGTGGACGTGAAGGACGTGCCGGACGTGCTCTACGCCGAGGTGCTGGCAGAGGTAGAGGGCCACAGCGCCCGGGTGGTGATCTGTACCGACCACACCCGCATCATCCTGATGGAGCGCGATGGCGAGGTGCTGATGGCGCAGGACAGTGCCCCTGGTGTGCAGATCCAGGCCGCCCCTGCCAGCAAGCCCACCATGACCCTGCGCGAGATCGTCGAGTTCGCCCTGCAGGTGCCGCTGGCCGAGATCGACTTCATCCGCGAGGCGGCCACCATGAACCAGGCGCTGGCGGACGAAGGGCTGCAGGGGTATGGCCTGCGCATCGGCAAGATCCTCACCGAGCAGGTGGAGCGCAAGCTGCTCTCCGATGACCTGATGACCCTGGCCATGCGCCTCTCTTCCGCCGCCTCCGACGCGCGGATGGATGGTGCCATGCTGCCCGCCATGTCCAATTCAGGCTCCGGCAACCAGGGCATTGCCGCCACCATGCCGGTGGTGGCCGCCGCCCGCTTCCTCAAGGCGAGCGACGAGCAGCTGACCCGGGCGCTGGTGATGAGCCACCTGGTCGCCATCTACATCAAGACCTACCAGAACAAGCTGTCGGCCCTCTGTGCCGCCAGCACCGCCGCCATGGGGGCGGGGGCCGCCATCACCTGGCTGCTGGGCGGTCAGTTCGAGCAAATTAGTCACTGCATCAACAACATGATTGGCGACGTTTCCGGTATCATCTGCGACGGTGCCGGCAGCGCCTGTTCCATGAAGGTCTCTACCTCCACCTCGGCGGCGGTGAAATCCTCGCTGATGGCCATCAACAATCTGCGGGTCCCCCAGAGCGAAGGCATCGTCTCCGACGACGTGGATCAGACCATCGCCAACCTGGGCCGCCTCTCCAAACAGGGGATGCTGGATACCGATATCGAGATCATCAACATCATGCGGGCCAAGCAGCAAGGCAAGGCCGAGTGATGCAAGAGGGTGGCGCAGGCCACCCTCCGTTTTTCTGCCAGTTGACGCCACCCCGGCCATACCGGGGGGCGCGCCGCCACGACGCGGCAGGTTTCAGGGAGGAGTGCGTACTGGGCACTCGTCCGCACACTTCGGGCCTGGCCCGATCATTTTGGGGAATATCGTCATGACTCTTAGCGTTATAGGTAATCTGGCCATCCTGGCCATGTTGCTGCTGTTTCTCTATCGGTTGCAGCAGACCCACGTCAGCTTCACCCGCCGGGTCTTCTCGGGGCTGGGGCTGGGCATCCTGTTCGGTGCCGCCCTGCAGCTGCTCTACGGGGCCGGTTCCGACGTGCTGGTGCAGACCGGCGACTACCTGGACATCGTCGGCAGCGGCTACGTGAAGCTGCTGCAGATGATCATCATCCCGCTCATCATGGTCTCCATCATAGGGGCCATCCTCAAGCTCAACGGTGGCACCGCCCTTGGCAAGATCAGCGCCATGACCATAGGGGTGCTGATCTTCACCACCATGATTGCCGCCGGGGCGGGCATCCTGATGTCCAACCTGTTCGGTCTGACCGCCGAGGGGCTCACCGCCGGCGCCGCCGAAACCGCCCGCGGGGCGGCCTTGCAGACTACCCTCGGCAGCGTCGAGAGCATGTCCTTTGCCAAGATGGTGCTGGAGTTCATCCCGGCCAACCCCTTTCTCGACATGACGGGGGCGCGCAAGACCTCCACCATCGCCGTGGTGATCTTCTCCATCTTCATCGGCCTCTCCGCCACCGGCATCGCCCGCAAGAAGCCGGAGATCTTCGCGAGCTTCGGCCACTTCATGCAGGTGGCCCACGTCATCGTGATGCGGATGGTGACCCTGGTGCTGCGCCTGACCCCCTACGGCGTGCTGGCGCTGATGACCAAGGTGGTGTCCGGTTCCAACTACGCCGACATCATCAACCTGCTCAACTTCGTGCTGGCCTCCTACGGTGCCATCGCCATCATGTTCGCCGTGCACCTGCTGCTGGTGGCGCTGGTGGGCATCAACCCGGCCCGCTTCCTGAAGAAGATCATGCCGGTGCTGGCCTTTGCCTTCACCTCCCGGACCAGCGCGGGTTCCATCCCGATGAACGTGCAGACCCAGACCAAGGCGCTCGGCATTCCTGAGGGGATCGCCAACTTCGCCGCCTCGTTCGGTTCGACCATCGGCCAGAACGGCTGCGCCGGCATCTATCCGGCCATGCTGGCGGTCATGATTGCGCCGACCGTGGGGGTCAACCCCATGGATCCGGGCTTCATCATGACCCTGATCGCCATCATCACCGTCAGCTCCTTCGGGGTGGCCGGCATTGGTGGCGGCGCCACTTTTGCCGCGCTGATCGTGCTCTCCGCGCTGGACTTCCCGGTGGCGCTGGCCGGTCTGCTCATCTCCATCGAGCCGCTGATCGACATGGGCCGTACCGCGTTGAACGTCTCCGGCTCCATCACCGCCGGTACCGTCACCAGCCGTCTGCTGGGGGAGACCGACATGGCGGTGTTCAACAGCGAGCAGGAAGTCTGTCTGGACGGCGAAGAGTCCACCATCTGATCCGCCGCGGGAGGGGATCCCTTCCGCCATCAACCACAGGGAGGGCATGCCCTCCCTGCGTCATTGACAGGAGCAAGTATGAGAATCGTGATCATCGGTGGCGAAGCCGCCGGCATGAGTGCAGCCGCCAAGGCGCGCCGACTGGCCATTGATGCCGAAATCGTGGTGTATGAGGCGTCCGAGGTGATCTCCTTCGGTGCCTGCGGTCTGCCCTATTTCGTCGGCGACGAGTTTCAGGAGCCCGGCTACATGGCCGAGTTCACCCCGGCGCAGTTCGCCGCCAAGGGGATCGAGGTCAAGACCGGCCACCGGGTGCTGAGCCTGGATGCCGCCGCCCAGACGCTGAAGGTCGAACATAACGGCGACACCTTAACCGATCGCTACGATCGGCTGATGATCGCCACCGGCGCCCGCGAAGTGATGCCGCCCATCCCGGGCCTGCAGCAGGAAGGGGTATTCGGCCTGCGCCGGATGGCCGATGGGCTGGCCCTCAAGGCCGCCGTGCAGGAAAAGGCCAACACCCGTGCTGTTGTGATCGGCTCCGGCTTTATCGGGCTGGAGGTGGTCGAGGCGCTGGTCCATCAGGGCAAGGAGGTGCGTCTGATCGAGCTGGCGGAGCGGGTCATCCCGGAGGCGTTCGACAGCGAGATCACCCAGCATATCGAGACCGAACTGCGCGAGCAGGGGGTTTCCCTCCATCTCGGCGAGCGGGTAGAAGCCCTGTTGGGAGAGGGCCGGGTGACCGGCGTGCGCACCAGCCATGGCGAGTACGAGGCCGATATCGTGGTGGTCTGCACCGGGGTCAAACCCAATACCGAGTTCCTGGCCGATACCGGCATCGAGCGGCTCGGCAACGGCGCCATCAAGGTGGACCGGCAGGGGCGCAGCTCGCTGGCCAACGTCTGGTCGGCCGGTGACTGTGCCAGCGTCTGGCACAGCGTGAAGCAGCAGCAGGTCTATGTGCCGCTCGCTACCATCGCCAACAAGCTGGGGCGCATGGTGGGCGAGAACCTGGCGGGCGCCGAGCAGGAATTCCCGGGCACCCTCGGCTCGGCGGCGCTCAAGGTGCTGGGGCTGGAGGCGGGCCGTACCGGCCTCTCCGAGCAGGAAGCCAAGGCGATGGGGATCGACTATCGCACCGTGGTGATCAAGGACAAGTGCCACACCAACTACTGCCCGGGCCAGTCCGACATTCACGTCAAGCTGGTCTACGAGGCGGGCAGCAAGCGGCTGCTGGGTGGTCAGATCCTCGGGCGCAAGGGGGCGGTGCACCGCATCGATGCGCTGGCGGTCGCCATTACCATGGGGGTGACCACGGAGCAGCTCGGCATGCTGGACTTTGCCTACGCGCCGCCCTTCTCCCGCACCTGGGATGTGCTCAACGTGGCAGGCAACGTCGCCAAGTAATACACGGCATGACGGCGTGGCTGATGTGTGCCGTCTTTCCCCATGCCGCCGGCACGGGGTGGTAAAGGGGCATCTCGTTCATGAACCGCGCCCATAAAAAAACCGGAGCCAAGGCTCCGGTTTTTCATTGCGCGGCAAGCGATCAGCTGCGACCGAGACGATTGTCCGGGTAGTTCTTGGCCAGCACTTCGCGGGCGTGCTGGGCCAGGGTCGGCATCTTCAGGGTGTCGTAGGAGTTGATCATGATCTCCAGCGCCTTCTCGGTTTCGGCCGTGTCGGGATAGGTCTCGACGATCAGCTTGGCGCGGTTGGCGGCGGCGATCAGCGCATCACGCTTCACATAGTACTCGGCCACGCTCAGATCGTAGCGGGCGAGCCGGTTCTTCAGACCGATCATGCGGGCACGAGCATCGGCGGCGTAGACGCTGTTGGGGTAGTTCTGCAACAGGGTCTTGAAATCCTGGAAGGCCTGACGGGCATAGGAGGGGTCTTTGTCGTCCCGATCGATGCCCAGGAAGTCCTGGAAGAAGTTGTAATCGCCGGCCATGTTGGTCAGACCGCGCATATAGAAGACGTAATCGATATTTTTATGCGCCGGGTTGAGGCGGATAAAACGGTCGATATTGGCGATCGCCTGGGCAGTGTCATCCTGCTTGTAGTAGGCGTAAATGAGGTCGAGCTGAACCTGGTTGGAGTAGGCACCGAAAGGATAGCGAGAATCCAGCGCTTCCAGTAACTCGATAGCATTCAGGTAGTTACCGGCATCCAGCTTGACGCGTGCTTTCTGGTACAGGGTCTCCGGCGGTTCGTCCGGTACCTTGGGTTTGGTGCTGGAACAGCCTGTGATCAAGGTAGCGACCAAGGCGAGTGACATCAGCAGGTGAGACTTCTTTCCCATCAACAACATCCGGTCCATTTCCACGAAATTGGCAAAGTATCCGTTATGCTTGGCTAAAAGAAAAGCTAGAATACCCGGATTATTTCGAATTGATACCCCCCGCTCAAGAGACCATACATGAGCCAGCATATTGAACTGACAGGCGAATTCCAGGATCACCAATTCGGGCAGCGACTCGACCAGGCCCTGGCCGAATTGTTTCCAGACTACTCCCGCACCCGCATCAAGGAGTGGATTTTACAGGACAGAGTGACCCTGGATGGTCAGGTTGCCAATACCCCGCGCGAGAAGGTGCTGGCCGGGCAGAAGGTACATGTGGATGTCGAGCTGGAAGATGACACCCGCTTCGATGCGCAGGATATCGAGCTCAACATCGTTTACGAAGATGAACACATTCTGGTGATCGACAAGCCGGCCGGTCTGGTGGTTCACCCGGGCGCCGGTACGCCCGATGGCACCATCCTCAATGCCCTGCTGCACCGCTACCCGGACATCGCCGAAGTGCCCCGCGCCGGTATCGTGCACCGTCTGGATAAAGACACCACAGGTCTGATGGTGGTCGCCAAGACTGTGCCGGCCCAGACCCATCTGGTGGAAGCGCTGCAGGCGCGCCAGATCACCCGTGAGTACGAAGCGATCGCCATCGGTCACATGACCGCCGGCGGCACCGTCGATGCCCCCATCGGCCGTCACCCGACCCAGCGCACCCACATGGCCGTGGTGCCCAATGGCCGTCCTTCCGTGACCCACTACCGGGTGCACGAGAAGTTCCGCGGTCACACCCGGCTGCGGTTGCGGCTGGAAACCGGTCGTACCCACCAGATCCGTGTGCACATGGCCCACATCAAGCACCCGCTGGTGGGTGATCCGGCCTACGGCGGTCGTCTGCGTCCGCTGCGCAACGCCATCCCCGAGCTGACCGAGGCCCTGCGCAACTTCCATCGCCAGGCGCTGCACGCCACCATGCTGCAGCTGGCGCACCCCATCACCGGTGAGGTGATGCAGTGGCACTCGCCGACGCCGCAGGACATGCTGGATCTGATGGAAGTGCTGCGGGCTGATACCCTGGCCAATCCGGATGATCTGGTCTGGAACTGATAATAAAGAGGGCGCGCTTGCGACGATTCCTGCCGTAACCCGCCCTGCATGACCTGATATGGGGCCCCTTGACTGGTTGCAGCCAAGGGGCCCCGTTTTCATATGAACGAAAGGAGCCACAGATGAAATGGATCGAACCCGACTGGCCGGCCCCGGCCAGGGTCAGAGCCCTGTCGACCACCCGTGACGGCGGCGTCAGCGAGGGGGTCTTTGCCGGCCTCAACCTGGGGGCCCACGTGGGGGACGAGCCGGCACGGGTCGAGGTCAATCGGGCCCGGCTGCAGCAGGCGGCCACCATCCCCGGCACTCTCAACTGGCTCAATCAGGTGCACGGCACCGCGGTGCATCCCGTCAGCAGCGACTATGGCTGCGCGCCGGATGCGGATGCCGCCTACGCCCGAGGCGCGGGGCAGGCCTGCATCGTGATGACCGCCGACTGCCTGCCTGTGCTGTTCTGCGATCGGGCTGGCACCGTGGTGGCCGCCGCTCACGCCGGCTGGCGCGGGCTGCAGGGCGGCGTGCTGGAAGCGAGCATCGCCGCCATGGGCTGCGAGCCGGACGAGATCCTGGCCTGGCTTGGCCCAGCCATCGGCCCGCAGGCCTTCGAGGTGGGTGGCGAGGTGTGCGAGGCTTTTATGGCGGAGCAGGCTGCAGCAGAGGCAGCGTTCGTCCCTTCGCCCAACGAGGGCAAGTGGCTGGCGGATATCTACCAGCTGGCCCGCCTGCGCCTCGCCCGCGCCGGCGTCACCGCCGTATATGGTGGCGAGCACTGCACCTTCAGCGACAGCGAGCAGTTCTACTCTTATCGTCGCGACGGCCAGACCGGCCGCATGGCTTCCATCATCTGGCTGGTCGAATAAACACTGAGCGGCCCCTTGTTTGCCAAGGGGCCGTGATCCCCTCACGCCTGCATCTGCAGAAAAAATAACCAGCCTCACCCCTTGAAATAGTCCGTACGGGCCTCATCTTTCATCTCAGAAAGTTATGTTGTTTGCCGCGCAAGCGGCGTCTGCCTGTTTGAAGGGGGAGTGCAATGCGCCTCGATCGCCTGACCAGCAAATTCCAGATTGCTATTTCCGATGCCCAGTCTCTTGCGCTGGGTCGTGACCACCAATTCATCGAACCCGTTCACCTGATGACCGCCCTGGTCAATCAGGATGGCGGCTCCATTCGCCCGTTGCTGACCCTGACCGGGCTGGACATCAATGCCCTGCGTTCGCGTCTGGGTGAAGAACTCGACCGCCTGCCGCGTGTCAGCGGCGTGGAGGGAGATGTGCAGCTCTCCAACGGCCTCGGCCGGCTGCTCAACGTCTGCGACAAGCTGGCCCAGCAGCGCAAGGATCAGTTCATCTCCTCCGAACTGTTCGTGCTGGCTGCCCTCGACGAGAAGGGCACGCTGGGCGAGCTGCTGCGTGCCCAGGGGCTGACCAAGGAGAAACTCGAAGCGGCCATCGACAAGGTGCGTGGCGGCAAGAAGGTGGAGGATGCCAACGCCGAGGAGAATCGCCAGGCGCTGGAAAAATACACCATCGATCTGACCGAGCGGGCCGAGATCGGCAAGCTTGACCCGGTGATCGGCCGGGATGACGAAATTCGCCGCACAATTCAGGTGCTGCAACGCCGTACCAAGAACAACCCGGTGCTGATCGGGGCCCCCGGCGTCGGCAAGACCGCCATCGTCGAGGGGCTGGCCCAGCGCATCATCAACGGCGAGGTGCCGGAGGGGCTCAAGAACAAGCGGGTGCTCTCCTTGGACATGGGGGCCTTGGTGGCCGGTGCCAAGTATCGCGGCGAGTTCGAGGAACGGCTCAAGGCGGTGCTGAACGACCTGGCCAAGGAGGAGGGCAACGTCATCCTCTTCATCGACGAGCTGCACACCATGGTCGGCGCCGGCAAGGGCGAGGGGGCCATGGACGCGGGCAACATGCTCAAACCGGCGCTGGCGCGGGGCGAACTGCACTGCGTCGGGGCTACCACGCTCGATGAATATCGCCAGTTCATCGAGAAGGATGCCGCGCTGGAGCGCCGCTTCCAGAAGGTGCTGGTGGAAGAGCCGAGCGTGGAGGATACCATCGCCATCCTGCGCGGCCTGAAGGAGCGTTACGAGCTGCACCACCACGTGCAGATCACCGACCCGGCCATCGTGGCAGCGGCCCAGCTGTCGCACCGCTACATCGCGGATCGTCAGCTGCCGGACAAGGCCATCGACCTCATCGACGAGGCGGCGGCTAGCATCCGGCTGCAGATCGACTCCAAGCCCGAGTCCCTCGACCGGCTCGAGCGGCGCATCATCCAGCTGAAGCTGGAGCAGCAGGCGCTGATGAAGGAGGATGACGACGCCAGCCGCAAACGGCTCGAGCTGATCAACCAGGAGATCGGTGAAAAAGATCGGGAATACAATGAGCTGGAAGAGGTGTGGAAGGCCGAGAAGGCCGCCCTCGCCGGCACCCAGCACATCAAGGCGGCACTGGAGCAGGCCCGTCAGGATCTCGACGTGGCGCGCCGCGCAGGGGACTTGGGCCGCATGTCCGAGCTGCAGTACGGCCGCATTCCGGAGCTGGAGAAACAGCTGGATCTCGCCACCCAGGCCGAGATGCAGGAGACCAGCCTGCTGCGCAACCGGGTCACCGACGTGGAGATCGCAGACGTGCTGGCACGCTGGACCGGGATTCCGGTGGCCCGCATGCTGGAAGGGGAGCGCGAGAAGCTGCTGCGGATGGAAGATCAACTGCACAGTCGGGTGATCGGCCAGGAGGAGGCGGTCGAGGCGGTCTCCAACGCCATTCGCCGCTCCCGCGCAGGTCTCTCCGATCCGAACCGCCCCATCGGCTCCTTCCTGTTCCTCGGGCCCACCGGGGTGGGCAAGACCGAGCTGTGCAAGGCGCTGGCCGAGTTCCTGTTCGATACCCAGGATGCCATGGTGCGGATCGACATGTCCGAGTTCATGGAGAAACACAGCGTGGCCCGTCTGGTGGGGGCGCCTCCCGGCTACGTGGGTTACGAGGAGGGCGGTTATCTGACCGAGGCGGTGCGTCGTCGCCCTTACTCGGTGATCCTGCTGGACGAGGTGGAGAAGGCCCACCCCGATGTGTTCAACATCCTGCTGCAGGTGCTGGATGATGGCCGCCTGACCGATGGTCAGGGTCGTACCGTGGACTTCCGCAACACCGTGGTCATCATGACCTCCAACCTGGGGTCGGATCTGATTCAGGAGCACCACTCCGAGAAGGATTACGACGAGATGAAGGCCATGTTGATGGAGGTGCTGGCACGCAGTTTCCGGCCGGAGTTCATCAACCGGATCGACGAGACAGTGGTGTTCCACCCGCTTGGCGAGGAGCACATCAAGTCCATCGCCCGCATCCAGCTCAAGAGCCTGATGAGCCGGTTGGAGGCCCAGGGCTACGAGGTGGAGGTGAGCGAAGCGCTGCTGAACAAGCTGGTGCACGCCGGGTTCGACCCCGTCTACGGTGCGCGTCCCCTCAAGCGGGCGATCCAGCACAAGGTGGAGAACCCGCTGGCGCAGGCGCTGCTCTCCGGCCGCATCGTCCCCGGCAAGAAACTGCTGCTGGGGGCCGACAGCAACGGCCTGACCATGACCCAATAACTGGATCGCTGATAAAAACGCAGGCCCCGAGCCTGCGTTTTTTTTGAGGGATAATTGCATGCTCACCTTTTCCGTACTGGTGGATGATGATGTCCATCTGCCTGGTTGTCTGCCCGAGCGAGGGTTGGCGTTGCTGCTGGAGTGTGACGGCCTCAGGGTGCTGTTCGACAGCGGCCGTGGCCGGGCGCTGTGCCACAACGCCGCCGTGATGGGGATCGATCTCGCCTCGCTCACCCATGTGGTGCTCTCTCACGGTCACTACGACCATGTGGGCGGGGTAGGCTCGCTGCCCGTTTATCCGACTCCCATTCCTCTCATCGCCTGTCCGGACGTGTTCTGCGAGCGGGGCTACTTCCTGCCGCTTCCCTTCTGGCGGCGCAACCTCTATCGCCTGTCGGGAGTGCTGGAGCGGGAGTCGCTGGCAGCCAGAGGCTTGCTCCCCCACTGCTCGGCCGAGCCGGTGTGGCTCTCGGAGCGTCTGGTGTTCCTAGGCAGCATTGCGCGGCGCGAGCGGGCCGCCCCCTCGCTGCTTGGCTACATCATGCGGGACGGACGAGTGGAAAAAGACCTAATCAGCGACGACTCCGCGCTGGCCTACAAGAGTGAGCAGGGGCTCATCGTCTTTATCGGCTGTGGTCACGCCGGGACCGAGAACATCATCGAACGGGCCAGGGAGGTGTGTGGCGATGAGCGGATCCACGCCGTCATCGGCGGCCTGCACCTGAAGTTTTCCGGTCCGCAGCGGGCGGCGGCGCTTGGCGCCTATCTGCAGGAGGAGGCGGTGGAGAAACTGTTTGCCTGCCACTGCACCGGCAGCAGGAAAGCGGATCTGCCGCGCCAGTGCCAGATCGGAGCCGGTTTCGAATACCGGTTTTCGGCGTAAAAAAACGGCAATCCGAAGATTGCCGGGAGGAATGTAGTGAAGCGACCTGACGTGGGTTGAGCGGGTCGCAGGGGCAAGCCCCCGATGGCGAAGCAAGGCCGCTGCCGGTCTTGCCTCTTACAGCCTGCCGGGGTTGCGCTCGCTCAACCCCGATGGCCACTTGCCTGTTGCCATGCCGGTGGCGATCGCGCCGGCCTGGCCTTCATTCGTTACAGCATGCCTTGCACGGCGGCCTTCATCTCGGCCGGCCAGACGCCGACCTGGACCTGACCTATGTGCTCTTTTTGCAGCAGCAGCATGGCCAGACGGGATTGGCCGATGCCGCCGCCGATGGTTTGCGGCATCCGCGCTGCCAGCAAATCCTGGTGCCAGTCGTACTGCAGGCGATCCTCGTCACCTGTGATGGCGAGCTGGCGGCGCAGCGCCTCGGCGTCGACCCGGATCCCCATGGAGGAGATCTCGAAGCTGTCCTGCAGCACCGGGTTCCACACCAGGATATCGCCGTTCAGACCTGCCAGACCCAGCTCGCTGTGGCTGCTCCAGTCGTCGTAGTCCGGGGCGCGCACGTCGTGGCGCTCACCGTGGGAGAGGGCACCGCCGATACCGATCAGGAACACGGCACCCAGCTCCTTGGCGATGGCGCGCTCGCGCCCCTTGGCGTCGAGATCCGGGTAGCGGGTCAGCAGCTCTTCGCTGTGCACGAACTGGATTTCGGCCGGCAGGAAGGGGGTCAGCTCATGTTCGGCACAGACCGCGCGCTCGGTGGCCTTGATGGCGGCCCAGATGCCACGCACCGTCTCCTGCAGGTAGGCCAGATCGCGGCGCTCGCTCGGCATCACCTTCTCCCAGTCCCACTGATCCACGTAGACGGAGTGGATGGGGGTGAGGCGATCCTCGTCCGGACGCAGTGCCTTCATGTGGGTGTAGATGCCTTCGCCCGGACCGAAGCCAAAGCGGCCCAGGGTCTGGCGCTTCCATTTGGCCAGTGAGTGCACCACTTCGTAGCTGTGCTGCGGCAGAGTCTTCACCTTGACCTGCACCGCATTCTCGTGGCCAGAGAGGTTGTCTTGAGTGCCATCACCGACCCGGCTCAGGATGGGGGCTTGTACCTCCATCAAACCCAGTTGCTGGGCGAGTTGGCGGGAGAACATCTCTTTGACGAAGCTGATCTGTTGCTGGCTGCGAATGTAGTGCTGTTTCATGCTGAATACCTGTCTTGAACCCGTTGGATGTGAGGATTCTTCAACAGATCGCCAACTAAATTCAATATTCGATAATAGAAATAGGCTTTGTGTATTTTTTTCTTCAAAATACACCGGTGATTAATGATGAATCATCAAAGGGAGTGCAAAAAAGTGCCGGAAAATTATCGGATCGATAATCTCGATCAGGCCATCCTCACCGCCCTGATGGAGAATGCACGGCTGCCTTACGCCGAGCTGGCCAAACAACTGCTGGTCAGCCCGGGTACCATCCATGTGCGGGTGGAGAAGATGAAGCAGGCGGGCATCATCGAGGGAACGCGGGTGCAGGTGAACCCGAAGAAGCTGGGCTACGACGTCTGCTGCTTCATCGGCATCAACCTCAAGAGCGCCAAGGATTACCCCTCGGCGCTGGCCAAGCTGCAGGCGCTGGACGAGGTGGTGGAGGCTTACTACACCACGGGCCACTACAGCATCTTCATGAAGGTGATGACCCGCTCCATCGACGAGTTGCAGACCGTGCTGATCCACAAGATCCAGACCATCGACGAGATACAGTCCACCGAGACCCTGATCTCGCTGCAGAACCCGATCCTGCGGGATGTGAAGCCTTGAGCCGGGTTGCATGAGAGGGATGTAGAGATCCACTCCCGTACGAGACGCTTGTCTCGCTGCAAAACTCGAGCTTGCGGGATATGAAGCCCTGACCGGCCGATCAGGGTTCGATATAGGGGATGCCGTACTTGTCGTAGAGGGCCTTGAGCCGGCCGTCGCGTTTCATGCGCAGCAGCTCGGCGTCATAGGCCGCCATCTGGGCCGGGGTATTCTGGTCGGCGCGGGTGCGGGCCCAGGTGTTGAAGTAGGGGCTGCTCTTGAGCGGTTTGGGCAGGTAGTCGAGCTTGCCCTCCAGTCCCTCCTCCCTGATCTGGGCGAAGGCGGTGACCAGCGGCATGGGGACCGTATCGATTCGTCCGGCCAGCAGCTTGCGCAGCTGCAGCTGGTTCATGGTGATCTCCTGGAAGTGATAGGAGGGATCGGTGAGGGCGGCGGCCAGCTCGGGGGTATAGGAGAAATCCTTGGTCACTCCGATGCGCCAGGGTTTGAGGTCGGTCAGCGTCTCGTAGCGGATCTTCAGCAGGTCGGCCTTGCGCACGAAAAAGTGCCAGCTGTGGCGGATATGGGCCTGCTGGGCGTAGATGAGGTAACGCTCCCGCTCCGCCTTGTAGGAGTGGGTCATCACCACATCGCAAACACCGGTTTCTGCGTTGCGGGTGAGACGGGCACCGGAATCGGCCAGTTCGATCTTGATGGGGATCTTGAGTCTGCCAAAGATGGCGGTGACGATGTCGACATCGAGCCCCCTGGGCTGCTGAGCGGCATCGAGGTATTTGAGCGGGGGTTCCATCGTGCCACAGACGATCAGCTCCCTGGCAAAGGGGCTGAGCGGGAACAGTAGCCAAAGCAGGTGGATTACACGCAAACTACCTCTCCTGAACCCATTTGAAGATTATTTGGCACCTGATACCAGTATATTGGGTTGCCCCTGATTCGTAGAGGCGACTGTATATGGCAAACCCTGAAATTGAAAGCGAGCTGGACGGCATCGACAGGCTGTCGGTCTGCCTCTATCGCCTGGGCTTGAGTCTGGCAGCCTTGCTGCTGCTGTGTCGAGGGGCAAGCTTGCTGATCGGGCAGGATTTTTTGACGCCGGCACAGTGGCTGACGGCGCTGGCCGTGGCCAGCGGGGTATGCGGCCTGTGCCTGCATGTCTATGACAAGCGCATTCGCTTCTTGCTGCAGGGGCTGGGCTGGGGCGCTCTGTTGCTCAGTGCGAGCGGGGCGCCGGATGTGCTGGTGCTGGGTGCGGCCCTGGCCACGCTGGCGGGGTTGGCCTTCAAGGAGCAGTTCTGCTTCGCCATTCCGGGGATCAGGGCGGTCCCCTTGCTGCTGCCTTTGCTATGGCTGCTGGAGCTGGCCGGCATCGGCTGGGCCGCCGCCCTGGTGGCGCTGGTGTGTGGCGCGCTGCTTTGCCTGCTCGCGCTGGCCAAGTGGCGGATGCCCCTGCACTTCGATATCGGCGACAAGGGGCGTTACCAGATTTAGGTGGGCAGGCAGGCCTTCATCTGCGCGTTGAGGGCCTGCATCACCTGCCGGCGGCTGATGATGCCTATTACCCGATTGCCCTCCAGCACCGGATAGACCTTGGGTTTGGCCCCGGTCATCTGGCGGGCCAGCTCCAGTATGCTGTCGTCCGGGCTGACCGAGAGCGGGGTTCGGTTCATCAGATCCTCGACCCGGGTGCGGGTATCGCAGTGATAGCTGCCGGTGAGCAGGCTCGGGATGCAATCCTGCTCGGAGAGAAACCCGATCAGCTGCTGCTGCGGGTCCAGCACCGGCAGGCCGCTCAGGCCGGCGTCATGCAGTCGGTCCAGCGCCTCGGCCAGGCCGAGCTGCGGGGTGAGGGAGTGGGTCAGACGGCTCATGTGATCGCGGATCTGCAACATGGAAGTGGCTCCGTAAGGTGATGATGGGGCCACTATGCCCGCCGGATGGCGGCAACGGCCAATGGCTTGTGCCGTGGGGATCGATAGGCATTCCTGCGGATAAGAGAGGAGGGATTATGCGTGCATTGGTGACAGGATGTGGCCGTCGGCTCGGTTTCTATCTGTGCGAACAGCTGGTGGCGGCAGGCTGGCAGGTAACCGGCAGCTATCGCAGCGAGCGACCGGAGCTGGCGCGGTTGCGGGCGCTGGGGGTGACGCTGGTGCAGGCCGACTTCAACCGGGAGCAAGAGGTGGGCCGGCTCATCGAGGTGCTGGCCTCCCAGCCGGATCTGGCGCTGGTGATCCACAACGCCTCGGCCTTTGAACCGCAGGCGAGCGAGCCGGCGGCGCAGCTGGCCCAGTTTGATCAATTCTATCGGGTGCACATGGCGGCCCCCTTCCAGCTCAACCGGGGGCTGGCCCCTCAGCTGGCGCGCCATCCCAACGCCAGCATCATCCACATCACCGACATCTATATCCACGCCCCGGCGCCCCAGTTCGCCAGCTATGTGGCCACCAAGGCGGGGGCCCATTCGCTCGCCATGAGCTTTGCCCGCGAGCTGGCGCCGGCCATCCGGGTCAACACCATAGAGCCTGGCCCCATTCTGTTTCTCGACGAGCATGGGGATGAGTGGCGTGAACAGGTGCTGGCGAAGACGCCGCTGGCGCGGGAAGGGGGGCTGGCGCCCATCTGGCAGGCGGTGCAGTTGCTGATGCAGAACGACTACATGACCGGGGCCAGCATCCGGGTGGATGGTGGCCGCGGTCTGGCCGTCATCTAGCCATCAACAGGGGATGGCCATGTCGCGCTGCAGGGCGACGGGGGCCAGGCCGACCTGCCCCTCCTCGATCACCTTGCCCGCCATCAGCCGGGTGTGCAGCGGCAGGGTCACCTTGGGGTCGTGCACCTCTCCTTTGCCGTAGAGTTCTGCCAACAGCTCGTCGAGGTAGGCGTCAACCCGGGCGGCGGAGAAGTCGTCGTCCTCGCTGCTGGCCAGGATGTCGATGTCCAGCGGGCGGTCCCGCACCTTGCAGTGCGGATCGCTGCGATCCCGGCCGTGGGCCAGCTCCATGGCGACGAAGTGTGCCTTGAGTCTGGGTTGGGCCAGCTCGCTCTCGGCGACAAACAGGCAGTTGAGAAAGTCATGGCTTGAATGCATGCCGACCGGCTTGGTCTGGATCACCGAACTGAGCCGCAGGCGGCCAAAGTGGGCAAGCAGCTCGGCAACCGCCTGGCCGACATGCTGGTGGGGGTCAAGATTCGACCCTATGCTACACAGATAGAACATGTCATCAGTCCTTTGATAGGGCTCATCTGAAATTCTTACACAGCTCACGGTTATCGGCTTAACTATGCATTAACATCTGTTCGTCTGTTGTGATCAGGCTCTATCATCTTGGCAAGAAAGGAGATTTGCATGAGTGTGGAACTGAAATGGGCACTGCTGACCGCCTCGGGTGCGTTGGCCATGATCCTGATTATCTGTGTGGTATCCGTGGGTCTGGCATGACCCCGGAAGAGAGCATGAACCGGCCTTCTGGCCGGTTTTGCTTTTTGGGGGAGTGCGGATATGCTGACCCACCCCAGATGAAGTGAGACCGCACAAGATGACCAAGGTACGCCCACGCTCCCTGCTGCAAGTGGTATTGATGGGGTTCGTCCTGGTATTGATGCCGCTGGGCGGCATGATCTGGCATGACAGCCAGGCCCTTGACCACCTCAGCCAGTTGACCAGCGATGAGCTGGAGCGGGCGGTGCGCGATACCCGCCGGGCCACTCTGCTGACCACCCAGGCCATCGATCTTGAGCGCACCCTGCGCCGTTATGCGGTGCTCGGGGATGAGCGCATCCTGACCAGTTACCAGCAGCAGCTGGCGAGCTACCGCGACCAGCTGGCCGCCCACCAGAGTTCCATTCCTGACGCCGAGGCTTATGGAAGCATCGAGCAGGCCCTCGTCTGGCTCGACAGCCTGCAGGATCTTGCCCGTGCCAAGGCCGAGTCCAACAGCCCCAAGTTTGACGAGTTCAACGAGGCCAACCAGCAGCTCGAGATCATCACTCGCAGTCAGGTAGACGATCACGTCAGCAAGGTGCGGGCCACCATCGCCGCCCTGATGACCGAGATCTGGTGGGTCAGCGGTTTCGTGGCGGTGCTCAGCCTGCTGCTGGTCTTGCTGTTTACCTACCTGATCATCCACCCCGTGCGTCAGATTGAGTCGCGGATCTTGAGTCTGGGGGCCGGTGTGGAGCCGGACAAGCGGCCGGTGGACGGGCCGGCCGAACTGGTGCTGCTGGGGGAGCGGATCGGCTGGCTGCACGACAAACTGAAGGAGCTGGAGCAGCAGAAATACCAGTTCCTGCGCCACGTTTCCCACGAGCTGAAGACCCCGCTGGCAGTGCTGCGGGAGGGGGCGGATCTGCTCTCCGAGCAGCTTGTAGGGCCGCTCACCCAGGATCAGCAGGAGATCTGCCAGATGCTGGAGGAGAACAGCCGGCGTCTGCAGACCCTTATTGAGCGACTGCTTGATTTCAACCGGCTCAGCCAGCAGGAGGTGTTCACTTTGACGCCGGTGGCGCTGGCGCCCCTGCTGTCAGAATTATCTGCAGAATACCGGCTGGCGCTGGAATCCAAACAAATCAGTGTACACTTGCCGACCGATCCGATCACGCTGGAAGCTGAGCCATATCGCTTGCGGCTGATCCTCGATAATCTGTTCTCCAATGCGGTCAGCTACGGCGCCAAGGGAGGGCAGATCTGGATCCGTGCCGGGCAGGATGGCAACGGCAGCTGGCTGGAGGTGGCCAACGAGGGGCCCGCCATTCCCGTGGCCGAACGGGAGCGGATCTTCGAACCCTTCGAGCAGGGCAGTATTGTGCGCCAGGGCTTGCTGAAAGGCTCCGGAATGGGGCTCTCCATCGCCCGGGAATCGGCGATGAGCCTTGGCGGCGAGTTGGTATTGGTTGAAGATGAACAGGCGGATGTCTGTTTCCGGTTGACGTTGAAGTGAAGCCCAAGATGAAACAATGTGTTGTTCCGGTATTGATGATGAGCCTGCTCACAGGCTGTTCCCTGCTGCCAGCGCGTGACCCGGCGGCGTCGCCGGATCTTGCCCTCGCCAAGCGGATGGAGTTTGCCAACAAGGAGATGCAGGTGCGCCTGCAATACTCGGACTGGCTGCTGGCCAGCCATGCCCAGCAACGGGCCCAGGAGCGCCAGCGCCTCAAGGGGGCTACCGACCTCGAGAGCCGGGTCAGCCTGGCCATGGTCAACACCCACCCATCCGAATCGGTGGCCAGCCGGCGAGCCGGTCTGGACAAGCTCAAGAGCCTGCTGCCCGAGCTCGGCCTGGATGCCCAGGCCTTCCTGCGCAGCTGGATTGCCCTCGGCGAGGAGCTGCTGGCCCGTGACAGCCGGCGCGACGATCAGAGTCAGGAGGTGCAGCGTCTGCGCCGCCAGATCGAGCAGCTCTCCGCCATCGATGAGCAGCTCAATCAGCGCAAGCTGAATGGCAACGGCGAGGCGCTGAAATGAGTCGCATCCTGCTGGTTGATGATGATGCCAGCCTGCTCAAGCTGATGAGCATGCGTCTGCGCAGCCAGGGCTATGAGGTGGATACCGCCGACAGCGCCGAAGGGGCGCTGGACCGGCTGCGTCAGCAACGGGCCGATCTGGTGCTGAGCGACTTGCGCATGGCCGGCATGGACGGGCTGGCGCTGTTCGAGCGGATCCAGTCCCAGTGGCTGGGGCTGCCGGTCATCATCATGACCGCCCACGGCACCATCCCGGACGCCATTCAGGCGACCCGCTCCGGGGTATTCAGTTTTCTGACCAAGCCCATCGACAAGGACGAGCTGTTCGCCACCATAGAGCATGCGCTGAGCCTGACGCGCCCAAAGCAGCGCCAGGAGTGGCAGTCGCTGATCCTGACCCGCAATCCGCAGATGGAGCAGTTGCTGATCCAGGCCAGCAGCATCGCCACCATGGAGGTGCCGGTGCTGATCATGGGCCCTTCCGGTTCCGGCAAGGGGGTGATGACCCAGGCCCTGCACCAGGCCAGCAGCCGGCGTGATCAGCCGCTGTATGTGATCAACTGTGCCGCGCTGCCCTGGGCGGCGCTGGATCTGCAGCTGTTCGGCGAGGATGGCCAGTCCGGCCTGTTTGAGCAGGCCAAGGGGGCGACCCTGTTTCTCGACGAGATAGGGGATTTGTCGGAGTCGCTGCAGGCCAAGCTGCTGCAGGTATTGCAGGAGTACGGCCAGGGCACGCCTGAGGTGCGGGTCATCAGCTCCAGCCATCAGGATCTGGTGGCGGCGATGGAGGAGGGGCGCTTTCGGGAAGATCTCTTCTATCGGCTCAACGTGGCCAACATCACAATGCCGCCCCTCAGTGCCCGCAGCGAGGATATCCCCTTGCTGGCCAGGCAGGCGCTGGACGAGTATCGCAGCCGCCACGGCGAATGCGCCGCCCTCGGTTTCTCGCCGGAGGCGCTGGCGCTGCTGGCGGCGGCGGCCTGGCCCGGCAACGTGCGCCAGCTCTACAGCGTGGTGGAGCAGCTGGCCAGTCTCTGCTGCAGCCCGGTGATCGGCGCCGCCATGGTGGAGTCTGCCCTGAGTGGCGGCAGTGGTGGCATCCCCTCGTTCAACGAGGCGCGGGCCGAGTTCGAGAAGGAGTATCTGATCCGGCTGCTGCGCACCACCGAGGGCAATGTCACCCTGGCGGCCAGCATGGCGGGCAGAAACCGCACCGACTTCTACAAGCTGTTGAACCGGCACGGCATCGAAGCGGCGAACTTCAAGTCGAAGGGATAAATGACAGAGGGGCGGCCCGTTGATGACGGGCCGCCCCTCTGGTTTCAGACCGGATCGGTCACGTTAGGCCGGTTCAAGCCGGGTCGGTGACGCCCGCCGTGGCCTGGGTTTTCTGGGTTTTCTGGGTTTTCTGGGTTTTCTGGGTTTTATGGGAGAGCCAGAGGCCGCTCGCCTTCATCAGGTAGCCGAACAGCGCACCTATCACCAGGGATGGCAGGATCAGTCGCCACTCTCCCGCCGCTCCGAAGGTGGCGCAGCAACCGGCGAAGGTGCCGGGAATGTAGGAGAGCCACTGCTGCCTGGCCTGCACGCACATCAGGGTCGCCACCACCCCGGTCATCAGGTAGCCCGCCACCCCGGCGCCCCACCAGGCGTCGCCATGGATCAGCAACAGGGCCCACAGCATGCCGCTGGCATTGCACAGCAGGGTCTGCAGCAGCGCCTTGTAGCCGCCGCTGGAGGCGAAGTAGCTGGTGCAGCCGAGGAAGCCGACCCAGGAGATGAGGCCGAGGGTGACGGCGACCCAGCCCCAGACGGCGGAGAGGATCCCGGTCGTGATGGCGATGGCGATCAATGGGCTCATGGCGTGACTCTTCAGTAGTGAAATCCGGAAAAAGGGGAGCCTACCCCGCGCAGGGGGGGCGGCAAGCAGGGGCGGAATTGTGTGTGATCTGCATCACTCATTTCAACTCAGGAATACGCTTGCGCTCGCGAAAAAAATTCATGGTGAGGCGGTCGTGTCTGCACCATAGTTAGAGGCCCTGTCCTGCTCATGGAGTGAGTCTGATGGTGCCAAATGTGATCGTTCCCCTGCTGGTGTTCGTAGTGCTGTTTCTGGTCGGAACCATGGCCAAGGCACTGCCCCTCTATCAGTTCATGTAATTTTCCGTGAAATAAAACTCGGCCGGGGCGGGTCTTATGATTGTTACCCTCATCGCCCCGGGAGTTTTTCCATGTTGCTCAAGCGCCGCTCTGCCCATCACCTCACCGAACAGGATGTCACGCCGGAAGCCGTCTATCAGGATCGTCGCCTGATCCTGAAAGGGCTGGGGCTCGGCGCCGCCACCCTGGCGTTGCCGACCCAGGCCGGGGTGCTCGATCTCTTCTCTGGCGACAAGCCGGCACCGGTCTCCACCCGGGCGCTCAACATCCACGCTGCCGCCCGGCCGGAGGGGCTGATCCTCACGCCGGAGGAGAAGGCCACCACCCACAACAACTTCTACGAGCTCGGCACCGACAAGGGGGATCCGGCCCGCAACGGCCACTACCTCAAACCCGAGCCCTGGACCCTGAAGGTGGAAGGGGAGGTAGCCAAGCCGTTTACCCTGGATGTGTGGGATCTCATCAACAAGAGCACGCTGGAGGAGCGCATCTACCGGCTGCGCTGCGTGGAGGCCTGGTCCATGGTGCTGCCCTGGAGCGGTCTCGCGCTGGCGGACCTCATTCGCCGGGCCGAGCCCACCAGCCGCGCCAGGTTCGTGGCCTTCGAGACTCTCTATGATCCGGAGCAGCTGCCCGGTCAGGCTTCCCGCTCCCTCGGCGGCGGCATCGACTATCCCTATGTCGAGGGGCTACGCATCGACGAGGCGATGCACCCGCTCTCCTTCCTGGCGATGGGGCTCTACGGCAAGGCGCTGCCGGCCCAGAACGGTGCGCCGATCCGGCTGGTGGTGCCCTGGAAGTACGGCTTCAAGAGCATCAAGAGCATCGTCTCCATTCGGCTGGTGGAGGAGATGCCGCCCACTACCTGGAACCTGTTGGCCCCCAACGAATACGGCTTCTACGCTAACGTCAATCCAGCGGTGGATCACCCGCGCTGGAGCCAGGCGAGCGAGCGTTTCATCGGCGAGGGGGGCATCTTCGGCGCCAAGCGCCAGCCGACCCTGATGTTCAATGGCTATGCCGACGAGGTGGCGTCCCTCTATCAGGGCATGGATCTGCGCAAGTGGTATTGAGACGAAAGGAGCTGACATCATGACTCTGCGACTGACGGCGCGTCACATCACCTTGCTGCGGGCGCTGGTACACCTCGCCTCGCTGGGATTTCTGCTCTGGCTGCTGGTGGCCGTGCCCGGCGGCCTGCTGGGAGGGGATCCGGTACAGGGACTGACCCACTATCTGGGCAAGGGGGCGCTCAATCTGCTGTTGCTCACCCTGCTGGTGTCGCCGCTGGCCAAACGCTGGCGGCAGGGGCAGATCATCAAGCTGCGCCGCCCGCTCGGGCTCTGGTGCGCCGCCTGGGCCGGTCTGCACTTTATGGTCTGGCTGGGGCTGGATCTGCAGTTTGACTGGCGGCTGATTGGCGGCGAGCTGGTCAAGCGCAGTTATATCGTGGTGGGGATGGTGGCGCTGCTGTTGCTGCTGGCGCTCAGCTTCACCTCGATCCCGGCCCTGCTGCGGCGCATGGGGCCGGCCTGGCAGAAGCTGCACAACTGGATCTATGCGGTGGCCCTGCTGGTGCCGGTGCACTACTGGTGGTCGCTCAAGAGCGGCTGGCAGGAGCCGCTCATCTATCTGCTGCTGGCCTGCGCCCTGCTGGTGCCGCGCCGTGACAAGCTGCTGCGCCCCTGGCGCCGGCTTCGGCCGCAGAAACTGAGGGAGGCATGAGGCCGGCAGTGCGCCGCCCCGGCAACCTGCCATAAAAAAGAGGCCTAGTCGGCCTCTTTTTTGATGTCACCCGTATGGGCGTCCACCAGGAGTCGCACCCGCTGCCCCTGGGCATCCAGGGTTTCCACCTCGAATTTGTCCCCTTCCAGCTCCACTTCCCGAATGTCGTGATACCCTTGGGCCACCAGCAGCTTGACCAGACCGGCCATGTCGAGACGGCTTTCGGCCGCCCAGCCGAGGGTGGAGAAGAGGCAAAGGATCAGCAGGAAACTGCGTCGGATCATATTCATTCCGGATTCATGGCTGGCAGACTATAAACGGCATTATGTTAGGTTTTGGGAGATGAATCATCCATGAATAGAGCCCTGTCTCTGCTTGGGTTGCTGCTGCCGGCACTGGCACAGGCGGCCACGCCGAACGAGGCCTTGCTGCAGCAGGCGGTCAGCGAGGGACGGGTGCGCCCCTTTCATGAGGTGATGGAGGTGGCTTCTCGCCTGCCGGTACGGGTGCTGCGGGTCGATCTGGGGGAGGAGGACGGCATCTGGCTGTACGAACTCAAGCTGATCGACAGCGAGAACAGCGTCATCAAGGTGGGCTATCGGGCCGACAACCTGGAGATGGTGTGGCTCAAGGGTCACCATCTGGAGCGGCTGTTCGAACCGCGTCCGCCCCCGGAAGAGGAGTAACGGCGTGAGCCCGCGAACCCACCGTCCGGTTCGTCCCCCCAACCGCCGCCGGTACCGGCACAACCCTGCTTTGGATACCCATTTATGCGAATTCTGATAGTTGAAGATGAGAAGACCCTGGCTGGCCAGCTGGCGGAACAGCTGCGCCTGTCCGGTTTCGTGACCGACCTCTGCCACGACGGCAACGAGGCCGGCTTTCTCGGCGAGACCGAACCCTACGACGCCATCATTCTGGATCTCGGTCTGCCGGGCCGCGACGGCCTGAGCGTACTGAAAGAGTGGCGCAGCAAGGGGATCGACACCCCGGTGCTGGTGCTGACCGCCCGTGGCCAGCTGCACGAGAAGATCGAGGGGCTCAACGCCGGGGCCGACGACTACCTCACCAAGCCGTTCCAGGTGGCCGAGCTGGTGGCCCGGGTCCATGCCCTGGTGCGGCGGGCGGCGGGCAACGCCAGCTCGATCCTGGAGATCGGCGGGGTGCGGCTCGACATGGCGGCCTCCCAGGTGTGGTACGAAGGCACCCCCATCAAGCTGACCGCCCACGAATTCCGGGTGCTCGGCTATCTGATGCAGCACAGGGGCAAGGTGGTGTCGCGCAGCGAGCTGATCGACCACATCTACGCCCAGGATTTCGACCGCGACTCCAACACGGTGGAGGTGTTCATCGGCCGGATCCGCAAGAAGACCCACGCCGATCTCATCGAGACGGTGCGCGGTCTTGGCTACCGGATCAACGAATGAACCAGCTCTTGATGCCCCCTTGCGCAGGAGTGGCTGAATGAGGCTGGTGCGCACCCTGCGGGGGCGGCTGGTGGTCATCGCCATGGTCTGGTGCGGCCTGTTCCTGTTTGCCACCGGCTTCAGCCTGCAGACCATGATGCGCAACTACTGGCAGGAGGCGGAGGCCGACGGCCTGCGTCTGCAGCTCTACGATCTGCTCTCCCGCCTCGAGATCCAGCCGGATGGCCTGCCGGTGGTCACCGAACCCATGGCCGATCCCCGCTTCCGCCAGCCCTACTCCGGTTACTACTGGCAGCTGGAGCTGGGGGAGAGCGTGGTCAGCCGCTCCCGCTCCCTGTGGGATGTGCACCTCGACGTGCACGGCCTGAAGTCGGCCTTCGGCGACCCTGATCTGTTCGTCGGCAAGGGGCCCAACAAGGAGCCACTGCTGATCATGACCCGAACCGTGCTGCTGCCCGGTTCGGATCGGGTGTTCACCCTGGTGATGGCCAAGGACAGCAGCGCCCTGACCCAGACCCTGAAGAAAACCCGCATCAGCCTGTTCCTCGGCCTCGGCTTTGCCGCGACCGGGCTGGTGCTCGGCTTCATGTTCCAGATCGTCTACGGCCTGCGGCCGCTGCATCTGTTGCGGCGCGAATTGAGCCGGGTCCATCAGGGCCATCAGGAGGGGTTCCGGCTGCGCTATCCGCTGGAGATCCAGCCGCTGGTGGAGGACATCAACCGACTGCTGCACCACTACGGCGAGCTGCTGCAGCGGGCCCGCTCCCACACCGGCAACCTGGCCCACGCCCTCAAGACGCCGCTCAGCATCATGCGCAATCAGGTGGCCCAGCTGCCACCGGAGGATCAGGCCGCCCTCGGCGAGCAGCTCGATCAGATCCAGCGCCACATCGACTACCACCTCGGCAAGGCGAGGGTGACCGGCGCCGCCAAGATCCTCGGGGTGTCGACCCCGGTGCGGGCGCGGGTGGAGTACATCTGCCGCGCCTTCTCCCGCCTCTATCCGGGCCGGGAAGTGGACCTGCAGGTGCCGGCCACCCTGGCGGTCGGGGTGGAGGAGCAGGACTTCGACGAGATGGTGGGCAACCTGCTGGAGAACGCCTTCAAGTGGTCGGCCGGCCGGCTGCGCATCTCCAGCGCCGAGCTGGGGGGCTGGATCACCCTGCGCATCGAGGATGACGGCCCCGGCATGAGCGAGGATCAGATCGCCAAGGCGGTGCTGCGCGGGGTGCGCCTCGACGAGAAGGTGCCGGGCTCGGGCCTGGGTCTCAACATCGTCTCCGATCTGGCGGAAGCTTACCGCGGCAGCCTCATCATGGGACGCGCCGAACTGGGCGGGCTGGCTGCTTCCCTCTCGCTGCCCAAGGTGGCAAGAGTGGAGAGCTAGGCATAAGATATGGCACCTGTTTTAGCCTGAGGAAGAGAACCATGACCGATGATCCATGGGCACTGTGTCACCTCGACGATTCGTTCGATGCCTCCGTGCTGGGCACCAAGGGGGCCCAGATCCAGTGGTTTGAGGATCGCGACAGCCTGATTGCCTTCCTGCTGGAAGATTTCGTCGACCTGTTGGCCGACGTGGGCGAGCTGGATGAGGATCAGACCGAGCGGGCGCGCGAGCGCTTCACCCTGCTGGTGGAGCAGAGCTTCGACGATCGCGGCCTGATGGACGCCATCAACGATCTCGCCTCCGGCCTGCGCCGCATCGCCTGGCTGGGGCCGCTCTCCGAGCTGGCCGAGCTGAGCGATGACTTCGCCTCCGGCCTGCGCCGCTATTTCTGGAGCCAGTACGACGGGGATGAAGATGACCCGGATGCCTGGGTGCCGGAAGAACTCTGGCCCCAGCTGGTGGAGTGTGCGGAAGAGTACATGGTGGAAGGGGACTTCTAAGCCACCTGGTCTGCGCTCTGGCTGCAAGGCGGGTGGAGTATGCGGAAGAGTAGATGGTTGAGAGTGACTTCTTAGTCACACCACAAACCGCGATAAGAAAACGGCGCCTTGATGGCGCCGCTTTTGTTGCTCAGTCCTCTGCTCAGGCGTTGGCCGGCACCGCATGGGCGGTGTTGACCGGGGCCGGGCCCTGGTACTTCTCGATCTGCAGCTGGGCCATGTGACCGCAGTTGCCCTGCGCCAGGCTGGAGGTGCCCTCGTCGAAGGTGAGGCAGTTGACGTTGCCGTTCTTGCACAGGCTTCCCGCCTCGCCCGGTTTGGCCGGATCGAACCAGGCCCCTTCGCACACCCGCACCACCCCCGGGCGGATGTCGGTCGAGAGCAGGGCCCCCACCAGGATCTGGCCGCGGTCGTTGAAGGCCCGCACCAGATCGCCATCCTGGATGCCGCGCGCCTTGGCGTCGTCCGGGTGGATCAGGATCGCCTCGCGATCGGCGATGGCGAACTTGTCCCGCAGCGGGGTGTTGTCGAGCTGGGAGTGCAGCCGCTGGGTCGGGTGGGAGGTGTTGAGCGACAGTGGATAGCGGGTCGCCTCCTTGCTCTTGATCCACTCCTTGGGTTCATACCACTTGGGATGGCCGGCGCAGTCGGCATAGCCCATGCCGGCCACCGTGCTGGAGAAGATCTCGATCTTGCCGGACGGGGTCCCGAGCGGGTTGAGCAGCGGGTTCTCACGGAAATCGGCGTGACGGATCCACTGGCGGTTCGCCTCGGGCACCGGGAAGCGGATGTAGTTGTTGGACTCCCAGAACATGTTGAACGGCGGCAGCGCCACCCGGGCGCCGCGGGCCTGGGCGGCCATGCCGTCGTACATCTGCTTGAGCCACAGCATCTCGTCCTTGCCTTCGGTGTACTGCTCCTGCAGGCCCAGCTTGGCGGCCACGTCGCGGAAGATGTCGAAGTCGTTGCGCGCCTCGAACTGGGGCGGCACGCACTGGTGCATCGGGAAGACGTAGCGCTGGGAGTAGTCGCCGCCCATCTCCAGATCGTTGCGCTCGTAGCTGGTGGTGGCCGGCAGGACGATGTCGGCGTGCTTGGCGGTGGCGGTCCAGTAGGGCTCGTGCACGATCACGGTCTGCGGCTTGCGCCAGGCCTTGACCAGGTTGTTGGTGTCCTGGTGGTGGTGGAAGGGGTTGCCGCCCGCCACGTAGACCAGCTTGATGTCCGGGTAGGTCACCTTGCGGCCGTTGAAGTCGATGGTCTTGCCGGGGTTGGCCAGACAGTCGGCGATGCGGGCCACCGGGATCGGCGCCGGCCCGTTCTTCGGTGCATTGCCGGCGGAGATGCCCGCCAGGATGCCGCCCTTGGCGGTGGGGCTGCCACCGGAAGAGTAGTGGTAGCTGAAGCCGTAACCGCCGCCCGGCAGGCCGATCTGGCCCAGCATAGCGGCCAGGGTGACCAGCATCCAGTTGGGTTGCTCGCCGTGCTGCTGCCGCTGCATGCCCCAGCCCGCCATGATCATGGTGCGCTTGGACGCCATGTCGAGGGCCAGTTGGCGGATCACCTTGGCATCGACGCCGCAGATGGTGCTCGCCCACTCGGCGCTCTTCGGCTGGCCGTCTTCCTTGCCGAGCAGATAGGTCAGGAACTTGTCGAAGCCGGTGGTGTAGCGGTCGAGGAAGGCTTGATCGTGCTTCTGCTCGCTGTAGAGGGTGTGGGCCACCC
Source organism: Aeromonas sp. QDB20 (assembly GCF_027707805.1). Lineage (NCBI taxonomy): Bacteria > Pseudomonadati > Pseudomonadota > Gammaproteobacteria > Aeromonadales > Aeromonadaceae > Aeromonas > Aeromonas sp. QDB20. The sequence goes on along the minus strand of NZ_JAPCJC010000012.1, from coordinate 11,831 downwards.
CCAGCATCATGGCTACGTCTGTGTAGGCGTTCGGCGCAATCCACTCGGCCCCCGCCAGCTTGGCGGTTTCGTTGTAGACAGGGTCGATGCTGATGATGCGGGTGCCTTTATCTTTCAGCGCCTTGAAGCCGGCCTGACCCTCGTGATCCGGCATGTTCCAGCTGTTCTTCAGGGTGACCTGGGCGTTGACCCCCCACAGCACCACCAGTTCGGCGTGCTCGATGACGTTGGGCCAGGCGGTCTGCTGCTCATATACCTCGATTGAACCCATCACGTGGGACATGATCACCTGGGCGGCGCCGGCGGAGTAGTCGCCGGCATAGCCGGTGAAGCCGCCCGCCAGGTTCATCAGGCGGTGCAGCAGGGTGCGGCTGTTGTGGAACATGCCGACACTCTTCCAGCCGTAGGAACCGGCGTGGATCGCCTGCGGGCCGAAGTCGCTCTGCACCCGGCTGATTTCGCCGGCCACCAGGGCGATGGCCTTCTCCCAGCTTACCCGCACCCACTCGTCGGCGCCGCGCAGCTCGGGTTTGGCTCCCGGGCCCTGCTCCAGCCAGCTCTTGCGCACCATGGGGTACTTGATGCGGTTCTTGGCGTGGACCTGGAACGGCGCCATGTCGATGAGATCGTTGGGGGCCGGATCATCGGCCACCGGCTGGACCCGCACCATGCGGCCCTCTTCGACGATGGCCTCGAAAGCCCCCCAGTGGGCACCGGTGAGGATGCCTTTCTGGGCGGGCACCAGGGTCGGGAACTGTTCAAGGGCCGTACTGATGGCCTGGGCCAGCGCACTCTTCGGGAAGACGCCGGCCAGCAGCGGCAGGGCGGCGCAGGCGCCCAGCCCCTTGAGCAGGTTGCGGCGGGAGAGATTGGTTTGCTTATCGGTAAAAAAAGTCATGACGATTTCCTCTGTGCCAGCCTTAGTGCGCCGCGTTCATGTCACTGGCATGTTTCTGGACGTATTGGGTCAACATGCGTGCCTGTTCCGGGGTCAGGGAGGTGCGTGATTCCATCCCCTTGATGACGCCGATCCACTGGTTGGCGTTGAAATGATCCAGTGCGGTGAGGCCGTGGCAGCCGGTACAGTTGTTGGACATCAGGGTGGAGGCGTACTGCCACAGCTTGCCCTGATCGCCGATGAGCTGGCTCTGATCCACCCAGGCGGTCAGGCTGACCTGATGCCAGGTGAGGTTGGTGGCGCTGTCGGTTTCGCTCTTGCCGGTGGTGAGCTGCGCCTTGGCCTTGTCGCCGAGCAGGGTGCTCAGGATGCGCTTGCCGGGGGCGGCGTAGAACACCTCGCTAACCCCGTCCTGCTGCCAGCCGTCGATGCGCACCTGGGCACGGCCGTTGTCGTTGGCCAGCACTTCCACCTGGGTGGAGGGCATCAGGGTGCCTTCGTCAGTCTTGGCGCCGGCATCCAGATAGAGCGGGGTGGTGGCGATGGCGTAACGGGTGGTGACGTTGGCCGGGGTCTGGGCGGCGGCTTGCGCCAGCTCGCTGGCACCGGCGGCGGCCAGGCCGCTCATGTCGGGCATGATGTGGGCGACGCCGCGGTGGCAGTCGATGCAGGTCTGGCCCTCCTTGATGGCGACCGGGTGCTCTGCGCGGGCGTTGGGGCGCTGAGCCAGGATGTCCATCGCCGCGTAGCTGTGGCAGCTGCGGCAGGTAGCGGAGTCGTTGGCCTTCAGCTCGTCCCACACCGACTGCGCCATGCGCAGCTTGTGGGCCTCGTATTTCTCCGGCGTGTCGAGGGTGCCGATCGCCTCGTGATAGATGTCTTTCACGGCGCGGATCTTGGTCCACAGATAGGAGGTGGGATCACCCGGAATATGGCAGTCGGCGCACTCGGCGCGGATGCCCTTCACGTTCAGGAAGTGGACGCTGCCCTGATACTCGGCCAGCGGGGTCTGCATGGAGTGGCAGGAGACGCAGAACTCGGTGGAACTGGTCTTGTGCATGACGGTCACCGTGACCCCCAGCGCTGCAACGCCCAAGAGGGCTCCGAGCAGCAGTAGCCAGAACCAGGTTTTTCTCAACAGTTTTCCAAGCATGACGGCGTTTTCCTACGTTCAAATATTACCAATATAGTAGTATCCATGGAGAGGTAGTTGATTGACCTCTATCATGATTTATATTTTGTATTGTTATTTTAAATGCAATTATTATTTTGTTATTTATCATTTAACTGAATTTAATTTAACATCCTGCGATTTTACCGTCTTTTTGCTCCTCGTTTGAGGCGTAATTGATGCCGCTGCGCCACTTTCTCTCCACTTTTTATCGTTGGGCCATGACTCCCTGCGCCTGTGCAGTAGCCTGTCGTCTCGGGCCTGGCAGGGGCTTGGGCTTTGCCCTGGGCCCGGTATATACTGTTCGAATATACAGTGTTCAGGTGTTTGCCATGCGACTCTTTATCGCCGAGAAGCCCAGTCTGGGGCGCGCCATTGCCGACGTGCTGCCCAAACCCCACAAGAAGGGGGAGGGCTTCATCGAAACCGCGCAGGGGGATGTAGTGACCTGGTGCATCGGCCACCTGCTGGAGCAGGCCGAGCCCGATGCCTACGATGCCGCCTACAAGCAGTGGCGCATGGAATCCCTTCCCATCATCCCGAGCCAGTGGCAACTGGTGGCCAAGCCGAAGACCAAGACCCAGCTCACCGTCATCAAGCGCCTGCTCAAGCAGGCCGACTGCGTGGTCAACGCCGGTGACCCGGACCGGGAGGGGCAGCTGCTAGTGGACGAGGTGATCGATTTTCTCGGCTATGGCAAAACCCGGCCGGTGCTGCGCTGTCTCATCAGCGATCTCAACCCGCCGGCAGTGCGCCGCGCCCTCGACAAGCTCAGAGACAACAAGGAGTTCGTGCCGCTGGCGGTATCGGCGCTGGCCCGCAGCCGGGCCGACTGGCTCTACGGCATCAACATGACCCGCGCCTATACCCTGCTTGGTCGCAAGGGGGGCTGCAGCGAGCTGCTCTCGGTCGGCCGGGTACAGACACCGCTACTGGGGCTGGTGGTAAGGCGGGATCTCGAGATAGAAGCCTTCGTGCCCAAACCCTTCTTCGAGGTGCTGGCCCATCTACAGACCGAAGGCAACGAGCGTTTCAGCGCCAAGTGGCTGCCTTCCGAGGCCTGCCTGCCCTGGCAGGACGAGGAGGGGCGGGTGCTCAGCCGGGCACTGGCCGCCAAGGTGGTGGAGCGGATCCAGGGTCAACCCGCACTGGTGGAAGAGGTGGAGGAGCAGGCCCGCAAGCAGGCGGCGCCGCTGCCCTACAACCTCTCCAGCCTGCAGATCGATGCCGCCAAGCGGTTCGGCATGGACGCCAAGCGGGTGCTGGACGTCTGCCAGAGCCTCTATGAACGGCACAAGCTCATCACCTACCCCAGATCCGACAGCCGCCATCTGCCGAGCGAGCACTTCAATCGGGCCGGCCAGGTGCGGGAGGCCATCGCCAGCACGGCGCCGGCGCTGGCCAGGGCGGTAAGCGAAGCGGACGGCAAGATCCGCAGCAAGGCGTGGAACGACAGCAAGGTGGATGCCCACCACGCCATCATCCCCACCGAGAAGCACGGCAACGAGGGGAGCCTGAGTGGCGATGAAGCCAGGCTGTATGGCCTGATTGCCCGCCAGTATCTGCTGCAGTTCTACCCGCCGTTCGAGTACAACGACAGCAAGGTGCTGCTGCGCATCGCCGGCGGGCAGTTTCAGGCCAAGGCGCGGCGGATCCTCAAGGCGGGCTGGAAGGCGCTGCTGGGGGTGGAGGAAGATGACGAGGAGGAGGCGGGAACCCTGCCTGCCCTGCGTCAGGGCGAGCAGCTGCTGTGCGAGCGGGGGGAGTTGCTGGAGAAGATGACCCAGCCCCCCAAGTCGTTCACCGATGCCACCCTGCTGGCCGCCATGACCGGCATCGCCTGCTACGTGCAGGATCCCGAGATCCGCAAGACCCTGCGCGAAACCGACGGCCTCGGCACCGAGGCGACCCGGGCCGGCATCATCGACTTGCTGTTCAAGCGCCGCTTTCTGGTGCGCCAGGGCAAGAGCATCAAGGCGACCCCGACCGGGCGGGCATTGATCCAGGCCCTGCCGGCCACGGCCACCACCCCGGACATGACGGCGCTGTGGGAGCAGCACCTCGGCCGGATTGCCGAGCGGCAGGCGAGCTATCAGCAGTTCATGGGGCCGCTCACCGAGCAGTTGAACGGTTTGATCGACGGCGCCAGGCAGGATTCGGGGGCCAGCTTCAGCGCCCTGCCCAAGGCGGCGCCCGGGGCCGACAAGCGTCGCGTCACCAAACGCAAGCGCAGCCCGGAGAGTGGTGGCACGACGGGGGCAGGCAAGCGGGGGAGCAAGCGGCCAGCCCGGGCCGCCTGATAAAAAAACGCCCCTGTCGGGGCGCAAAAAGGCATTGTCGTCAGGCGTCGGCCAGTCTGGCGCGACTCAAATTCAGGTAGTGCCAGGCAACGCCGAGCAGCACCAGATCCTTGAAAATGAAAAACTCGGTGACCGGCACTCCGTCGACCAGCTTCCAGACGCCCGGCAGGGTCAGCAGAAAGCTGAGGGTCACGAGGAAGGTCAGGATGGCCCCCAGGCTGCTCCAGTAGCCCAGACGTGGCCGCCACAGGCCGACAATCAGGCCGCAGGCGATCAGGATCTCGACCAGCCCGATCAGATTGGAGACCGCCTGCTCCGAGAGCACGGCATAGAGCCAGCTCATCAGCGGGTGGCTTGCCACCAGCGGCCGGATGGCCGCCGCCTCGGTCGGTGTGAACTTGAACACGCCGATCCAGAGCAGGGTCAGTACCACCCCCGCGAGGGCGATCAGAAAACCTCGGTCATGGCGTTCCATTTCTGCTCCTCTGTCAGGGGGTGAGCGTGACGGGCGGAAAGTCGATGTCGGTTTCCGCCAGATGATTGCCGTAGTTGGTCAGGGTATTGATGACCACCTGCCCCAGCACCTCCATCATCAGCTCATCATCCACGCCCGCCGCCCGGGCGGCGGCCAGTTGCGCATCGCTGATGACGCCGCGCTGGGTGACCAGGGCGACCGCTAGCTGCAACAGGGCGTGATCGAGCGGATCCGTCGCCTGGGCGAGACGGGCAGCCCGGATGGCGTCGTCATCGAAACCGGCCCGGCCAGCCAGCAGGGTGTGGGCCGACAGGCAGTACTGGCAGGCGTTGGCCTGACCGATGGCCAGTGCCAGCAGCTCCCGCTGGCGGGCGCTGAGCCGCCCCTTGCCCAGCGCGTCGGCAAAGCCGAGCAGACCGTTGAGCAGGGCCGGTGAGTGGGCCAGGGTTGCGTAGAGGTTGGGGACCATGCCCAGGCTGCTTTTAAGAGCGGCGAAGGTGGGGGCGGCTGCCGGTTTGGGCTGCACGACGGCGTGAATGCGACTCATGATGTGCTCCTATTTGGGTTGGGTACGGGAGACACTATGCCGGTTTTAATGGTACGGTTTATCACCCAGAGTCCATCATTGACTACCAGGCGTCTCAAATATGGATCCACTCTCGATATTGCTGGCCCATGCCGCTCCCCAGGCCAGTCTCTTTTTCGCCGGCAACCTGTGTCAGCACTCTCACAGCAGCGACTATCCCGCCGGCGGCCATCTGCACTTGTTGCGCCGTGGCGAACTGCTGCTGCGCGAAGAGGGGGGTGAACCCCTGTTGCTGACCGAGCCGACCCTGATCCTCTACGCCAGGGGGCAGGCTCACAGGCTCGAACCCCGCCAGCTGGCGGGCTGCGACCTGGTGTGTGCCAGCGTGTCGTTCGGGCCGGCAGGAGACTCACCACTGCAGCTGGCGTTGCCGGATACCTTGGTGCTGCCGTTGCAGACGATCCCGGCCATTGCGCCGGTACTGACCCTGCTGTTCGAGGAGGCCTTCGCCGAGCGTTACGGTCAGCCGCCGATCCTCTCCCGTCTGCTGGAAGTGCTGCTGATCCTCTTGCTGCGCCATCTGGTGGAACAGGGGATCTGTCGGCAGGGGATGTTGGCCGGTCTCTCCGACCCGCGACTGGCACGGGCCATCGCGGTCATGCATCAGCGCGGGGACGAGCCCTGGACGGTGGCGACCCTGGCGCGGGAGGCGGGCATGTCGCGCGCCCGCTTCGCCGCTCATTTTCAGGCGCTGACCGGGCAGACGCCGCTGGACTATCTGACGCGCTGGCGGATGGTGCTGGCCAGTCAGCAACTGCTGGCGGGGGAGTCCATTACCCAGGTGGCGCTGGGGGCGGGGTACAGCGGGGGCACCGCCTTCGGGCGGGCGTTCGAGCGGGAGTTTGGCATGAGCCCGGGGCGCTGGCTCAAGGCGCGGCAGCGCGAGTGACCGGGGCCGCGACGGGCCCCGGTGTCATCAGCCGGTGTAGACTGTCTCTTCCGGGTACTTGATGCGGGTTTCGACCGGGCGAGCCAGCATGAAGGCCAGAGTGAGCGGGCCGAGACGACCGCAGATCATCAACAGCACCAGGATGAGCTTGCCAGGCTCGCTCAGGGTGGCGGTGATGCCGGTGGAGAGCCCCACGGTGGCAAACGCCGAGATGGTCTCGAACATGATCTTGTCGAAGGGCAACTGCTCGGTGAGCATCAGCAGGAACATGGCCAGCATCAGCACCATGGTGCTGACCATGATGATGGCCAGCGATCGGGTCACTATCTGGGACGAGAGGGTGCGGCCAAAGGCGGTGACGTGGGGGCGCTTGGTCAGAAACGCCTTGGTCGCCAGCAGCACCACCGCGAAGGTGGTCACCTTGATACCGCCACCGGTGGAGGTGGCACCCGCCCCGATGAACATCAGCATCATCAGAAACAGCAGGGCGGCCGGGGTCATCAGGCCGATGTCGATGGTGTTGAAACCCGCGGTACGGGCGCTGGCAGACTGGAAGAAGGCCGCCAGCCACTGGCCGCCAAAGGAGACCTTGCCGAGGGTGCCAGGGTTGTTGTGCTCCAGCAGCCAGAACATCAGGGTTCCCAGCAGCAGCAGGCCCGGGGTCATGATCAGCATCAGCTTGCTGTGCAGCTTGAGCTTGCGCCAGCGGCGGTTGCGCACCAGATCGACGATGACGGTAAAGCCGATCCCGCCGAGGATCAGCAGACCGGCGATGGTCAGGCTGATGACGGGGTCGTCCCGGTAGTCCATGAGATTGTTGGCAAACAGCGAGAAGCCGGCGTTGTTGAAGGCCGATACCGCGTGGAAGAAACTGACGTAGAGGCCGCGCTCCCACCCCATCTCGGGCACCCAGCGAATGGCCATCAGGGCGGTGCCGATGAGCTGGGCGATGAAGGCGAACAGCACGATGCGCTTCACCAGCTGAATGATGTTGACCGAGCCCTCCTGGCCCAGCGCCTCCTTGGCCAGCACCTGCTGGCGCAGGCCGACCCGTTTGCTGAACATGGCGATGAGCAGCAGGGTCATGGTCATCTGGCCCAGGCCGCCAATCTCCATCAGCATCAGCAGGAAGATCTGCCCCTGCAGGGTGAAGGCGGTACCGGTGTCCACCACCCCGAGCCCGGTCACGCTGATGGCCGAGGTGGCGGTGAACAGGGCATTGATGAAGCTCACCTGGCCGTTGTGGCTGGAAGGCTGCACCAGAAACAGGGTGCCGATCAGCAGGATGACCAGAAAACTGCCGAGGATCAGCTTGGCTTCACTCCAGCGGGACTCATCTTCCCGCTGCAGGGCAAAGGCGTAGCTGCTGCGCCAGCGGGTCATAGGGTTTCCAGCCAGTGGTCGATGGCGTGCTTGTTGCCGGCCAGGATCAGGATGTCACCCAGCTGCAGCTCCATCTTGCCGGTCAGCACGTTGTGCAGGGTTTCGCCACGCTTGATGGCGAGCAGCTGGAATTCGCTCTGCTGCAGCAGATGGAAGTCGCTGAGGGCCCGACCGTTCAACTGCAGGCCGATGACGAACTCGGTCAGCACCATGTCGTGACCCAGCTCCAGATAGTCGAACAGCCGGTTATCCAGCATGCTCTGGGCGACCCGACGACCCATGTCCCACTCCGGGTTGATCACCTTGTCGGCACCCACCTTTTGCAGGATCTTGGCGTGGAACTTGTCGCGCGCCTTGACCCAGACCTTCTTCACCCCCGCCTCCTTGAGGACGAGGGTGGTGAGTATGCTGGTCTCGAGGTTGTCACCGATGGCGACGAAGACGATGTCGAAGTCGGCCAGGCCCAGCTCGGCGACGGTGGCCTCGTCGGTGGCGTCGGCCACGATGACGTGGTTGCAGAGGGTGGCGATCTGGCGGGTCTTGCTCTCGTCGATGTCAATCGCCAGCACCTCGGCATCCTGGCGCTGCAGCTCTTCACACAGCGCGCTGCCAAACAGCCCCAGGCCGATGACGGCAAATTGGTTGTTCATGAGTACTTCCTCAAGAGTCGGAGCGGGATACTCTACTCCAGCTATATGAGTCCGAAAAGAGGGCGGGATTTTTCGTCCGGCGGCAATATAAGGTAGACTGCCCGCTTGCCATTGTCGGAACACGCAGATGAAACTCACCCCGCACGCCTCCCTGTTGACGCTCAACACCCTCGCCCTCGATGCCCACTGCCACTGGCTGGCCGAAGTGGAGCAAACCGACGACCTGCCGCAGCTGGTTGCCAACGCCGAGCTGGCCGGCTTGCCGCGGCTGGTGCTGGGCGGTGGCAGCAACGTGCTGTTTTGCGATGACTTCGCCGGGGTGGTGGTGCTCAACCGGCTCAAGGGGATAGCGCTGCACGACGAGGGGGATCACTGGCTGCTGCACGTGGCCGCCGGCGAGAACTGGCACGAGCTGGTGTGCCACACCCTGCAGCAGGGCTGGTACGGTCTCGAAAACCTGGCGCTCATCCCCGGCACGGTCGGGGCGGCGCCGGTGCAGAACATCGGTGCCTACGGGGTCGAACTGGCCAGCGTCTGTGCCTACGTCGAGGCGTTCAACTGGCAGAGCGGCGAGATGGAGCGCCTCGCCGCGGCTGACTGCCGCTTCGGCTATCGCGACAGCATCTTCAAGCACGACTATCAGGACAGCCACTTCATCACTGCGGTCGGTCTGCAACTGGCCAAGGCCTGGCAACCAAGCCAGGGCTATGGTCCGCTGGCCGCACTGGGCGAACAGCCCTCGGCACAGGCCATCTTCGACACCGTCTGCGCCACCCGCATGGCCAAGCTGCCGGATCCGGCCGTGCTCGGCAACGCGGGCAGCTTCTTCAAGAACCCGGTGGTGCCTGCCGCGCTGGCGACGTCGCTCAAGCTGAAATATCCCCAGATGCCGCTCTATCCGGCTGGTGAAGGGCTGGCCAAGCTGGCCGCGGGCTGGCTCATCGACCAGTGCGGCCTCAAGGGCTTTGCCATCGGCCGCGCCGCCGTCCATCAGGAGCAGGCGCTGGTGCTGGTCAATCTGGGCGGCGCCAGCGCCATGGAGCTGATCGCGCTGGCGGCCCACGTGCGTGACAGCGTGGAGCAGAAATTCGGGGTGGTGCTGGAGCACGAAGTGCGCTTCATGGGCCGCCGTGGTGAAACTTGGCTCGACGAGGTACTGGCATGACCCTGACTCCCATCCGGCAAACTCTGATCTCCCTGCTCAGCGACGGGCAGTTCCACTCCGGTGAGCAGCTTGGCGAGCAGCTCGGCATCAGTCGGGCGGCGGTCAGCAAGCACATGGCGGCTCTCAAGGAGCTGGGGCTGGATCTCTTCAGCCTGACCGGCAAGGGGTACCGGCTGGCGGTGCCGATGGCGCTCTATGACGAAGAGCAGCTGCAGGCGCTGGCGCCCATGGCACCGGTGCACTGCTTCCCGGTCATCGACTCCACCAACCAGTACCTGCTGGAGCGGGTCAACCAGCTGCAGTCGGGCGAGAGCTGCCTGGCCGAGTGCCAGACCGCCGGGCGCGGCCGGCGCGGCAAGCCCTGGGTTTCTCCCTTCGGCTGCCAGCTGATCTTGAGCATGTACTGGCGGCTGGAGCAGGGCATGGCGGCCGCCATGGGGCTGAGTCTGGCGGTCGGGGTGGCCGTGGTGCAGACGCTGGAGTCCCTCGGTTATCCGGGCGTTGAGCTCAAGTGGCCCAACGATCTCTACTATCAGGGCCGCAAGCTGGCGGGGATCCTGGTGGAGATGAGCGGTAGTGCCGGCGCCAGCTGCCACCTGGTGATCGGGGTCGGCCTCAACCTGGCGATGCCGAGCCGGGAGGCGGAGCGGATCGATCAGGCCTGGTCCGAATTGCGCCACATCCAGCCGGAACTGGTGGATCGCAATCTGCTGGGCGGCCGGGTGATTGAACATCTGCAGCAGGCCATGCTCACCTTCGAACAGGAGGGGCTCGCCAGCTTCGTGGCGGACTGGAACCGACTCGACCATTTCGCCGGCCGGCCGGTACGACTGCTGATGGGCGAGCAGGAGATCCGCGGCGTGGCGCGCGGCATAGATGATCGCGGTGCGCTGCGGCTGGAGACGGAGGAGGGGATCAAGTTCTATCTGGGCGGGGAGATCTCCCTGCGTCGGGGCGACTGATGACGGCGCTGACCGTCACCCAATGAAGAGAGGGCCTGCGGGCCCCCTCTTCATTGATGCGTGAGCTGCCGCCGTTACTTGCGCAGCTTGATCTGCTCGATGGCGTGCTCGTTGCCCTTGGTCAGGATCAGGTTGGCCCGCTCCCGGGTAGGCAGGATGTTCTCTTTCAAATTCAGATAGTTGATATCTTGCCAGATGTTGCTGGCGATCTTGGTCGCCTCGCTCTCGGCCAGCTTGGCGTAGTGGTGGAAGTAGGAGTCCGGATCCGAGAAGGCGCCGCTGCGAAACTTGAGGAAACGCTCGATATACCAGGTGCGCAGCAGTTCGGCGTCGGCATCCACATAGATGGAGAAGTCGACGAAGTCCGATACGAAGACGCGGTGCGGATCCTGCGGGTAGTCCATGCCGCTTTGCAGCACATTGAGCCCTTCCAGGATCAGGATGTCCGGCTGCTCCACCACCTTCTTCTCATCCGGAATGATGTCGTAGATGAGATGGGAGTAAACGGGGGCCTCGACTTTCTCGTGGCCGGCGCGGATGTTGGCGACAAACTCCACCAGATGGCGGATGTCGTAGGACTCCGGGAACCCCTTGCGGCGCATCAGGCCGCGCTCTTCCAGCACCTTGTTGGGGTAGAGAAAGCCGTCGGTGGTGACCAGCTCCACCCGCGGGTGCTCCGGCCAGCGCTCCAGCAGCGCCTGCATGATGCGCGCCGTGGTGCTCTTGCCGCCTGCCACACTGCCGGCGATGCTGATGATGTAGGTGCCCTTGCCGCGAGACTGACCGAGGAACTGTTCCAGCACCCGGCTGCGGCGCTGCTTGGCCTTGACGTAGAGATTGAGCAGACGGGAGAGGGGCAGATAGATCTCTTCCACCTCCTGCAATGACACCTTCTCGTTGATCCCGCGCAGGGTCTGCAGATCGTGCTCGGTCAGGGTCAAAGGGACCGAGTCGCGCAATAACGCCCATTGTTCGCGGGTGAATTGCAGATAGGGGTTATGCTCTGTCGTCATGGTGTCGTCACTGTTTCTTGGGCAGGGCGACCATACACCAAGGGGGGCGGGAGCGACAAGAGAAGCGACGGTTTCGAGCGGAGAGTGAGTCCTTTTTTGCCTGGTTCCTGGCAATAATGCACATTTTGCAAGGCGCAATGGTTGCATCCCCAAAATCCTTACCATAAAATGCGCGACGCTTAGATGTCTGTCGTCTATTTGCCCAGCAAAAGCGACAAATCAACGGGTGCAAGCAGAATTACCGTTGTGACATTGACGTAACGGAGGGGTTCCCGAGCGGCCAAAGGGATCAGACTGTAAATCTGACGGCTCTGCCTTCGAAGGTTCGAATCCTTCTCC
>NZ_JAPCJC010000011.1:0-127475 GCF_027707805.1 Aeromonas sp. QDB20 | reverse complement strand
TGAAAATCAAAAATTGTTTTTGATGCTCGATGCTGTGAGTGCCCACACAGATTGCTTGATTCAAATTGTTAAAGAGCGACGCAGCTTTTGGCTGCTGCGGGAGTGGCATTCTACTCAACCGCCTTCTCGAGTCAAGCCTTATTTTCAAAGGCTTTTCGAGGCTATCGACTCGGTTGTTTGCGTTGCCGCTTGCCGTGTCGATGGAGGCGCATTATAGGGAGTGAATTCGTTCTGGCAACCCCTCCCCTGCAATAAAATTGCAAAAAACTGCACTTTTTTAGTTATTCATATCCAAGCACAGCTTTTATACAAACTTATCCACAGAAATGATGAGATTGACCTATCTCAGCGCCCTTCTTGCGTAACAAGAAGCAAAGATCTTCATATCTACCTAACTGGATGCCGCGCGCTAACAGACATCACATATAAAGCTGTAGACCTTGACCGGTCCCGGAACCAGGTTGAGGCAGTTGAGGCAGTTGAGGCAGTTGAGGCAGTTGAGGCAGTTGAGGCAGTTGAGGCAGTTGAGGCAGTTGAGGCAGTTGAGGCAGTTGAGGCAGTTGAGGCAGTTGAGGCAGTTGAGGCAGTTGAGGCAGTTGAGGCAGTTGAGGCAGTTGAGGCAGTATCAGAATCCACTAAAAGAAAAGCCGGGACAAGCCCGGCTTTTTCTTTTATCACTCAGCAGCTGCTTCAGCAGCGGCCGGGCGGTCTACCAGCTCAATGTAAGCCATAGGGGCGTTGTCGCCAGCACGGAAACCGCATTTCAGAATGCGAGTATAACCGCCGGCGCGCTCCAGGTAGCGCGGGCCCAGTTCATTGAACAGCTTAGCCACGATCGCGTTATCGCGAGTGCGGGCAAATGCCAGGCGACGATTAGCAACGCTATCAGTCTTGGCAAGGGTGATCAGCGGTTCAACTACACGACGCAGCTCTTTTGCCTTAGGCAGAGTCGTCTTGATGATCTCATGACGAACCAGGGAGCTGGCCATGTTGCGGAACATAGCCTGACGATGGCTGCTGTTCCGGTTCAGTTGACGACCACTCAAACGATGGCGCATGACCTTATCCTTCTAACTAAATCTGTGAAACCCGTAATCTGGATTACTCGTCAGCGATGCTGGCGGGCGGCCAGTTCTCAAGGCGCATGCCAAGAGACAGACCACGGGAGGCCAACACGTCCTTGATCTCAGTCAGGGACTTCTTACCGAGGTTAGGAGTCTTAAGCAACTCAACTTCGGTACGCTGTACCAGATCACCAATATAGTGGATAGCTTCTGCCTTCAGACAGTTCGCAGAACGAACTGTCAGCTCCAAATCATCGACAGGACGCAGCAGAATCGGATCAAACTCGGGTTTCTCTTCTTTCTTCTCGGGCACGCTGACATCGCGCAGATCCACGAAGGCTTCCAGTTGCTCGGCCAGAATAGTGGCAGAACGACGGATGGCTTCTTCAGGATCCAGGGTACCATTGGTCTCCATGTCGATGACCAGCTTGTCCAAGTCGGTACGCTGTTCAACCCGTGCTGCCTCAACATTGTAGGCAATACGAACGATGGGGCTGAACGCGGAGTCCAGCAGCAGGCGACCGATAGGACGCTCTTCATCATCGTTGTGAACACGAGCAGAAGCAGGCACATAACCACGACCGCGCTGAACTTTCAGGCGCATGCTGATTTCAGCATTGGCACCAGTCAGGTGGCAGATTACGTGCTCCGGGTTTACGATCTCGACTTCATCACCGTGAGTGATATCACCAGCGGTAACGGGGCCTGTTCCAGACTTGGTCAGGGACAGAGTTACCTCGTCCTTGCCTTCCAGCTTCACAGCGATACCTTTCAGGTTGAGCAGGATTTCAAGAATGTCTTCCTGTACACCTTCTTTGCTGCTGTACTCATGCAGTACACCGTCAATTTCGACTTCAGTAACTGCACAACCGGGCATAGAAGACAGCAAAATACGACGCAAGGCGTTGCCCAGCGTGTGACCAAAGCCACGCTCGAGTGGCTCAAGAGTCACTTTCGCATGAGTCGGGCTAACTTGCTCGATGTCAACTAGCCGCGGTTTAAGAAAATCTGTTACAGAACCCAGCATTGTGTCCTCTCTTTAGAAGCTAGCTTTACTTGGAGTAAAGCTCGACGATCAGCTGTTCGTTAATGTCGGCAGACAGGTCGGAACGCTCTGGCAGACGCTTGAAAGCACCTTCCATTTTAGCGGCATCAACCTCTACCCAAGTCGGCTTCTCGCGCTGACCAGCAACCTCAAGGGCAGCTTTGATACGCGCTTGCTTCTTAGCCTTCTCACGAACGCAGATCACGTCCTCAGGGGAAACCTGGAAAGAAGGAATGTTCACAACGCGACCGTTTACCATGATGGCCTTGTGGCTCACCAGCTGACGAGATTCAGCGCGGGTAGCACCGAAGCCCATGCGGTAGACGACGTTGTCCAGACGACCTTCCAGCAGCTGCAACAGGTTTTCACCGGTGTTACCCTTTTGACGGGCAGCGTCGCGGTAGTAGTTGCGGAACTGTTTTTCCAATACGCCGTAGATACGACGAACTTTTTGTTTCTCGCGCAGCTGAACACCGTAGTCAGACAGACGCGCTTTACGCGCACCGTGTTGACCAGGAACGGTGTCAATCTTGCACTTAGAATCAATCGCACGAACACCAGACTTCAGGAAGAGGTCGGTGCCCTCACGACGGCTAAGCTTAAGCTTAGGACCGATATATCTTGCCATCTTCTTTCTCCAACAATCCTAGACCAAGTAGCTACAGCGTTACACGCGGCGCTTCTTGGGAGGACGACAACCGTTGTGCGGGATCGGAGTCACATCAGTAATGTTAGTGATGCGGAAACCAGCCGCGTTCAGAGCGCGGATGGAAGACTCACGACCGGGACCCGGACCTTTAACCATGACTTCCAGGTTCTTCACGCCATATTCTTTGGCCATCTCACCAGCGCGCTCGGCAGCTACCTGAGCAGCGAACGGGGTGGACTTACGAGAACCACGGAAACCGGAACCACCAGAAGTAGCCCAAGACAGAGCGTTGCCCTGACGGTCAGTAATGGTCACGATTGTGTTGTTGAAAGATGCATGAACGTGCGCAATACCGTCGCTCACTTGCTTTTTAACGCGCTTGCGAGCACGAGTCGGAGTTTTAGCCATTTTCTACCTTCCCGTTACTTCTTGATAGCCTTGCGCGGACCCTTACGGGTACGAGCGTTGGTCTTGGTACGTTGACCACGAACAGGCAGGCTACGACGGTGACGCAAACCACGGTAGCAACCCAGATCCATCAATCGCTTGATGTTCATGGAAATCTGACGACGCAGGTCACCTTCAACGGTGAATTTACCTACTTGTTCACGCAGACTCTCGATCTGAGCTTCGTCCAGGTCTTTAATTTTCACATTCTCAGCGATACCGGCTGCGGCACAGATGGCCTTGGAGCGGGTACGACCGACGCCATAAATAGCAGTCAAAGCGATGACTGCATGCTTATGGTCAGGAATGTTAATGCCAGCGATACGGGCCACTATTCACTCCTACATATAGTAGATTACGACCACCACAAAGCCCGTGAGCGGATACGTGGCGGTCAACCAATACACAACAAAAGTTGGCTGGCTATATTAGCCAGCACAACTATTTGTTGCAAGTACTAACCGTAAAAAATTAGCCTTGGCGCTGTTTATGCTTTGGCTCGCTGCAAATCACACGCACCACACCGTGACGCTTGATGATTTTGCAGTTACGGCAGATTGCCTTAACGGAAGCACGAACTTTCATTGCTTAACTCCGTAACTACGCCGACCTTTAGCGGCCGTAGCCCTTCAGGTTGGCCTTCCTCAGGACGTCGCCATATTGATGAGACATCATATGGGTCTGAACCTGAGCCATGAAGTCCATGATAACTACCACGATAATCAGCAGCGAGGTGCCACCGAAATAGAACTGAACGTTCCAGGCAGTCATCAGGAACTGGGGTACCAGACAGATAAAGGTTATATAGAGCGCACCTGCCAATGTCAGGCGGGTCATAACCTTATCGATATAACGTGCTGTCTGCTCGCCCGGGCGGATCCCCGGGATAAAGGCTCCACTCTTCTTCAGGTTATCTGCTGTCTCGCGGGGGTTGAACACCAGCGCGGTATAGAAGAAGCAGAAGAAGATAATGGCTGCTGCATAGAGCATCTCATACAAGGGCTGACCCGGCTGCAGGACCATAGAGACCTGTTGCAGGATATCGGCGACCTTGCCCTCGCCCTGACCAAACCAAGAGGTAATGGTCCCCGGGAAGAGGATGATGCTGGATGCGAAAATCGCAGGAATCACACCGGCCATATTTACTTTCAACGGCAGGTGTGTGCTTTGCGCTGCGAATACCTGGCGGCCTTGTTGACGCTTGGCATAGTTGACGACGATACGACGCTGACCACGCTCCACGAACACCACAAAGTAAGTCACTGCGAAAACAATCAAGCCCAGCAACAACAACAGCAGGATGTGCAATTCCCCTTGACGTGCCTGTTCGGCCGTAGCGCCAATGGCATGAGGCAGACCAGCAACGATACCTGTGAAGATAATCAACGAGATACCATTACCAATCCCACGCTCGGTAATCTGCTCACCCAACCACATCAAGAACATGGTACCGGTGACCAGACTCACAACGGCTGTGAAATAGAAGCCCAAACCCGGATGAGTCACGAGTCCCTGCATCATATTCGGCAGACCGGTTGCAATACCAATGGCCTGGAAAGTTCCCAAAACCAGCGTGCCCCAACGGGTATATTGGCTAATCTTGCGACGGCCGGATTCACCTTCTTTCTTGAGTTCAGCAAGAGAGGGGTGAACCACAGTCAGCAGCTGGATGATGATCGAGGCCGAAATGTACGGCATGATCCCCAGCGCAAGAATAGAAGCACGCGAGAGTGCACCACCACTGAACATGTTGAACATCTCAATGATGGTGCCCTTCTGTTGTTGGAACAACTCGGCCAGTACGGCGGCGTCAATACCAGGAATCGGCACATAAGAGCCTGCACGGAAAACGATAATCGCCCCGAGAACGAAGAGCAGACGGCTCTTCAGTTCACTCAGACCACCCTGTGCTTTAACATCCAATCCTGGTTTCTTAGCCATTGTACTGATTATTCCTCGATTTTACCGCCAGCGGCCTCGATGGCTGCACGTGCACCCTTGGTGACGGACAGACCACGAACGGTCACAGCACGGTCAATGTTGCCAGACAGAACAACTTTAGCGAACACGATGTTTTTGGTAATAACACCGGCTTGCTTCAGAGTGCTCACGTCGACCACATCACCTTCTACCAGGGCGATTTCGTTCAGGCGTACTTCGGCAGAAACCAAAGATTTGCGAGAGAAGAAACCGAACTTCGGCAGACGGATTTTCAAAGGCATCTGGCCGCCTTCGAAACCGTTGCGGACTTTGCCACCACCGGAACGAGAGGTTTGACCTTTAACACCACGACCACCGGTCTTGCCCAGACCAGAACCGATACCACGGCCCGGACGGTGCTTAACGCGCTTGGAACCAGCGGCCGGAGACAGAGTATTCAGACGCATGCTTAGCCCTCCACCTTAACCATGTAATAAACCTGGTTGATCATGCCGCGTACGCAGGGAGTATCTTCCAGCTCAACGGTGTGACCAATGCGACGCAGACCCAGACCACGCAGAGTCGCCTTGTGCTTTGGCAGACGGCCGATAGAGCTGCGAGTTTGAGTTACTTTTACAGTGTTAGCCATGTCGCATTACCCCAGAATTTCTTCAACGCGCAGACCACGCTTGGCAGCGATCTGTTCCGGGGATTGACCCTGAACCAGAGCGTCTACAGTGGCGCGAACAACGTTGATTGGGTTGGTGGAACCGTAGGTCTTAGCCAGCACGTTGTGGATACCAGCAACTTCCAGAACGGCACGCATAGCGCCGCCTGCGATGATACCAGTACCTTGAGAGGCCGGCTTCATGAACACGGTGGAACCGGAGTGAACACCTTTCACCGGGTGGTGCAGGGTGCCGTTGTTCAGCTCAACCTTGTTCAGGTTACGCTTAGCCTGTTCCATCGCTTTTTGAATAGCGGCCGGAACTTCACGGGCTTTACCGTAACCGTAACCTACACGGCCGTTACCATCACCCACCACGGTCAGCGCGGTGAAGGACATGATACGACCACCTTTAACAGTTTTCGAAACACGGTTTACTGCAATCAGCTTTTCTTGCAGTTCGCCGGCTTGAGATTCGACTTTAGCCATCTTCGACTCCTAGCTTAGAACTGAAGACCAGCGTCACGTGCAGCAGCTGCCAGAGCAGCGATGCGACCGTGATACTTGAAACCGGAACGATCGAAAGATACGTTCTGAACGCCTTTGGCAATGGCACGCTCGGCGATAGCCTTACCTACAGCGGTAGCAGCATCTGCGTTACCGGTGTATTTCAGAGCTTCACTGATGGCCTTCTCTACTGTGGAAGCAGAGGCCAGAACTTCGGAACCGTTGGCTGCAATAACCTGCGCATAGATGTGACGCGGGGTACGGTGAACAACCAGACGGGTAGCTCCCAGTTCCTGCATCTTTTTCCGAGCACGAGTAGCACGACGGAGACGAGCTGCTTTCTTGTCCATAGTGTTACCTTACTTCTTCTTAGCTTCTTTAGTACGCACTTGCTCGTTGGCATAGCGTACACCCTTGCCCTTGTAGGGCTCCGGAGCGCGGTAAGCACGGATATCGGCGGCGACTTGGCCAACCAGCTGCTTGTCGACACCACGCAGAACGATTTCTGTGGCAGTCGGGCACTCAGCGGTCACACCAGCCGGCAGCGCATGCTCTACCGGGTGAGAGAAGCCCAGAGCCAGCGCAACAGCATTGCCCTTGATGGAGGCTTTATAACCTACACCAACCAGCTGCAGCTTGCGCTCGAAGCCTTGGGTAACACCGATTACCATGTTGTTGACCAATGCACGGGCAGTACCGGCCTGAGCGTCAGCACCAGCGATGCCGTCGCGCGGGGCGAACTTCAGTACATTGTCTTCTTTGGTCACTTCTACACCGGCGTGAATAGAGCGAACCAGGGAACCTTTACCACCTTTGATGGACAGTTCCTGGCCGTTCAGAGTCACCTCTACGCCAGCAGGAATAGTGACGGGTGCCTTAGCAACACGAGACATTTCCTACCTCCTATTAAGCGACGTAGCAGATGATCTCACCGCCCATGCTTGCTTTACGGGCAGCACGGTCAGTCATCACACCTTTAGACGTGGACACGATAGCAACACCGAGACCGCCCATAACTTTCGGCAGATCAGTAGTGCGCTTGTAAATACGCAGGCCGGGACGGCTCACGCGTTGGATCAGTTCTACAACCGGCTTGCCCTGGAAATATTTCAGTTCAATTTCCAGTTCCGGTTTCACGTCACCAGCTACGGAGTAGCCAGCGATGTAACCTTCTTCTTTCAGCACTTTGGCAATAGCCACTTTCAGCTTGGAAGAAGGCATGGAAACCGCAACTTTGCTCGCCGCCTGACCGTTACGGATGCGGGTCAGCATATCCGCGATCGGATCTTGCATGCTCATAGTCTAACTCCCGAGATTCTTTACCAAGAGGCCTTTTTCAGGCCCGGAATTTCGCCCTTCATGGCATGCTCACGCACCTTGATGCGGGACAGACCAAACTTACGCAGGAAACCGTGCGGACGACCAGTAATGTTGCAACGGTTACGCTGACGGGACGGACTGGAATCACGGGGCAGCTGTTGCAGTTGCAGAACAGCATCCCAACGCGCTTCTTCAGAAGCGTTCATATCAACGATGATAGCTTTGAGCTCGGCACGCTTGGTCGCGTACTTGGCTACCAGCTTCGCACGCTTTACTTCACGTGCTTTCATGGATGTTTTAGCCATAACCCTAACCTTACTTGCGGAATGGGAAGTTAAAGGCAGCCAGCAGAGCACGGCCTTCTTCATCGGTATTCGCGGAAGTGGTGATGGTGATATCCAGACCACGAACGCGATCGACCTTGTCATAGTCGATTTCCGGGAAGATGATTTGCTCACGCACGCCCATGGAGTAGTTACCACGACCGTCGAACGCTTTAGCGTTCAGGCCACGGAAGTCACGGATACGCGGTACGGAGATGCAAATCAGCCGTTCCAGGAACTCCCACATACGCTCGCCACGCAGGGTTACTTTACAACCTATCGGGTAGCCTTCACGAATCTTGAAGCCCGCAACAGATTTGCGAGCTTTGGTGATCAGCGGCTTCTGACCGGAAATGGCAGCCATATCGGCAGCAGCATTTTCCAGCAATTTCTTGTCAGAGATCGCTTCACCAACACCCATGTTCAGGGTGATTTTCTCGATCCGAGGGACTTGCATGATAGTCTTGTAACCGAACTGCTTGGTCAGTTCATTTACTACATCTGATTTGTAGTAATCATGCAGTTTCGCCATCGTTAAACTCCAATTACTTCACAAGTTCGCCGGTGGATTTGAAGAAGCGAACTTTTTTGCCGTCTTCAATCCGGAAACCAACGCGGTCAGCTTTGCCAGTGGCAGAGTTGAACAGCGCTACGTTAGATACATCGATGGGGGCTTCTTTGGTGACGATACCGCCAGCCTGACCCAGTGCGGGTACCGGCTTCTGGTGTTTCTTCACCTGGTTGATGCCTTCCACGATTACCTTACCTTTAGCAATCAGAACTTGAGTGACTTTGCCACGCTTGCCCTTGTCTTTGCCGGTAAGAACAATCACTTCGTCTTCGCGACGGATTTTAGCTGCCATCGTTCGACTCCTTACAGTACTTCGGGTGCCAGGGACACAATCTTCATGAACTTCTCATTACGCAGTTCACGGGTCACCGGGCCAAAAATACGAGTACCGATCGGCTGCTGGTTGTTGTTAAGCAACACAGCCGCATTGTTGTCGAAACGGATGACAGAGCCGTCCGGACGACGAACGCCTTTACGGGTGCGTACGACCACCGCGTTATACACATCACCTTTCTTCACTTTACCGCGAGGAATAGCTTCCTTGATGGAAACCTTGATGATGTCGCCGATGCCGGCGTAACGGCGGTGCGAACCACCCAGAACCTTAATACACATTACACTGCGAGCGCCGGAGTTGTCGGCAACACCCAGCATACTTTGCATCTGGATCATCTTAGTGCTCCGCTTTGTTTACTTCTTATCCCTCTCGGGATCTGGCTGCCTTCAAAAGGCGCGAAACTATAACACAGGATTTTTAGAAAAGGTAGCCTAAAAAACAAACGGCCCCATCAAGGGGCCGTTTAGACTACAAAGTACCGATTAGGCCTTTTCTACAACGGCAACCAGGGTCCAGGACTTGGTCTTGGACAGCGGGCGGCATTCGCGGATTTCCACGAGGTCGCCAGCTTTGCATTCGTTGTTTTCGTCATGCACGTGCAGCTTGGTAGTGCGCTTGATGATCTTACCGTAGATCGGGTGCTTTACCTTGCGCTCGATGGCGACAGTGATGGACTTGTCCATCTTGTCGCTGATTACACGACCCTGCAGAGTACGGATTTTATCAGTCATTACGCACCTGCCTTCTCAGTCAGTACAGTCTTGATACGTGCGACGTCACGACGCACTTGTTTCAGAGTGTGAGTCTGAGCCAGCTGGCCGGTGGAAGCTTGCATGCGCATGTTGAATTGCTCGCGCAGCAGGCCCAGCAGCTCCTGGTTCAGTTCTTCGACGCTCTTTTGACGCAGATCTTGGGCTTTCATCACATCACCGTCTTAATTACGAAAGTGGTCTGAACAGACAGCTTGGCTGCGGCCAGGGCGAACGCTTCACGCGCCAGAGCCTCAGGTACACCGTCCATCTCGTACAGAACCTTGCCAGGCTGGATCGGGCAAACCCAGTATTCCACGTTACCCTTACCTTTACCCATACGAACTTCGAGGGGCTTTTCGGTAATCGGCTTGTCCGGGAACACACGGATCCAGATCTTACCCTGACGCTTAACGTGACGGGTCATGGCACGACGGGCTGCTTCGATTTGACGAGCAGTCAGCTGGCCACGGGATGTCGCCTTCAGGCCAAAGGTACCGAAGGATACTTCGTTACCAGAGTTGGCCAGACCGCGGTTACGACCCTTGTGGGTCTTGCGGAATTTAGTACGCTTTGGTTGCAACATTTACCGAATCTCCTTACTTGGCAGCGCGGCGCTTGTTGTCACGCTTGGGCTTCGCAGGAGCTTGCTCTTGAGCAGCGGCAGCGTTGACAGCAGCCAGACCGCCCAGAACTTCGCCCTTGAAGATCCAAACTTTAACGCCGATCACACCGTAAGTGGTGTGGGCTTCAGAAGTTGCGTAGTCGATGTCGGCACGCAGGGTGTGCAGGGGCACACGACCTTCACGGTACCATTCGGTACGCGCGATTTCAGCGCCGCCCAGACGACCGGAAACTTCCACCTTGATGCCCTTGGCACCCAGGCGCATGGCGTTTTGTACGGCGCGCTTCATAGCACGACGGAACATTACGCGACGCTCCAGCTGGGAAGTGATGCTGTCGGCAACCAGTTTGCCATCCAGCTCCGGCTTGCGGACTTCGGAAATGTTGATCTGAGCAGGCACGCCAGCAATAGTGGCTACAGCTTTGCGCAGTTTTTCAACGTCTTCGCCTTTCTTACCGATCACAACACCCGGACGAGCGGTGTGAATGGTCACACGGATGCTCTTGGCCGGACGCTCGATGGTGATCTTGGACAAGGACGCGTTTTTCAGTTCCTTGGTCAGGAACTGGCGTACTTGAAAATCGCTGTACAGGTTGTCAGCGAAGTCTTTGGTGTTCGCGAACCAGGTAGAATTCCAAGGCTTGGTAATACCCAGGCGAATGCCATTAGGATGTACTTTCTGACCCATTGCTTATCTCCCAGCCTTAGCGTCGGATACCACTACGGTGATGTGAGCGGTACGCTTGAGGATACGATCCGCGCGACCTTTGGCACGAGGACGGATGCGCTTCATGGAGGGACCTTCGTCGACCATGATAGTAGCAACACGCAGGGCGTCGATGTCGGCGCCTTCGTTGTGCTCAGCGTTTGCAATGGCAGATTCCAGCACTTTCTTCACCAGAACTGCAGCCTTTTTCGGGCTGAAGGTCAGGATGTTCAGAGCCTTGTCTACGGACAGACCACGTACTTGATCGGCTACCAGACGAGCTTTCTGGGCAGAAGTACGGGCATAACGGTGTTTAGCGATAGCTTCCATCATTTATCCCTTAGCGCTTCTTAGCCTTCTTATCAGCAGCATGGCCGCGATAAGTACGAGTAGGTGCGAATTCACCCAGTTTGTGACCGATCATTTCTTCGGTAACGAAAACCGGAACGTGCTGACGACCATTATGGACAGCGATGGTCAAACCGATCATGTTCGGGATGATCATTGAACGACGGGACCAGGTCTTAACCGGCTTTTTATCCCCGCTTTCCACCGCTTTCTCTACCTTCTTCAGCAAGTGCAGGTCGATAAATGGACCCTTCTTGAGAGAACGTGGCATGGTGATTCCTCTATGTTAACAATTACTTGTTACGACGACGTACGATGTACTTGTCGGTACGCTTGTTCTTACGGGTCTTGAAGCCTTTAGCCTTCTGGCCCCATGGGGACACAGGCTGCATGCCCTTGTTACGACCCTCACCACCACCGTGCGGGTGGTCTACCGGGTTCATCGCCATACCGCGAACGGTCGGACGAATACCACGCCAGCGGTTTGCACCGGCTTTACCCAGTTGACGCAGCATGTGCTCGGAGTTACCAACTTCACCGATGGTGGCGCGGCACTCGGCCAGAACTTTACGTACTTCGCCGGAACGCAGACGCAGAGTTACATAGTTACCTTCACGAGCCAGGATCTGGATGAAAGTACCAGCGGAACGAGCCAGCTGGGCACCTTTACCAGGCTTCATCTCAACAGCGTGAACGGTAGAACCGACCGGGATGTTGCGCATCGGCAGGGTGTTACCTACCTTGATTGCGGCATCAGCACCAGAAGCGATTGCATCACCAGCTTTCAGGCCTTTCGGAGCCAGGATGTAACGACGCTCACCGTCTGCATACAGCACCAGGGCGATGTTTGCGGTACGGTTCGGATCGTATTCCAGGCGCTCTACTTTGGCCGGGATACCGTCTTTGTCGCGCTTGAAGTCGACGATACGGTAGTGTTGCTTGTGACCACCGCCGATGTGACGGGTGGTGATGCGGCCGTTGTTGTTACGACCACCGGACTTGTCTTTCTTGTCCAGCAGAGCTGCAAAGGGCTTGCCCTTGTACAGGTCTTGGTTGACGATCTTGACGACGTGGCGGCGGCCCGGAGAAGTAGGCTTGCACTTAACGATTGCCATTTTTCAGAACTCCTCTTACTCGGCTGCGCCCATGAAGTCGATGTCCTGACCAGCTTTCAGGGTCACATAAGCCTTTTTCCAATCGGAACGACGGCCTACGCGTGCACCTGCGCGCTTGGTCTTACCCTTCATGTTCAGGGTACGGACGGTCTCAACTTCGACCTCGAACAGTTTCGCAACTGCAGCTTTGACTTCCGCCTTGGTGGCATCAACAGCAACTTTGAACACGATAGTGTTCTGCTTTTCTGCGACCATGGTGCTCTTTTCAGAGATGTGCGGAGCCTTCAGAACTTTCAGCAGACGCTCTTCACGGATCATGCCAGCATCTCCTCGATTTGCTTAACTGCGTCAGCAGTCATCAGAACCTTGTCGAAAGCGATCAGGCTGACCGGGTCGATACCGGCAACGTCACGCACGTCAACTTTGTACAGGTTACGAGCAGCCAGGAACAGGTTCTCATCGACTTCAGCAGTCACGATCAGAACGTCAGACAGTTCCATTTCTTTCAGCTTGGCGATCAGTTCTTTGGTTTTCGGAGCTTCGATGCCGAACTTCTCAACAACGATCAGGCGCTCTTGACGTACCAGCTCGGACAGGATGCTACGGATAGCGCCGCGGTACATCTTCTTGTTTACTTTCTGGCTGTGATCTTGCGGCTTAGCAGCAAAAGTCACACCACCGGAACGCCAAATGGGCGAACGGATGGAGCCAGCACGGGCACGACCAGTACCCTTCTGACGCCACGGCTTTTTGCCGCCACCAGACACTTCAGAGCGAGTCAGCTGCGCACGAGTACCCTGACGGGCACCAGCGGCATAAGCAACGACAACCTGGTGAACCAGAGCTTCGTTGAATTCGCGCCCGAAGGTAGTCTCGGAAACTTCAAGAGCGCTCTTGGCGTCTTTCATTACCAATTCCATTACTATCTCCTCAGACGTTACGCTTTGACGGCAGGTTTAACGATCACGTTGCCGTTGGTTGCACCCGGTACTGCGCCTTTGATGAGCAGCAGGTTGCGTTCAGCGTCAACACGAACCAGTTCCAGGTTCTGAGTCGTTACACGCTCAGCACCCATGTGACCAGCCATCTTTTTGCCCTTGAATACACGGCCCGGGGTCTGGTTTTGACCGATGGAGCCAGGTACACGGTGGGACAGAGAGTTACCGTGGGTCATATCCTGGGTGCGGAAGTTCCAGCGCTTAACAGTACCGGCAAAACCTTTACCCTTGGATGTGCCGGTAACGTCTACCAGCTTAACGTCAGCGAGAAGATCTACTTTCAGCTCGCTACCAACAGTGAAAGTTTCACCGTTGTTCAGGCGGAATTCCCACAGACCACGACCGGCTTCTACACCAGCTTTGGCGAAGTGGCCAGCTTCCGGCTTGGTTACGCGGCTAGCTTTCTTGGAGCCAGTGGTAACCTGAATAGCGTTGTAGCCGTCGGTTTCTACAGATTTGACCTGAGTTACACGGTTAGCTTCAACTTCGATAACAGTCACGGGGATAGAAACGCCATCTTCAGTGAAGATGCGAGTCATACCCACTTTGCGACCTACAAGACCGATTGTCATTGTTATCAACCTCTTTCCGTAATTAACCCAGGCTGATCTGGACGTCTACACCAGCTGCCAGATCCAGACGCATCAGAGCGTCTACGGTCTTGTCAGTCGGCTCAACGATGTCTACCAGACGCTTGTGAGTGCGGATCTCGTACTGATCACGCGCGTCTTTGTTGACGTGCGGGGAGATCAGAACGGTGAAACGCTCTTTGCGAGTCGGCAGCGGGATAGGACCGCGAACCTGCGCGCCAGTGCGCTTAGCAGTTTCAACGATTTCCGCAGTGGATTGATCGATCAGGCGATGATCAAAAGCCTTCAGGCGGATACGGATTCTTTGGTTCTGCATTGACAGAGCTCCAATAGATAAAAGAACATAAATCAACACCGCCCGACCGAGATTACTCCCGCCAGAGGTGTGATTTTTCACGTTTCTCCCCATATCGGGGAGACTGTATGGCTGGCCTTCGCAAGCGAAAAACTCAGCAAGCAGACATATCGTCTGGCTTACCTCATGGGTAAGCGGAGGGGATTATACGGATTTTTTCAATTTGCGCAAGGGAAGGCGAACAGAATGTGCACAATTTTATGTGACGGATGGATCTCTGCCGCCGCCACATGATCCCCCGTCCGGCGCGGGTAACGACAATGTTGCAAACAGGCTGGTAGACTGTGCCACAGCCTTGATCACCGGAACGATTTCTCATGCTCAAAGATCAGAAAAAAGCCTATCAATATGGCCTCTGCGCCGTCGCCCTCTGGTCGACGGTGGCCAGCGCCTTCAAGATCTCTCTCACCTACTTCGAGCCGGTGCAGCTGTTGCTGGTCGCGGCCTGCACCTCGACCCTGACGCTGGGGGTGATCGTGGCCTGTCAGGGCAAGCTGCCGCTGCTGCTCAGCTACATCAAGGGCCGCCCCCTCTACTATCTGGCGCTGGGGGTGCTCAACCCCTTCCTCTATTACCTGCTGCTGTTCAAGGCGTATGATCTGCTGCCCGCCCAGCAGGCGCAGACCCTCAACTACACCTGGGCCATCACCCTCAGTCTGCTGGCCGTCCCCTTCCTCGGCCAGAAGCTGCGCCGCCGCGACGGGGTGGCCATCGTGCTGGGATACTTCGGTGCTCTGGTGATCGCGACCAGAGGGGATGTGTTCGGTCTGCAGTTCGACAGCCCCCTCGGCGTGACGCTGGCGCTGGTGTCAACCCTCATCTGGGCCGGCTACTGGATCCTCAACACCCGCAATCAGGGAGATCCCATCGTCAGCCTGCTGCTCGGCTTCATCATCAGCCTGCCGTTCATCGTCGTGGCGACCTGGCTGCTCTCCGATTTTGCCATGACCGCCTGGCAGGGGTGGGCCGGCGCCATCTACGTGGGGTTGTTCGAGATGGGCTTCGGCTTCGTGCTCTGGCTGATGGCGCTACGCCACGCCACCAACACGGCCCCCATCAGCAATCTAATCTTCATCTCGCCGTTTGCCTCGCTGGTGCTGCTCAACCTGTTGATCGGCGAGACAATTCACCCGGCCACCCCCATCGGGTTGGCGCTCATCGTCGCCGCCCTGCTGATCCAGCAGCTGAAATACGGCAAGCGTTACCGCAAGGCAACCGAGCCGCAGGCCTGACAATGCAGAAGGGCGCATCCACGGATGCGCCCTTCGTTCAATCAATCCACTCCAGCGGCTGGTTCTTGGGCAGCCGGATCTCCACCAGCAAGCCCCCCTGCTCGGCACGCCCCAGCCTGATGGTGCCGTGATGCTGGGAGACGATCTTGGCGACGATGGCCAGCCCCAGCCCACTGCCGCTGCCGGTACGCGCCTCGTTGCCCTGGGTGAAGGGCTTGAGTACCCGGTAATAATCCTGTTCCGGAATGCCGGGGCCGTCATCTGACAAGCGCAGCCGGACCCAGTGACCGTCATCCTTGAGCTCGGCCTGCAGCCGGCTCGCCCCGTAGCGCAACGAATTGCCCGACAGGTTGTTGAGGATGCGCCGGATACTGATGGGGTTGCAGGCGACCCGCACCGCCTCGGCTGGCAGCTCGAGCTCCACCTCCAGCCCCTGGTCGGTCTGCACCAGCAGCACATCGTGGATCAGCTGGGTCAGGTCCACCGGCTGGGTATCCAGCCCCTCGTCCGGGCGAATGTAATCGATGAACTGGTCGATGATGCCGTTCGATTCGTCGATGTCCGCGTTGATGCTCTCCTTGAGATACTCATCCCCTGAGGACATCATCTCGGTCGCCAGCCGGATACGGGTCAGCGGCGTACGCAGATCGTGGGAAACGCCCGCCATCATCATGTTTCGCTCTTCGATAAGGCTCTTGATGGAGCTCGACATGTGGTTGAAGGTGCGGGTCAGCCGGCGCACCTCCCGCGAGCCCTGCTCCCCCAGCGCATCGGGGAAGTTGCCGCGGGCAACCGCCACGGCCCCCGCCTCCAGCTCCTCCAGCGGCCGCACCAGCTGGCGGGCAAACCGCCAGGCCGCGAACAGGGTCACCACCAGCAGCACGCTCATGTAGAGGATCAGCGGCTCGATGTCGTCATCCTCGATCTCGGTCAGCGGGATGCGCACCCACACCTTGTTGGCCTGGGGCGGCTGGATCCAGATGATGTAGTGGTCCTGGATCTCGACCCGCACCTTGGTCTTGCCCCCCAGCTCGCGACTGATGCTCTCTTCCAGATAGGTGTAGGGTTTGGACTCCTTGAGCCCGTGCTGCTCCGCCTCGGTCTGGGTATAGATGTCGCTGCCGGTCGCCACGTAAACCAGCGCCTCGGCATCTTCACTGAGCGCCAGCTGGTTGCTCTCGACCGGGAAGATGAGCTTGACCTGATTGGCCAGCAGGTGGCTGATCTGTTTGACGGTCGGCGCCAGCAGATAGTTGTAGAAGGTGGCATAGGAGACAAACTGATAGACCACCAGCACGGCGGCCAAAAACCAGAGCATGCGGGAGAACATGCTGCTCACTTTCTTCATTCGCCGTCACCGTCCGGCACGAACACATAGCCCAGACCCCAGACGGTCTGCAGATAACGAGGCTGCGCCGGGTCCTGCTCCAGCAGGCGGCGCAGGCGGGAAACCTGCACATCGATGCTGCGCTCTGTGGCGGTATATTCGCGACCGCGGGCCAGGTTCATCAGCTTGTCGCGGGAGAGAGGCTCGCGCGGATGGCTCACCAGCACCTTGAGCACGGCGAATTCGCCGCTGGTCAGTGCCACCGGATCGCCATCGCGACTCAACTCACGGGTTGCCAGGTTGAGCTGGTAGCTGCCAAAGCTAACCACCTTCTCGGCGGTAGAGGGGGCGCCCGGCAACTCGACGGTGTGGCGGCGCAGCACGGCGCGGATCCGGGCCAGCAGCTCACGAGGATTGAACGGCTTGGGCAGGTAATCATCGGCTCCCATCTCGAGGCCGACGATGCGGTCCACCTCATCCCCCTTGGCGGTCAGCATCAGCACCGGGATCTGGTTGCCAGCCTCGCGCAGGCGGCGACAGATGGAGAGGCCGTCTTCCCCCGGCAGCATCAGGTCGAGCACCATCAGGCTGAAGTTCTCTCGGGTCAGCAGGCGGTCGGCCTGTTCGCCATTGGCGACGCCCCGAACCACGAACCCCTGTTCGGTCAGGTAGCGCTCCAGCAGGGAACGTAATTTCAAATCATCGTCGACGACCAGAACCTTGTATTGCTGACTCATTGCTTGCCTCTCCTCTCGATATGCTGCCAATACTAGAGCCCGGACTCGTAACGGCAAAGCATAAATATGTTACCGGTTATTGCCCGTGCTGCCGGCATGACGCCACTTTTCCCCTGCCCCCAGAGTCATCCGGCCCGCCAGTTTTTGCTCGACAGCAAGGCGACAGCGGATAAGATCTGCCGAGCCATAAGAGGCTCATCCGCCCCATCGACACAGGGACCCTCCATGAAGACCAAGTTGATCACCCGTGAAGGCTACAACAAGCTCAAGCAGGAGCTCGATTTCCTCTGGCGCGAGGAGCGCCCCGAGACCACCCGCAAAGTGGCCTGGGCGGCCAGCCTCGGCGATCGCAGCGAGAATGCGGATTACCAGTACAACAAGAAGCGGCTGCGGGAGATCGATCGGCGGGTCCGTTACCTGCGCAAGTGCCTCGAGGAGCTGGGGATCGTCGACTACTCCCCCGCCCAGGAGGGCAAGGTCTTCTTCGGCGCCTGGGTCGAGGTGGAAAACGAGGAGGGAGAGACCAAGCGTTTTCGCATCGTCGGCTATGACGAAATCTTCGAGCGCAAGGATTACATCTCCATCGACTCCCCCATGGCCCGCGCCCTGCTCAAGAAAGAGGTGGGTGACGAGGCCATAGTGCGTACGCCAGTCGGTGACGCCTGCTGGTACATCAATGAGATCAGCTATCCCAAATAAGCCGCTGTCACGCCACAGCCACCTGCCCTGCCAACCGGCTACCACAGCCAGCATGGGTTTGTTCCGCCTCTCATCCAGGGAGGACACCGCCCTCTCTACCAGGGCTGGCATCCCGCTGTCCTACCCCATATAGTGCTCACACCCGGCGCCTTGCGGCGCCAACCGGCCCGCGCGGCAGTGGCCTGGCTGATACCTTGAGTACCGCCCTGACAGCCTCTTGCCCGGCGACATCGCCCTCGCGCCAGCCCGTTGTTCTGGACCCGACCACAGAGACCCTCGATGCAAAGCCACGTAATAGAACATCAGATTGCCGGTGAGCTGAATGCCCGCCCGGAACAGGTGCAGGCCGCCGTTCGCCTGCTGGACGAAGGCGCCACCGTCCCCTTCATCGCCCGTTACCGCAAAGAGGTGACTGGCGGTCTGGACGACAGCCAGCTGCGCACCCTGGAGAGCCGGCTCGGTTACCTGCGCGAACTGGCGGATCGCCGCCAGGTGATCCTGCGCTCCATCGAAGAGCAGGGCAAGCTGACCCCCGAGCTGGCCCGCGAGCTGAACGAGGCCGACAGCAAGACCAGGCTGGAAGATCTCTACCTCCCCTACAAACCCAAGCGCCGCACCAAGGGGCAGATGGCCATCGAGGCGGGGCTGGAACCATTGGCAGACCTGCTGCTGAGCGACCCGATGAAAGATCCCGAACAGGAGGCGGCCCGTTTCCTCAACGCCGAGCAGGGGATCAGCGACAACAAGGCCGCCCTCGACGGTGCCCGCTACATCCTGATGGAGCGCTTCGCCGAGCAGGCGGATCTCCTTGAGAAGCTGCGGGACTATGTGTGGCAAAACGCCACCCTGCGCGCCCGCGTGGTGGCAGGCAAGGAGCAGGAAGGGGCCAAATTCAAGGACTACTTCGAGCACGACGAGCCGCTGCACAAGGCCCCCTCCCACCGGGTGCTGGCCATGCTGCGCGGCCGCAACGAGGGGATCCTCAACCTGGCGCTGGTCACCGGTGACGACGAGAGCGCCAGCCCCTGCGAGGGGATCATCGCCCATCACCTCAGACTGAACCTGCAGAGTCGCCCGGCCGACAAGTGGCTGCAGGGGGTGGTGAGCTGGACCTGGAAGATCAAGCTCTCCCTGCAGATGGAGACCGAGCTCATTGGCCGCATCCGCGAGTCGGCGGAAGAGGAGGCGATCAAGGTGTTCGCCATGAACCTCAAGGATCTGTTGATGGCGGCACCGGCGGGAATGCGATGCACTATGGGGCTGGATCCCGGCATCCGTACCGGGGTCAAGGTGGCCGTGGTGGATGCCACAGGCAAGCTGGTCGATACCGCGACCATCTATCCGTTCGAACCCAAGCGCCAGGTTGACCAGAGCCTCAAGACCCTGAGCGAGCTGTGCCAGAAGCACAAGGTCGAACTCATCAGCATCGGCAACGGCACCGCCTCGCGGGAAACCGACCGCCTGGTGAGCGATCTGTTCGAGCGCTACCCGGCCACCAAGGCCCAGAAGATCGTGGTGAGTGAAGCGGGGGCATCGGTCTACTCCGCTTCCGAGCTTGCCTCCCAGGAATTCCCGGATCTCGACGTCTCCCTGCGCGGCGCCGTCTCCATCGCCCGCCGCCTGCAGGATCCGCTGGCCGAGCTGGTCAAGATCGATCCCAAGAGCATCGGCGTCGGTCAGTATCAGCACGATGTCGGCCAGAGCCAGCTGGCCCGCCGGCTCGATGCGGTGGTCGAGGATTGCGTGAACGCGGTGGGGGTGGATGTGAATACCGCCTCGGTCGCCCTGCTCAACCGGGTCTCCGGCCTCTCCCAGACTCTGGCCCAGAACATCGTCGCCTACCGGGACGAACACGGCGCCTTCCAGCACCGCCAGCAACTGCTGAAAGTGAGCCGGCTCGGCCCCAAGGCATTCGAGCAGTGTGCCGGCTTCCTGCGCATTCGTGGCGGCAGCAACCCGCTGGACGGCTCGGCGGTACACCCGGAATCCTACCCTGTGGTGGAGCGGATCCTCGCCAAACTGGAGCAGACCGTGGACGGCCTGCTCGGCAACAGCAGCCTGCTGCGCACCCTCAAACCCGCCGACTACACCGATGAGCAGTTTGGCGTGCCCACCGTCACCGACATCATCGGCGAGCTGGACAAGCCGGGCCGCGACCCGCGCCCCGAGTTCAAGACCGCCACCTTCAAAGAAGGGGTGGAGAAAATCAGCGATCTGGTGCCCGAGATGGTGCTGGAAGGGGTGGTCACCAACGTCACCAACTTCGGTGCCTTCGTCGACATCGGCGTCCATCAGGACGGCCTGGTGCACATCTCCTCCTTGACCGATCGCTTCGTCAAGGATCCTCGCGAGGTGGTCAAGGCCGGCGACATCGTCCGGGTCAAGGTGCTGGAGGTGGACGTACCGCGCAAGCGCATCAGCCTGACCATGCGTCTGGATGAGAAGGCCGGCCAGCCGGCGCGCAAACCGGCCGAGCCGCGCCACCACACCGGCAACGCCAAGCCGAAACAGGCCGCCCGTCAGAGCGCCCCGACCGACGGCGCCATGGGCAACGCCTTTGCCGCCGCTCTCTCCAAACTGAAGAAATAAGCCCCCAGAATGCAAAAAGCCCCGCGAGGGGCTTTTTTGTGCCGGTGGTGCAGCCGCTTCACTCGGCCAGTGCGCTCAGAATGGCGTCGGCCTCCTGATGGGCCGCCAGCACCTCCCGCAGCCGGTTGAATGCCTTGCAGGCCTCTTGCGGATATTTGCCATAAGAGACGACGCCGGTATGACTCCACCCTGCCGCCAGCATCACCTTCTTCTTGAAATGGGTGCCTTCGGTACCGCCCCCACCGAGCTGCATCAAAAACTGCTCCATCTGGAGGTGCGGCGGAGGGACACGGGAGAAGTTGGCAAAATCTTCCGGTTTGACTTCATCAAAGTGCATGACGACTCCTGTGAGTGTGGATGGGATTACCCCTCAGAGTAGTTGCAAATAGTCGCTTGCGGGGGAAAAACAGGGGGAATTGCCAGGCTCAGACGCTCAGGTTGAAGCTCTGCGGAGTCGCTGGCTTGACCGCCTGCTGATAGCGCTGGGCGATGACCTGGTTGCGCTGCTCCATGTAGCCATTCAACACCCCGGTCTTGGCACTGCCATCGGCCTTCAAGGTGGAGTCCGGATCGGCAGAGATCAGCGCCTTGCGGGCCTGTGCCTCCTTGGCCGCGGCACTCCTTGCCACACTCAGGTCCTGGGAGGAGGGTTGTGCCGGCGCCAGTGCGGCGGCACGTACCTGCTGCATCTTGGCGACGGTGGCCCTGGGGTCGCCGGGAATGACGCTGATGTCGATGGAAACGCCGCCACCGGTGGCATAGCGTTTGCCATCCGGCCCCATGGCAAACTGATAGGTCGGGCTGCCGGCATACTGACCGCCGGTGCTCTGATGCGCCTGCTCGTGGGTTCGCACCTCCTGATCCCTGTCTGCCAGCTCCTTGACCTGCAGCTCCTGTTTCTGCTGCTGTTCTTGTTGTTTGGGATCCTGCTGCTTGTTGCGTTGGCCGTCTTCACCGGTGGCCTCGACGAAACGGTTGTCGACGGCAGCCTGCGGGTTGCCGGTCTGGGAGCCCTCCCGTGCCTGCTGGGAGGTCTGATTGGCGTTGGCCTGAGTGGATCTGGATTTGTCTTTCTGGGAGCCGACCTCGGGCTCGGCATTGAAGGCCTCGGTCTGGCGGCTCTGGGGGATGAGGGCTGCGCGGCGATTGTCAGTACGTGCCGATTCCGTCTGCGGTTGCAGCTGGTTGGGAATGATGGTTGGCAGACTGACATTGATGTTCATGTCACACCCGGATGTCGATCAGGGTTCCCATCATGTCGCTGGCGGTCTGGATCACCTTGGCGGAGGCACCGGCCTGCACCTCGGCACTCTTGAGGTTCACCAGTTCCTCGGGCAACTGCACCTTGTCACCGCTCGGGGTGTTGAGCCTGGCGATCTGATTGGATGCCTTGTCGGCGATCTGCTCCGCACGCTGGAACCCCTGTACACCGCTGTTCAATGCAGAATCTATACGCATGACAATTCTCCTCTGACACTGGATTAATTATCCGTCACCCCAGAGGATTAATGAAGCAAATTGGCTATTTTTCAACCTACAAAATGTTCAATGATTTCAATGAACTGCTGTGGATGAGAAATAAAGGGCGCGTGTGAGGCCTTTTCCAGCACCACACTGCGGCTGGCCGGGTAGCGCTCGTCCAGCAGAGGAATGGAGGCTTTGGGCACCAGCGAATCCAGCCGGCCGTAGACCCGCAGCCAGGGCAGGTTCAACTGCACCAGCTCATCGCGCAGATCGACATCGGCCAGCAAACCGAGCCCCGCCTCCAGCGCGGCCAGCTGTGGAGCAGGACGCTCCGCCAGCCAGTGGCGCAGCTGACGGATGTCGTCTCTGGCGTGTTCGCTGCCCATGGCCTGGATCGCCAGGAAGCGTTCAATGGTCTGCTTGAAGTCCCCCGCCAACATCTGGTTGAACCCGGTCAGCACCTTGGGGGCGATCCCCGGCCACTCGTCGCGGGCCATGAAACAGGGGGAACTGGCCACCGTGATCAAGGAGTGCAGTCGCTCGGGATGGTTCAAGGCCAATTGGCTGGCCACCAGACCACCGAGGGACCAACCCAACAAATGGCACTGCTCCGGCAGGATGGCAGCAACTTGTTCCGCCAGCCAGGGCAGACTGTACTCGGCCTCACCCGCCAGCGGGCTGTTGCCAAAGCCGGGCAGATCCACCAGATGGACGCGATAGCGAGCCGCCAGGGCCGGGACAATACCGTGCCAGACCGCGCCATTCATTCCCCATCCGTGCAACAGCACCAGATCGGGCCCCTGACCAAACCGCTCTACCGATACGCTCATCTAGACTCAAGATCCTGTTCACTCTGTTGGGGTCAGCATGTTAAAGCGGCTGCTCGCCAAAGCAAGTCCGATCCTCGGCAGTCATGCCGACTGGCAGGGCAGCTGCCTGCTCTGCCAGCAACCTTGCGATGCTGACCCCTTGCTGTGCAGCTGGTGCCGACAGGCCCTGCAGCAGGTTGACCACAGCTGCCGGTTGTGTGCTGCCCCCTTGCCGGCACGGGATGAAGCGCGCGAGCCGATCTGCGGTCGCTGCCAGCGCAGGCCGCCGCCCTGGGAGCGACTGCAGGTCATCGGTGACTACCGGCCACCCTACCCCATGCTGATCCCACGGCTGAAGTATTCCGGCCAGATCCTGCTGGCCCCGCTGCTCGCCAGGGTGCTGGCGGATCATCTGGATTGCCGCGAGCCGCCAGAGGCCATCATTCCGGTCCCCCTGCACTGGTGGCGCCAGTGGTGGCGTGGCTTCAACCAGGCGGAAGAGATAGCCCGCGCCCTCGGCGAGCTGACCGGCATCCCCTGCGATAATCGGCTGCTGCGCCGGGTCAGGGCAACGCCGCAGCAGACCAAGCTCAGTGCCGGCCAGCGGCGGCGCAATCTGCGCGGCGCCTTCCAGATCCGCCCCCACGCCTACCAGCACGTGGCGCTGCTCGACGATGTGGTCACCACGGGTGCGACCGCCGGCCATCTCACCCGTCTGCTGCATGAGAGCGGAGTCACAAAGGTGGAAGTGTGGGCCATCTGTCGCACCCTCAAGCACCTCAAGTAACCAACGGCACGCTACCCAAGCCTTGCCAACAGAGTTATCATGAATACCCTAGTCGTACACTCAGGTTTATGAGGATAGTGATGATCAGCATTTCCGACACCGCCCAGGCCCATTTCCGTAAATTGCTGGAAAAGCAGCCTGACGGCACCAATATCCGGGTGTTTGTGGTCAATCCGGGAACCCAGAATGCCGAGTGCGGCGTATCATATTGCCCACCCGACGCGGTCGATCCGGAAGATCAACACCTGCCCTTCAGCGGCTTCGACTGCCTGGTCGACCCCCTGAGCGCCCCCTTCCTGGTGGATGCCACCATCGACTTCGTCACCGATCAGATGGGCTCCCAGCTCACCCTGAAAGCTCCGAACGCCAAGATGCGCAAAGTGGCCGACGACGCTCCCCTGATCGACCGTATAGAGTACGTGTTGATGTCCGAGGTGAACCCCATGCTGGCCGGTCACGGTGGCAAGGTCACCCTGGTCGAGCTGACCGAGGACAAGCTGGCCATCCTGCAGTTCGGCGGTGGTTGCAACGGTTGCTCCATGGTCGATTACACCCTGAAAGAGGGGATCGAGAAGCAGCTGCTGGAGAAGTTCCCGGGCGAGCTCAACGGCGTCAAGGATGCCACCGAACACCAGCGCGGCGATCACTCCTACTACTGATTTGCTGCCCTTGTGGTAAAGACATGCTGCAAAGAAAAGGCCCCGCCAGCTGGCGAGGCCTTTTGCATTCTGCGGCAGGCAGATTATTCGTCCTTCTTGTCTCGCGACAGTAGGGCGATGGCCGCCTCTTTCGGATTCTTGCCTTCGTACAGCACCTTGAAGATCTGTTCGCAGATGGGCATCTCGACGCCACAGCGGGCCGCCAGCAGATGCACCTCCTTGGTGTTGCGATAGCCTTCCACCACCTGACCGATCTCGGCCATGGCGGTATCGACATCCTTGCCAGCCCCGAGGGCCAGTCCGAAGCGACGGTTGCGCGACTGGTTGTCGGTACAGGTCAGCACCAGGTCCCCGAGCCCCGCCATCCCCATGAAGGTCTTGGCATCGGCCCCGAGCGCGGCACCGAGGCGCTGCATCTCTACCAGACCGCGGGTGATGAGCGCGGTCCTGGCGTTGGCGCCAAAGCCCAGCCCGTCGGAGAGACCGGCGCCGATGGCGATGACGTTCTTGACCGCCCCGCCCAGCTGCAAACCGATGAAGTCCGGATTGGTATAGACCCGGAACGAACGGCCACAGTGCAGCAGCAGGGAGAGATCGTCGGCGAAATCGTCGTGGGTCGAGGCCACCGAGATGGCGGTCGGCAAACCGGCGGCCAGCTCCTTGGCGAAGGTAGGGCCGGAGATGACCGCCAGCGGCATCTCGTCACCCAGCACCTCGCGCGCCACGTCCTGCAACAGGCGGCCGCTGTCCGGCTCCAGCCCCTTGGTGGCCCAGGCGATACGGGTATCGGGGCGCAGGAAGGGCTTGACCCTGGCCAGCACCTGACCGAACACATGGCTCGGCACCACCAGCAGCAGTACGGGGGCAGCTTGCACAGCCTGTTGCAGATCCGCGGTCAGCTGCAGATCGGCGGGAAAGGGGACATCCGGCAAGAATGCCTTGTTGCAGCGGTCCTGTTCCAGCTCGGCGACATGGGCGGGATCGTGACCCCACAGCAGGGTCGGATGACCGTTGCGCGCCAGAGAAATGGCAAGGGCGGAGCCGTAAGACCCCGCCCCCAAGACCGAGATAGCGATCTGGTCGGCCATTATCAGGCTTCCGCAGTCGCCTGCTGGGCCTGAGCCTGTGCCATGTGCTGGGCAAACAGGGCATCGAAGTTGACCGGTGCCAGGTTCAACTGCGGGAAGGAACCCTTGCTCACCAGGTTGGCCACCGCTTCACGGGCGTACGGGAACAGGATGTTCGGGCAGAAGGCAGCCAGGCAGTGGGCCAGTTGCGGCTCCGGCAGGTTGCCGATGGTGAAGATACCGGCCTGCTGTACTTCGCACAGGAAGGCAGTTTCGGTTTCCAGCTTGCAGGTCACGGTCAGGGTCAGTACCACTTCATAGACGCTGTCGGCCAGGATGTTGGTCTTGGTGTCCATGTCCAGCTTGACGTCCGGCTGCCACTCTTTCTGGAAGATGTGCGGAGTGTTCGGCGCTTCGAAGGAGACGTCCTTGGTGTAGACGCGCTGGATGTGGAATTCCGGTTGTACTTCCTGGTTGTTGATCTCTTCAGCCATTTTGTTTGATTCCTTTTTATGAAAATAGGTGGGCGCAGGCCCTTAAATCAGCGTTTTTTGGTCACCGGCAGATTTTCTGCACGCCACTGGGCCATGCCACCGCTG
Source organism: Aeromonas sp. QDB20 (assembly GCF_027707805.1). Taxonomy (NCBI): domain Bacteria; kingdom Pseudomonadati; phylum Pseudomonadota; class Gammaproteobacteria; order Aeromonadales; family Aeromonadaceae; genus Aeromonas; species Aeromonas sp. QDB20. The sequence goes on along the minus strand of NZ_JAPCJC010000011.1, from coordinate 101,170 downwards.
AGCACATACACCTGCTTGAAGCCGGCTTTGCTCAGTTGGCGACCCGCGCCACCAGCGGTCATCCCCGACTCGCACACCACTATGATGGGGGCATCTTTATGCTTTTCAACCGGGCCCAGGTTATTGCTCTGGATCTGGCTGAGCGGCAGGTGCTGGGCCCCGGCCAGATGGCCCTTGGCAAACTCTTCCTGACTGCGAATGTCCACCACGGTGGCGTTTTCACGGTTGATCAGCAGGGTGGCGGTGTGGTTGTTCACCGACTTGACCGGAGAAAAACGGGCACGCACCGTGGTGTAAACCAGAGTGCCCGCCAGGCCGAACCAGGCTGCGGTCAGCAGCGGGTTGCGGGCCGCAAAATCCAAATACTCTTGCATCTTCTACTATCCAGGGACCAAGACAAGTGCCCGAGTATACATGGGGACCCAGCCAAGATCAGCCATCTTGGCGGCAAAGCGGGAGCCGGCTCCCATCGGCTGGAAACGGGATGCGACAGCAACATAAAAAGCGGTATCGGGCAGGCCTGACCGAGGATTCGTCGTGCAATGCGACAAGCCGGCGACAAAGGAGAAACAGCTCGGCAACAGGGTGCGGGCCCCGCCGGACGGGCTTGGCTATCAGGTGACTATTTCGGCAGATGTAGTAATATTACGCTAGTTTCACTTCCCGCAATTCATTCCTATCCGAGAGGACATAGCCTTATGTCAACAGCTAAGAAACCTTTGGTTCTGGTCATCATGGACGGTTGGGGCTACAGCACCAAGCAAGAGCACAACGCCGTCGCTGCCGCCAAGACCCCGAACCTCGACCGTCTCGCCCGTGACTACACCAGCACCCTGATCTCCGGCTCCGGCCTGGACGTGGGTCTGCCGGACGGTCAGATGGGGAACTCCGAAGTGGGCCACGTCAACATTGGCGCCGGTCGCATCGTCTATCAGGAACTGACCCGCATCTCCAAAGACATCCAGGACGGCCCCTTCTTCGAGAACGTTGAGCTGGCCAAGGCTGTTGACGCAGCAGTAAGCAAGGGCAAAGCCGTTCACATCATGGGCCTGATGTCCCCGGGTGGCGTACACAGCCACGAAGAGCACATCATGGGCATGATCGAGATGGCCGCCAAGCGTGGCGCCGAGCAGATCTACTTCCACGCCTTCCTGGATGGCCGCGACGTACCGCCGCGTTCCGCCCAGTCCTCCATCGAGCTGTTCGATGCCCTGTTCGCCCGCCTGGGCAAGGGTCGCTTCGCCTCCATGATCGGCCGTTACTACGCCATGGACCGTGACAACCGTTGGGATCGCGTACAGCAAGCCTATGACCTGATGACTCAGGGCAAGGGCGAGTTCACCGCCGACAGCGCCACCGAAGCCCTGGCCGCCGCCTATGCTCGCGACGAGAACGACGAGTTCGTCAAGGCGACCCGCATCGGTGCCGCCGCCCCCATGCAGGATGGCGATGCGCTGATCTTCATGAACTTCCGTGCCGACCGCGCCCGTGAAATCACCCGCGCCTTCGTCGACAGCGACTTCACCGGCTTCGCCCGCACCGCCACCCCGGCGCTGAACTTCGTGATGCTGACCGAGTACGCGGCCGACATCAAGACCGCCTGCGCCTACCCGCCGACCGCCCTGGTGAACACCCTGGGTGAGTGGCTGGCCAAGCAGGGCAAGACCCAGCTGCGCATCTCCGAAACCGAGAAGTACGCCCACGTCACCTTCTTCTTCAACGGCGGCGAAGAGGCCTGCTTCACTGGCGAGGATCGCGAGATCGTTGCCAGCCCGAAAGTGGCCACCTACGACCTGCAGCCGGAAATGAGCTCCGAAGAGCTGACCGACAAGCTGGTCGGCGCCATCAAGAGCGGCAAGTACGACGTCATCATCTGCAACTACCCGAACGGTGACATGGTCGGCCACACCGGCGTGTTCGATGCGGCCGTCAAAGCCTGTGAAGCGGTCGACCACTGCATCGGTCGCGTCACCGAGGCCCTGGCTGAAGTGGGTGGCGAGTGCCTGATCACCGCCGACCACGGCAACGCCGAGAAGATGATGGACGAAGAGACTGGTCAGGCCCACACCGCCCACACCAATCTGCCGGTTCCGCTCATCTACTTCGGTCGCAAGGCCGAGGTGCTGGAAGGCGGCAAACTGTCCGATCTGGCCCCCACCATGCTGACTCTGATGGGTCTGCCGGTACCGCCGGAAATGACTGGCAAGCCCCTGATGATTCTGAAATAATCCTTCCCCATGCGGGGATGCGAAGTGATTTCAACCAAAACCAGTCGCGTCGGCCTGTTGGCCGGCGCGCTGTTTTTTTGTCTGTCGTTCGGGCCGGGCAAGGCCTGGGCTGCCAACCAGCAGCTGGGCGCCATGCAGTCCCAGATCAAGGAACAGCAGCAGACCATCAAGCTCAGCAAGCAGGAGCTGGCCAAGCTCAACACCCAGCTCAAGGCCGATGAGCAGGCCATCTCGGCCGCCGCCGCCAAGCTCGACCAGACCAGACAGCAGCTCAGAGAGAACCAGCAGAAGCTGGTGGGGCTGCAACAGGACAAGCTGGACCTGGAACAGCAGGCCAGCCGCCAGAAGCAGTTGCTGGCCAAACAGGCGGAGAGCGCCTTTACCGCCGGCAACCACGATTACCTCAAACTGCTGCTCAACCAGCAGGATCCGGCCAAACTGAGCCGTTCCCTCGACTACTACGACTACCTCAACAAGGCCCGCATCGAGGCCATCGAAGCCCTGCGGGCCACCCGCACCAAGCTGGCCAAAAACCAGCAGGCCACCAAAGAGACCGAAAGCCGGCTGCAATCCCTGCTCACCGAACAGCAGCAACACCATCAAAGTCTGCTGGCCAGCCAGCAGAGCCGTGCCAAGGTGCGCAACCAGCTGCAGCAGTCGGTACAGGATGACGAACAGAAGCTGACCAAGCTGGTCAAGGCGGAGAAAGCGCTGAAGGCCCGGCTGGAAGAGTTGCGCCGCCAGCGGGAAGAGCAGGAGCGCCGCGAGCGGGAGCGCCTTGCCAAGCTGAAGGCGGAACAGGAGCGGCAACGCAAGCTGGCCGAACAGCGCCGCGCCGAACAGGAGCGGCTCGCCGCCCAGCAGAGCAAGGCGGCCCAGCAGCAGACCGCCAGCCGGGAGAGCACCACCAGCAAGCCTGAGCGGGGCTCCGGCATCAGCAGCGCCGGTTACTACAGCGGCCTCAAGACCAATGGCAGCCTGCGCTGGCCGGTGCAGGGGCCGATCCTCATCGCCTACGGCTCGCCGCGCACCGCCGAGCTGAAGTGGAAGGGCACCCTGATCGGCGCCAGCGAAGGGACCCAGGTCAAGGCGGTGGCGCCGGGCCAGGTGGTCTATGCCGACTGGCTGGACGGCTTCGGTATGCTGCTGGTGATCGATCACGGCCGCGGCTACATGAGCCTCTACGGTCACAACCAGTCGCTGCTGCGCCAGGTGGGCCAGAACGTGGAACAGGGTGAACCGGTGGCGCTGGTCGGTGACAGTGGCGGCCAGGACAGACCCGGCCTCTACTTCGAAATTCGCTACCAGGGCGAGGCGATCAACCCCACCAAGTGGCTGGCCAAGCGCTGACGCCGACTTGCCTCCTCCCCCGACAGCCTGCCTTGCGCAGGCTGTCGTTCCTCCGGCAGCGCGGCGACGCGCTACCTTTGGTGAAAAATTACCTCTTTTTCAGGCTGTTCAAGGGAAGACGACCAGCCCTATCTGCTCCAGCAAGGCCTGCTGCTGATCTTCGTTAATCTGCACCCCGTGCAGATTGACCCGCCGCAGATCCAGCCCGGGCAGATCGCACTGACGCAGATCGCAGCCCTGCAGGTTGATGCGGCTCCAGTCCAGTTGGCCAAACTCGGAACCGCTGAGATCCGAGCCCGCCAGCGAGGTGCCGAATAGGTTGGCCCCCTGCCAGCGATTGCCGCTCAATTCGCATTTTTCCAGCAGACAACCCTCAAAGTTGGCGTAGCTGAAGTTGTTGCCGGTGAGATGGGCTTCGCAGAAGTAGCTCTTGACGGTGATCTGGTTGGCAAAGCTGGCGCGGGAGAAGTTGATCCCCATCGCCTGGCAGTCGCGCAGCTCGAGCCCGAGGCACTGGCTGTGACTGAAGTCGGCCATGGTGAGATCGCAGCGCAGAAAACTCGCCTCACGCAGATTGCAGCCCTGCAGCAAACAGTTCTGTTCGCTCTCCCGATCGTAGAAGCTGCAGTCAACGAAACGGCTCTCGCCGAGATCTAGCCTGGAGAAGTTGCAGCCGATGAAACGGCATCCCTGAAACTGCTCCCCGGCCAGGTCCTGCTGCTCGAAGCGCACACCCTCAAAGCACTTGGCCTTGATCATCCTGAGATTCCCCTTGTTGACGGCGTCATATGCTGACTTTGTTACAAAAAAACGGTAATGTTACACGTAACATTTGTCCCGGATCCAGAGATGAACGATACCCGCAAGCGCCGCCCCACCCTGCAGGACATAGCCGACCTGACCGGGGTCACCAAGATGACCGTCAGCCGTTATCTGCGCGACCCGCAAGCCGTGGCCGAGGGCACCCGCGAGCGGATCGCCGCCGCGGTGGAAGAGCTCGGCTACATCCCCAACCGGGCGCCGGACATTCTCTCCAACGCCACCAGCAAGGCGATCGGCATCCTGATCCCCTCCCTCTCCAACCAGGTCTTCTCCGCCGTGGTGCACGGCATCGAGTCGGTGACCCGCCCCGCCGGTTACCAGACCCTGCTGGCCCACTACGGCTACAGCCCGGAGCGGGAAGAGGAGCAGGTCGCCTCCCTGCTCTCCTATCACGTGGATGGGTTGATCCTCTCCGACAGCCAGCACACCGAGCGCACCCGCAAGATGATCGCCACCGCCGGCATCCCGGTGGTGGAGACCATGGATCTGCCGCAGAGCCCCATCGACATGGTGGTCGGCATGGATCACCGGGCAGCCGCCCGGGCCATGGTAACAGAGATGCTGCGCCGGGGCCGACGCAAGCTGGTCTACCTCGGCGCACGGCTCGACGTGCGCACCCAGTTGCGGATGGAGGGCTACTACCAGGCAATGCAGGATTTCGGCCTGAGCGGCCAGCACCTGCTGACCGAGCAATCCTCCAGCTTCACCCTTGGCGGCCAGCTGCTGGAACAGGCGCTGGTACGCTATCCCGATCTGGACGGCCTGTTCTGCACCAACGATGACCTGGCGGTGGGTGCCCTGCTGCAGTGTCAGGCCAAGTGGATACCCGTCCCCCAGCAGATCGCCATCGCCGGCAGCAACGCCCTCGACATCGGCCACGCCATGACCCCCAAGCTGGCCAGTATCGTCACGCCGCGCAAGGAGATCGGCCGGGCGGCCGCCACCATGCTGCTGGCCCGCCTCAACGGCCAGCCGCTGGCCGACACCCGGCTCGACATGGGCTTCTCCCTCTACGAAGGTGACAGCCTGGGCTGACGACGCACATCCCCGCCATTCAGCCATAACGAGCAGGCCACCCGAGGGTGGCCTGCTTGCCTGGCAAACGGAAGGTCCGGCTCACGCCGGCGTCAAATCAGGATGCGACCAGGGCGACGGCTTCGCAGGAGAGGCGGGTCACCTCTTCCCAATTACCGTTCTTGACGGCCTCTGCGGGCAGCATCCAGGAGCCGCCGACGGTGGCGACGCACTTGAGCGCCAGGTAATCGGCCACGTTTTTCGGGCCGATACCGCCGGTGGGGCAGAACTTCACCTGGGGCAGCGGCGCGGCGATGGCGGCCAGCGCCTTGGTGCCGCCATTCGCCTCGGCCGGGAAGAATTTGAGGTGGTCGTAGCCCGCTTCCAGCGCCTGCATCACTTCGGACGGGGTGGCCACGCCCGGGATCAGCGGCGCCGTGCTCTTGGCCGCGTGGGCCAGCAGGGCCGGGGTCATCCCCGGGGAGATGACGAAGCGGGCACCGGCGGCCACGGCGGCGTCAAACTGCGCGCAGTTGAGCACGGTACCGGCACCGACCATGGCCTCCGGCATCGCCTTGGCGATGAGGGCGATCGCATCGAGTGCCACCGGGGTGCGCAGGGTGATTTCGAACACCGAGATGCCGCCGGCCAGCAGCGCCTTGGCCATCGGCAGGGCCTGATCCAGCTCATTGATGACCATCACGGGTACCAGCGGGGAGGCGGCAAACACCTCGGCCGGGGTCACTTTCCAGTTCTGCATAGCTCTTCCTTAGTCAAAGATGGTGGCGCCACACTCGGCGCTCGATACCGCGCGACGCATCACGCTGAACAGTTCACGGCCCCACCCCTCTTGTTCCAGGGTGAGGTCGATCTCGGCCTGGGTACGGCCGCTCAAATCGGTCAGGCAGTCGAGGCTGCCGGTTACCGCGTCCACCCGCAGCAGGTCGCCATCGGCAAGCAGGCCGATGGCCCCGCCGTGCAGCGCTTCCGGGGTGACGTGGATGGCGGCCGGGATCTTGCCGGAGGCACCGGAGAGGCGACCATCGGTGACCAGTGCCACCTTGTGACCCGCCTTCTGCAGGTTGCCGAGCACCGGCATCAGCTTGTGCAGCTCCGGCATGCCGTTGGCGGCCGGGCCATTGTGACGCACCACGATGACGGCATCCTGATTGAGATCCCCCGCCTTGTAGGCCGCTTCCACCGCATGCTGGGAGGAGAAGACCCGGGCCGGGGCTTCAATCACCCGATACTCGGGGGCCACGGCGGAGACCTTGACCACGGCGCGGCCCAGATTGCCGGAGAGCAGCTTGGTGCCGCCGGTGGCCTGGAACCGGCTACCGGAAGGCGACAATACACTCGCATCGCCGCTCTCGCCCACCGGCTGCCATACCAGCTTGCCATCCACCAGTGCCGGACGGCTGAGGTAATCCTGCATCTCGCCGAAGACCGGGGTGGCATCCAGGTGGATCAGCCCCTCTTGCGCCAGCCGGCGCATCAGGCCGGGCACGCCACCCGCCTGCTCGAAGGCGTTCACGTCGGCCGGGCCGTTCGGGTACATGCGTACCAACAGCGGCACCACGTCGGAGAGATCGCTGATGTCATCCCAGGTCAGCACCAGACCGGCGGCGCGGGCCAGCGCCACCATATGGATGCTGTGGTTGGTGCTGCCGCCGGAGGCAAGCAGAGCCACCAGCCCGTTGACCAGGGAGCGCTCGTCGATCACCGCACTCAGGGGGCGATAGGCTGGGGAACCCGGGATCATGGCGCTGATGCGGCGGGCCGCCTCCTCGGTGAGGGCGTGGCGCAGCTCGCTGTGCGGGTGCACGAAGGCGGAGCCCGGCAGCATCAGGCCCATGGCCTCGAACACCAGCTGGTTGGTGTTGGCGGTGCCGTAGAAGGTGCAGGTGCCCGCCGCATGGTAGGCGCCGCACTCCATCTTGAGCAGGGCATCGCGACCCACTTCGCCGGCGGCATACTGCTGGCGCACCTTCACCTTCTCGTCGTTGCTGATGCCACTCGCCATCGGGCCGGCCGGCACGAAGGCGGTGGGCAGATGAGCGTGGGAGAGCGCTCCCATGATCTGGCCCGGCGCTATCTTGTCGCAGATGCCGAGCAGCAGGGTGGCATCGAAGGTGTTGTGGGAGAGCGACAGCGCGGTCGCCTGGGCGATGAGATCGCGCGAAAACAGGGACATGTCCATCCCCGGCTGGCCCTGGGTCACGCCGTCGCACATGGCGGGCACGCCGCCGGCCACCTGGGCGCTGTGGCCGAGCTCGGCCAGCGCAGCCTTGATGATGTCCGGGTAGCCCTGATAGGGCTGATGGGCGCTCAGCATGTCGTTGTAGGCGGTGACGATGCCGACGTTGGCGCGGGTCATGTCGAGGATGCGCCCCTTCTCGTCACAGCTGGAGGCGGCCACGGCGTGGGCCAGGTTGCCACAGGCCAGCGCGGCGCGGGTCTTGCCCTGATCGGCCTGGCGCTGGATGCGGGCCAGGAAGGCCTGGCGACGGGCGGCACTGCGCTCGCGAATGCGGGCGGTGACGCTGGAAATAACCTGATGGATCATTGGGCTTGCTCCAATGCGGTGACGGCGCGATCAACCACCTGTTCGAAGGTGCCGTCGATATCGATGTGGAATACACCGGCTTCGCCGTCCGGGCGCTCCAGGGTATCGAACTGACTTTGTACCATGCTTTCGCGCATGAAGTGGCCCTTGCGGGCCCGCATCCGCTCGAGGATCAGCGGCTGGCTGCCGTCGAGGAAGAGGAAGCTGACCGACTCGTTGCCCTCGCGGATCTGGTCGCGATACTGCTTCTTGAGGGCCGAGCAGACGATGACGCCCACCTCGTTCTTCTGCTCCAGGCTGTAGGCCGCGTCGCGGATCCGCTCCAGCCAGGGGGCGCGATCCTCGTCGTTGAGAGGGTTGCCACCGGCCATCTTCTGGATGTTGGCCCTGGGGTGCAGATCATCACCGTCGATGAACTTGGCGCCCAGCACGCTGGCCACCTTGAGGCCCACGCTGGACTTGCCGCTACCACACACACCCATCACGATAATGCTCTTACCCGCCATTGTTTGACCTCTATCTCATTTTTCAAAAAACGTGCTGCCGATGGGTTCTAACTTAGCACGTTACCGGTAACATGTTACCGGTAACAACAAGAATTGTGAAGTCTGCCACAGACTGAGCGCACTCATAGTCACCTGGGCAATCGAGTTTGAGCCCTGACCATAAATCTAAATAAATCATAAAGATATGGTCTGCCGACGGATCGGCAGGGTGTCGATACTGAACTTGGAACAAGGAATGCACAACAATGTCTGACCTCTCCCTGATCATGACGGCCGCCGGCTCCATCGTGCTGCTGCTCTTTCTGGTGATGAAGGCCCGCCTGCACGCGGTCGTCTCCCTCATCCTGGTCTCCATGGTGGCGGGGCTCGCCGCCGGCATGAACCCGGCCGACATCGCCGCCACCATCCAGAAAGGGATGGGCGGCACCCTCGGCTTCGTCGCCGTGGTAGTGGCACTGGGTGCCATGTTCGGCAAGGTGATGGAAGTCACCGGCGCCCTCGACCGGGTGGCCCACACCCTGCTCGGCAAGTTCGGCGTCAAGCGCGCCAACTGGGCCATGGCGCTGACCGGCTTCGTCTGCGCACTACCACTGTTCTTCGACGTGGCCGTGGTGCTGCTGATCGGCGTCGCCTTCGCCATCGTCCGCCGCGGTGGCGGCAGCGTGGTGAAGATCGGCATCGCCCTGCTGGCGGGCATCGCCACCTGCCAGGCCTTCCTGATCCCGGCACCGGGCCCCATCCTGGTGGCCTCCCAGCTGGGGGCCGACTTCGGCTACATGATCCTGTTCGGCCTGATCGCCGCCGTTCCTGCCCTGATCCTGGCCGGCCCGCTGTTTGGCGAGCTGATCAGCAAGGTGGTGGACGTGCCGCTGCCGGCCGACGCCCAGAGCAGCGCCCACGACGACGGCCAGAACCTGCCCTCCTTCGGGCTGGCCATGGGCCTCATCGGCCTGCCGCTGCTGCTGATCGGTCTCAAGACCATAGTCGGCCGCTTCGTCGAGGCCGGCACGCCCCTGCACGGCTGGCTGGAGTTCATCGGCCACCCCTTCACCGCCATCATGGTCGCCTGCCTGGCCGCCTTCTACCTGCTGGGGATCCGCCGCGGCATGTCCCGTGACGAGGTGATGAGCGTCTGCAACAGCGCCATCCAGCCGGCCGGCGTCATCATCCTGGTGACCGGTGCCGGTGGCGTGTTCAAGCAGGTGCTGGTGGATTCCGGCGTCGGCGCCGCCCTCGGCAACATGCTGGCGGACTCCGGCCTGCCCATCGTTGCGCTGGCCTTCATCCTGGCGGCCGCGGTGCGGGTCATTCAGGGTTCAGCCACCGTCGCCATGCTGACCGCCTGCGGCCTGGTGCTGCCGATGCTGGAGCCGCTCGGCCTCAGCGGTGCCCAGCTGGCGGCGGTCACCATCGCCATCGGCGGCGGGGCCATAGTGCTCTCCCACGTCAATGACTCCGGCTTCTGGCTGGCCAACCGCTACCTCGGTCTCACCGAGAAGCAGACCCTGCAAACCTGGACCGTAATGGAAACCATCATAGGTACCACGGGCGGCGTGATGGCCATGCTGATCTACAGCTTCCTCTGATCGCGACCATGCAGAAAAAGGCCTCCGATGTGAGGCCTTTTTCATCTTTATGACGATTCTTTCTTTGGCTAACAGGGCGAGATTGCTAGAATCGCCTATCCATCGCTCCGAGTGGAACGCTTAACGCAGTGATTTCAGGTTTCTCTATGCATTCATCGGCACATTATCGACAGCTGCTGGCGCGCCTGCCCCAGATCGCCGTCGCCGCAGACCAGTTTGAAGTGCTCAGCAGCGCCAAGGACTTCAAGAGCCGGATCCTTTCGCTCATCGCCAGCGCGACTCGCCGCATCTATCTGGTGGCGCTCTATCTGCAGGATGACGAGGCGGGACGGGAGATCCTCTCTGCCCTCTATGCCGCCAAACAGCGCAACCCGGCCCTCGACGTCAAGGTGTTCGTCGACTTCCACCGTGCCCAGCGCGGCCTGATCGGCAAGGGCAAGCAGGGTGGCAACCACCTGATGTATCAGGAGATGGCCGCTCGCCACGAGCACCAGATCGCCATCTACGGCGTGCCGGTGAAAGGGCGTGAACTGCTCGGAGTGCTGCACCTCAAGGGGTTCATCTTCGATGACACCCTGCTCTACTCCGGTGCCAGCCTCAACGACATCTACCTGCACCAGCAGGATCGCTACCGTTTCGACCGTTATCACCAGATCACCAGCCCGGAGCTGACCCGCAGCATGGTCAACTACGTGGATGACCTGTTCCTGCGCAGCGAAGCGGTACAGCGACTGGATCGCACCGACATCCCCAGCGCCAAGCAGCTGAAGGGACCGATCCGCCGCTTCAAGCACAACCTGCGCCTCGGTCAGTACCGCTTCGACACCATGCCGGTCAACAGCCAGGAGGTGGCCATCACCCCGATGAGCGGCCTGGGCAAGCGCGGCAACCAGCTCAACAAGATGATCCGCACCCTGGTACGGGCCACCGAGCGGGAGATCTTCATCTGCACCCCTTACTTCAACCCGCCCAAGGAGTTGAACAAGGATATCGAGGCCCTGCTCAAGCGCGGCTGCAAGGTGACGATCGTGGTGGGCGACAAGACAGCCAACGACTTCTTCATTCCGCCGGAGGAGAAATTCTCCACCATCGGCGGTCTGCCCTATCTGTACGAGACCAACCTGCGCAAGTTCGCCGAGCGCAACCAGCATCATATCGATGCCGGCCGTCTCAACCTGATGCTCTGGTGCTGCGAGCGCAACTCCTACCACCTCAAGGGGATCTTCGTGGATGACGAGTGGGCCCTGCTCACCGGCAACAACCTCAATCCTCGCGCCTGGGCGCTGGACCTGGAGAACGGCCTGCTGGTCTATGATCGCCGCCACCTGCTGCGGCCCCAGTTCAATGCCGAGCGCGAGAACATCCTGACCAACACCAAGCGCATCAGCCACTTCGATCAGATCGAGCAGATCCAGGACTACCCGGATCAGGTGCGCAAGCTGCTGGCCCGGATCCACAGGGTCAAGGCGCACATCCTGCTCAAGCGCATCATCTGACCGCGCATCGCGACCTCGGGTATCCTCACAAGGGCCTGCCGCATCTCGGCAGGCCCTTGTCATTGGGGGCTCCGCTCCCCACCAGCCGAGCCCCAACCGCGCGACGCGGCTTGCGTCGGGACGGCAATAAACCCTATCATCTGGACATATTTACAGTGTTTTCGGGCATCTAATTGATGAAATTGGATAAAATCTCCCTCGACAGCCTCAAGGGCGTCGGCAGCAAGATGCAGGAAAAGCTCGAGCGGCTGGGGCTGGCCACGGTGCAGGATCTGCTGTTCCACCTCCCCCTGCGCTACGAGGACCGCACCCAGGTGTGGCCCATCGGCGATCTGCCGCCCGGCCTGCACGGCGCCGTCGAGGGGGAGATCCAGGAGACTCAGCTGGTGATGGAGCGCCGCCGCATGCTGGTCTGCCGCATCAGCGACGGCACCGGCACCCTCACCCTGCGCTTCTTCAACTTTACCGCCGCCCAGAAGAACAGCCTGAGTCCGGGCCGGCTGATGCGCTGCTTCGGCGAAGTGCGCCCCGGCAAGTACGGGCTGGAGATGGCCCACCCCGAGTACAAGCTGCTCGGCGAGGAGCAGGCCGGCCAGACCGAAGAGGCGCTCACCCCCGTCTACCCGACCACCGAGGGGCTGCGCCAGCTCACCCTGCGCAGCCTCACCGATCAGGCACTGGCCCAGCTCGACCTCTATGGCGTGGAGGAGCTGCTGCCCGCCGGCCTCTATCCCCAGCAGATCGATCTGGCCGCGGCCCTGAAGCTGCTGCACCGTCCGCCCCCCTCGGTGGCGCTGGCCCTGCTCGAGAGCGGCCAGCACCCGGCCCAGCAGCGGCTGGTGCTGGAGGAACTGCTGGCCCACAACCTCTCGGTCTTGAAGGTGCGGGCCCAGGCACAGACCCAGCTCGCCCGCGCCCTCAAGCCGGCGCCAGCGCTGGTGGAACAGCTGCTCGGCGCCCTGCCGTTCACCCCCACCGGTGCCCAGAACCGGGTGGTGGCCGAGATAGGCAAGGATCTGCAGCAGAGCCACCCCATGATGCGGCTGGTGCAGGGGGACGTGGGCTCCGGCAAGACCCTGGTCGCGGCGCTGACCGCCCTGCAGGCCATCGGCAACGGCTGTCAGGTGGGACTGATGGCGCCGACCGAGCTGCTGGCCGAACAGCACGCCATCAACTTCGCCAAGTGGCTGGAACCGCTCGGCATCGGGGTGGGCTGGCTGGCGGGCAAGCAGAAGGGCAAGGCGCGGGAGGAGGCGCTGGCTGCCATCGCCGACGGCAGCGTCAAGATGGTGGTGGGCACCCATGCCATCTTCCAGGAGCAGGTGGTGTTCCAGCGCCTCGCCCTGGTGATCATCGATGAACAGCACAGATTCGGCGTGCATCAGCGCCTCGCCCTGCGGGAAAAAGGAGAGCGGGAAGGGGTTCATCCCCACCAGCTCATCATGACCGCCACCCCCATCCCCCGCACCCTGGCGATGACCGCCTATGCCGACCTCGACACCTCCATCATCGACGAGCTGCCACCGGGCCGTACCCCCATCACCACGGTGGCGCTGCCGGACAGCCGCCGCCAGGACGTGATCGAACGGGTCAGACTGGCCTGCGAGGAGGGCAAGCAGGCCTACTGGGTCTGCACCCTGATCGAGGAGTCGGAGGTACTGGAGTGCCAGGCCGCCGAGGACACCGCCGCAGAGCTGCAGAACTTGCTGCCCGGCCTGCACATCGGGCTGGTACACGGCCGGATGCGACCGGTCGAGAAACAGCGGGTGATGGAGGAGTTCAAGGCAGGCATACTGCAACTGCTGGTCGCCACCACCGTCATCGAGGTGGGGGTGGACGTGCCCAACGCCAGCCTGATGATCATCGAAAACCCGGAGCGACTGGGGCTGGCGCAGCTGCACCAGCTGCGCGGCCGGGTCGGGCGTGGCTCGGTGGCCTCCCACTGCGTGCTGCTCTATCATGCTCCCTTGTCAAAGACGGCCCAGAGCCGGCTCGGGGTGCTGCGGGAGACCAACGATGGCTTCCTCATCGCCCAGCGGGATCTGGAGCTGCGCGGCCCGGGCGAACTGCTCGGCACCCGCCAGACCGGCCTGGCCGATCTCAAGATCGCCGATCTGGTGCGGGATCAACCGCTCATCCCGCAGGTGCAGAAGATGGCGCGCTTCTTGATGGACCGCCACCCAGATCATGTCGAACCCTTGATACGTCGCTGGCTCGGTCTGCGGGATCACTATTCCAATGCCTGACCTGCGGGATCACGCTGCCAACGCCTGATCACTCAACCAATACAGGAGGAAAGCGCTTATGAATTCCTGGCTGCGCGGCCTGCTCTACACCCTTGCCTTCCTGTTGCTGTTTGTCTGGGTCGGCCTCGGCCTGTTCGACGCCGAGCGGGCCAAGGGGCCCATCGCCGGCTGGCTCAGCCAGCAGACTGGCGTACCCGTCACCATAGGCCGACTGGTGTTCAACCCGCTTCACCCCTACACCCTGCTGGCGGAGCAGGTGAGTTACGGCAACGCCGTGACCCTCGACAAGATCTATCTCGAGATAGAGAGCATCGACTGGCTGAACCGGGACGTGCGCATCGCCCATCTCGACCTCATTCGCCCGGCCATCAAGCTGCCGCTGCCCAATCAGCTGCCGAGCCTGCCGGTGCACTCCCTCACCATCACCGACAGCACCATCGACCGGCTCAGCCTGGAGAGCGACGGGCTGACCCTGCGCGGCCTCAACGCCACCCTGAGCGACTGGCAGCTGCTCAATCCGGTGCGCCCGCCCCAGGCCAACCTGACCCTCAACATCACTGAGCTGGCGACCCCGGCCTGGGCCCTCTCCCGCCTCAACCTGGCCGGTCGGCTGGAGGGGCAGGTGCTGAGCACCGACAAGCTGACCGCCAACCTGTTCGACGGTCTGCTCGAGACCGGCATGGTGCTCGACTGGCCCGCCCGCAGCCTGCGGCTGAACAACCTCAAGAGCCAGGGCATGCGCATCGAGTGGGGCATCCTCGCCAAAGCCGAATCCCCCCTACGCCAGGTCAGCCTGGATCTCGGCCAGATCCGGGATCTCAGCTTCAACGACATCGAGCAGGAGCTGGCCCTCAACAACCTCAGCGGCCAGCTGACCGCCTTCAACTGGCAGGCTGGCAACACGCCCAGCGGCTACTTCTCGGGGACCCTCGGTGATCTCGGCCGTGGCCTGTTCCAGCTGGAGGCCATTCAGGGCAAGGTCGCCTTCTCGCCCCAGCAGCTGGATGCGGAGCTGCAGGGCAAGGCCTATGAAGGGGAGTTCAACCTGGAACTTTCCTTCGATCCCCTGCAGCAGAAGCTGACCCTGAAGGACATGGCGCTGAGCGGCATGGACATCAGCCTGCCGGAAGGGTGGTGGCAGGATTGGCAGAGCTGGCGCCCGCAGCAGATCGACATCCGCAAGCTGGCCTTCGACAAGCTCAAGGTGCTCTCCTTCGACGATACCCTGCCCCTGTCGCTGACCGGCTGGCAGCTCTATCTGACCGATCTCAGCCTGCGCGGAAATCAGCCTGGGGCGCTGCTGGGCCGGGCCCGCCTCGAGAGCGCCTGGTTCGAACTGGTGTGGGACGGCCTCAGCGCCCGCAGCGGCGAGCTGGATGGCGAGCTGAGTGCCGGCTCCTGGCAGCTCAACAAGCTCACCAGCTCGCTGCCGGATGAGGGCAGCCTCAGCCTGAGCGGCCAGTGGGGACGCGAGCCGGGCCAGACCAGCCGGTTGCAGCTCAAGGGCGAGAAGCTGGATCTGGTGCAATGGGGCAAGATCCTCCACTCTCCCGTTTCCTTCGCCGGCAAGCTGGACCTGAGCGCCGATCTGCAGGCGCTGCACGGCGGCACCCCGGGCGCCTGGCGCAGCTCCCTGCAGGGGAATTTTGCCCTCGATGCCACCGAACCGTTCTGGGACAAGGTGAAGATAGATCCGCTGCTGGATCAGTGGTTCAAGCAGGCGGCGGCGCCGACCCTCACCCCGGCCGAGCTCTGGCAGGCGATGCAGGAGGGCGACACCCCCTTCTACCGCATCAAGCTGCAGGGCAAGGTGGCCCAGGGCCAGCTGAAGATCGAGCAGGCCGGCGCTTCCACCATCACCCATCTGCTGGGGCTGCAGGGCAGCGTCGATCTGGTCAATGAGCAGTGGCAGCTGGATCTGGGCGTTCTCAACGGCCAGCACTGCGCCGAGCTGCTCGGTCAGTGGCGCGGGCCGCTCGCCGAGCCGACCCTCAGCTGGGGCTTCCAGCAGAAGCCGAACGGCTGTGGTTGGGAGACCGGCGTGCGCTACCCGCCCCAGGGCAACGGCAGCCCGCTCTGGCGACCGGCGCCGAAGGCCCAGGCCGCACAGGCCGCCAACGGCTAGCCGACAGAAAGCAACAAGGCCTCGTGATGAGGCCTTGTTGCTTGATGGGATCCCGCGCGGGGCTACTGACCCGGCCGCTTGACCGGCTGCACCACGTAGTGACCGAGGAACTCGGCTGCCAGCTTGTCGCCGCTGAACAGTTTGATCTTGAGGCTGAACTTGGCGGACTCACCGGCCTTGAGCGGCTCGAGCACGGCAGGCATGCCTTCGCGGGCCACCCGCGCCTCCGGCTCCTCCTTGACCGGCCGGTAGTACTTGATATTGCCCTCCGCCAGCACCGTATCCCCCACCAGCCCCGCCTCCTTGAGTTGCAGCCAGATCAGGCCCCAGCCCGCCAGCACGCACTGGCTGTAGATGCTGCCGGCGAACATGGTGTCATGCACGTTGAGGTTGGCCGCCAGATTGGCCTTGAGGTGGAAGGTCTGACCGTCGTAGTGGGTGATGTGCACCCCCATCTTCTCGCTGATGGGAATGCCCTGCGACCAGCGGGTGGTGAGATCCTGGCACCACTCGGGGCGGTACTGGATGGTCTGCAGCGGGCTCAGAGACTTGATCATCTGGCGGTGCGGGATGCGGCCGAAGGAGACGGGGCCTTCCCCCACCTCGAGAAAGCCGCACTTGCGGTAGAACTCCACCGCCTCCTGGCGGGCATTCATCACCAGTCGCTTCACCTTCTCGCTGCAGGCCAGCTGTTCGAGATCCTGCACCATGCGGGCACCCAGCCCCTGGCCGCGAAATTCGGGGCGCAGCGCCATGAAGCGGATCTGCGCCTCGTCACCGCCGACAAACAGCCGCCCCACCGCGATGGGTGTGCCGTCGGGGGCCAGCATCAGCCGGTGAATGGCGACGGTGTCGTATTCGTCCCGCTCGGAACCGAGAGGCAGATTGAAGGGTTTACGCAGTAGTTCCCAGCGCAACTGGTAGTAGGCATCCAGTTCGGCGTCGGTTTGAGGAGTGACTACCCGGTACATAAAGCGATCCTTGAGTTGGCGCCGACGGACAGAGTGAAGGGCTTGCGCACCCATGCCTCCCAGCTCAATTGGTAATGGGCATCCAGCTCGGCTGCCGTCTGGGGGGTGACCACCCGGTACATAGTTCCATCCTTGAGTTACACTGGTCGAAAACCATCTTGCCGTGCAAATTCATGGACTTCAATCTGCAAGCGTACCAAGCCGACCACTTATTGCACCTCAGCGCCAAGCCCCAGCGCCGGCTCACCGTGCAGGAAAATGCCCATCACCGCTGGCTGGAGATCGACGGCGTGGTGCAGTCGGCCATGTCCCTGGCCGAGCCCGCCACCCTCTGCCTGCCGCACCAACAGGTGATCGCCTACCTGCTGCCCGAACAGGCCGCCAGCATCCTCGAACTGGGGCTGGGGGGCGGCGATCTCACTCGCCATCTGCGTCGACGCTGGCCCGATGCCCGCCACGAGTGCGTCGACCTCGATGAAGAGGTGATCACTCTCTATCAACTGTTCTTTCAGCCCGAACAAGGCAGCCAGCGTACACCGACCCTGCACCAGGCCGATGCCCTCGCCTTTCTGGAGCAGAGCGAGGCGCAGTACGACCTCATCCTGCTCGATCTGTTCAGCCAGGACGGCAATCCGCCGCTGCTGTTCCAGGAGCGCATCTATCAGGCACTGGCCCCCCGCCTCAACGGCGAGCTCATCATTAACCTGCTGCCGCGCACCCGCCTCGAGCTGACCCGGGTGCTGATGCTGCTGGAGCAGTGGGTCGGCCCCACCACCCCCTACCCTGTACCTGGGCTGCGCAACATACTGCTGCACACCAGCCCGCGCGATCTGCTGGCGTCAGACCTGTAGCCAGAAGGTAACCGGACCATCGTTGACCAGCGCCACCTTCATGTCGGCGGCGAAGCGGCCGGTTGCGGTCGGTATGCCGCTGGCGGTAGCCTGCGCCACGAAGTAGTCGTACAGCCGCTCGGCCTCGACCGGATGAGCGCCGCCGGAGAAGCTGGGTCTCATCCCCTTGTTGGTATCCGCAGCCAGGGTGAACTGGGAGACCACCAGCAGACTGCCACCGGCCTGGCTCACGTTGAGGTTCATCTTGCCATTCTCATCGGAGAAGATGCGGTAACCGCTCACCTTGTGCAGCAACTTGTCGGCCTTGGCCTCGTCATCCCCCTGCTCCACCCCGAGCAGCACCAGCAGACCCTGACCGATAGCCCCAGTCACCTCGCCCTCTACCGTTACGCTGGCCTCGCTGACCCGCTGAATCAGTGCAATCACATCCCTCTCCTCTCAAAACGAAACGACCGCCCCCATCTGCTGACGGGGGCGGTCGTCGATGCTAACAGCAAGGGGGCGGGTCAGGCCAACTCATCGGCACCCGGTCGCTCATATTCGCCGAGACAGGCGGTGGTCTCGGCACCCAGCAGCACCACCAGCCAGCTCAGGTAGACCCATACAAACAGGATGGGGATGGTCGCCAGCGCACCATAGATGGCCTGATAGGAGGGGAAGTTGGTGATATAGATGGCAAAACCACGCTTGGCCAGCTCGAACAGGGTGGCCGCCACCAGGGCGCCGATGAAGGCGTGCATCAGCCGCACCTTGCAGTTGGGCACCACGGTATAGACCAGCAGGAAAGTGAGCACAGAGAACAGGAATGGCAGGCCGCGCAGCAGCAGGTAACCGATGCCGAACAGGCTCTCGGCCCCGAACAGCCGCAGCGAGAAGATATAGGAGGAGATGGCGATACTGGCCCCGATAAGTACGGGGCCCAGGGTCAGGATCATCCAGTACATGGCGAAAGCCTGGGCCAGCGGCCGGCTCCGGGTCGAACGCCAGATGTAGTTGAGGTTCTTGTCGATGGCCGAGATCAGCATCAGCGCCACCACGATCAGGGCGCCGATGCCGACCGCCGTGGTGTTGGTGGCGTTGGCCACGAAGCCGTCGATGTACTCCTTGAGCATCTCGCCGGCGGTGGGCACGAAGTTGTGATAGACGAACTGCTCCATCGCCTGCTTCAGGCTCTGAAACACCGGAAAGGCCGACATCATGCCGAACACCACGGCGATCATGGGCACCAGGGAGAGCAGGGTGACATAGGCCAGATAGCCGGCGGTGACCGTCAGCCTGTCCTGCTGGAAACGGCCCCAGACGAACTGGGCGAAATGGCGCCCATCATGGCGCAAGAAAGAGAGGGCGTGACCGAGACGGCCACCGGATTTCAGCTGCATTGTGCTTCCCGATGTCTTCATCATGTCGACATTGTGTCAGATCCCGTCACCGTTTGACCACCCGCGAGCCGGCCGGATGCGACTCGTCCGGGCGCGACTGTGGCCCCTTCTGCGGGAAACGACCATAAAAAAAGAGGCCCGCAGGCCTCTTTTCATCGCTGATGCAGCGGATCAAGCACGACCGGCGCGCTTGCGGTCCAGCTCGGTCAGCAGCTTCTTGCGGATACGGATGCTCTTCGGAGTGACTTCAACCAGTTCGTCGTTGTCGATGAACTCCAGAGCCTGTTCCAGCGACATGCGGATCGGCGGAGTCAGCACCTGGGCTTCGTCGGTACCGGAGGCACGCATGTTGGTCAGCTGTTTGCCCTTCAGGCAGTTGACGGTCAGGTCGTTGGAACGGGAGTGAATACCGATCACCTGGCCTTCGTACACTTCGGTCGCGTGACCGATGAACAGACGACCACGGTCTTGCAGACCGAACAGGGCATAGGTCAGCGCCTTGCCGGTAGCGTTGGAGATCAGCACGCCGTTTTGACGCTCACCGATGCTGCCACCCTTGTGCGGACCGTAGTGGTCGAAGGTGTGGTACAGCAGACCGGTACCTGAGGTCAGGGTCATGAACTCGGTCTGGAAGCCGATCAGGCCACGGCTCGGGATCATGAAGTCGAGGCGAACACGGCCTTTGCCATCCGGAGTCATGTTGGTCATCTCGCCCTTACGCAGGCCGAGTTGCTCCATAACGGAACCCTGGTGTGCTTCTTCCACGTCCACGGTTACGGTTTCGAACGGTTCCTGCAGAACGCCGTCTACGGTGCGCAGGATAACTTCCGGACGGGATACCGCCAGCTCGTAGCCTTCGCGACGCATGTTTTCGATCAGGATGGAGAGGTGCAGTTCACCACGGCCGGAGACACGGAACTTGTCCGGATCGTCGGTCTCTTCCACACGCAGGGCCACGTTGTGGACCAGCTCCTGGTTCAGACGCTCCAGGATGTTGCGGGAGGTCACGAACTTGCCCTCTTTACCGGCGAACGGAGAGGTGTTGACCTGGAAGGTCATGTTCACGGTCGGTTCGTCAACGGAGAGCGGCGGCAGCGCTTCAACGGCACCGTTGTCGCAGATGGTGTCGGAGATCTTCAGCTCGCCCAGACCGGTGATGGCGATGATGTCGCCAGCTTGCGCATCGGCCACTTCGGTACGGGACAGACCCAGGTAGCCCAGTACCTGGCCAACTTTGCCGGTACGGGTCTTGCCATCGGCACCCACCACGGTCACCTGCTGGTTGGTCTTGACGCGACCACGGGTGATGCGGCCGATACCGATAACGCCCACGTAGGAGTTGTAGTCCAGCTGGGAGATCTGCATCTGGAAGGCACCGTCGGTGTCCGCGGCAGGCGCTTCCACGTTGTCGACGATGGCCTGGAACAGGGGTTCCATGTTCTCGGACTCGACGTCTTGATCCAGGGTGGCCCAACCGTTCAGTGCAGAGGCGTAAACAACCTTGAAGTCCAGTTGCTCATCGGTGGCGCCCAGGTTGTCGAACAGATCGAAGACCTGATCCATTACCCAGTCAGGACGAGCACCCGGACGGTCGATCTTGTTGATGACCACGATCGGCTTCAGACCCTGGGCGAACGCCTTCTGGGTCACGAAACGGGTCTGCGGCATCGGGCCGTCAACGGCGTCAACCAGCAGCAGTACGGAGTCAACCATGGAGAGCACACGCTCAACTTCACCACCGAAGTCGGCGTGACCCGGGGTATCCACGATGTTGATGCGGTAGTCGTTCCAGCGGATCGCAGTGTTCTTGGCGAGAATGGTGATGCCACGTTCCCGTTCCAGATCATTGGAGTCCATGATCCGTTCCTGACCTTCGCTGGTGCGATCCAGAGTGCCGGATTGCTGCAGCAGCTTGTCCACCAGCGTGGTTTTGCCGTGGTCAACGTGCGCAATAATCGCAATATTGCGTAAATTCTCTAACATTCTCGCCTCAAATCACCGGGTAAAATTGGGCGCTAATTGTACTCTCGCCTTTGTGATCTGCCTAGCAGAATTGCAGTACATTCGCGCATAACAGGGGATCAGGATCATAGACCTTCTCATCAAAGCCTGCTTAGATAGGGGCCGACCGTATACCACGCACCATTTTAGTGCACCAAAACGATCCAAGGTTGCACTACTTTGAGGCGTAACGCGCTGAGATAGCGAGTCTCGGGGCAGGCCCGTAGTCGCAAATGCCCTGAAATCAAGCTGTCACAAACTTGGCACGATACTGGCTTATGTGAATGTGATGACGCATTCACCCTAAGAGTTTTAACACCGGAGGTTACTTAGCATGTCAGCCCAGAACGTTTTGGCCCTGATCCAGGAACACGAAGTCAAGTTTGTCGACCTGCGCTTTACCGATACCAAGGGTAAAGAGCAGCACGTATCCATCCCTGCCCACCAGGTCGACGAAGATTTCTTCGAAGACGGCAAGATGTTCGACGGCTCCTCCATCGGCGGCTGGAAAGGCATCAACGAATCCGACATGGTGCTGATGCCGGATCCTGCCTCTGCCAAGCTGGACCCGTTCACCGAAGAGACCACCCTGAACATCGTCTGTGACGTGCTGGAACCCGCTACCATGCAGGGTTACGACCGCGATCCGCGCTCCATCGCCAAACGTGCCGAAGACTTCCTGAAAGCCAGCGGTATCGCCGACACCGTGCTGTTCGGGCCGGAGCCGGAATTCTTCATGTTCGACAACATCACCTTCTCGAACACCATGGGTCACAGCTTCGTGAAGATCGAATCCGAAGAAGCCGCCTGGAACTCCGGTACCAACTACGAGCACGGCAACAAAGGCCACCGTCCGTTCGTGAAGGGCGGTTACTTCCCAGTTGCCCCGGTCGACTCCTCTCAGGACATCCGCGCCGCCATGTGTCTGGTGCTGGAAGAGATGGGCCAGGTCGTTGAGGCTCACCACCACGAAGTGGCCACTGCCGGTCAGAACGAGATCGCCACCCGCTTCAACACCCTCACCCTGAAGGCTGACGAAGTACAGGTACTGAAGTACGTGATCCACAATGTGGCCCACGCCTACAACAAGACCGTCACCTTCATGCCGAAACCCATGTTCGGTGACAACGGCTCTGGCATGCACTGCCACCAGTCTCTGGCCAAGAACGGCGTCAACCTGTTCGCCGGCGACCTGTACGGCGGTCTGTCCGAGATGGCGCTGCACTACATCGGCGGCATCATCAAGCACGCCAAGGCCATCAACGCCTTCGCCAACCCGACCACCAACTCCTACAAGCGTCTGGTTCCGGGTTATGAAGCACCGGTCATGCTGGCCTACTCCGCCCGCAACCGCTCTGCCTCCATCCGTATCCCGGTGGTACCGAGCCCGAAAGCGCGCCGCATTGAAGTCCGCTTCCCGGATCCGGCTGCCAACCCGTACCTGGCTTTCGCTGCCCAGTTGATGGCCGGTCTGGACGGCATCATCAACAAGATCCATCCGGGCGATGCCATGGACAAGAACCTGTATGATCTGCCGCCGGAAGAAGCAGCCGAAGTGCCGACCGTGGCCGGCTCTCTGGACGAAGCCCTGGCCGCGCTGGATGCGGATCGCGAGTTCCTGACCCGCGGTGGCGTGTTCAGCGACGACTTCATCAACTCCTACCTGGAGCTGAAGCAGCAGGACGTTGACCGTGTGCGCATGACCCCGCACCCGCTGGAATTTGAACTGTACTACTCCGTTTAATCCGGATCCCAGCTCAGAACTTGACCAAACCCGCCGACAGGCGGGTTTTTTCTCTGATAGGATTAAGCAGAATCCCGTCAAGGAGAGATGGATGAAAACCGCCTACCCAGTATGGATGCTGAGCCTGTTGCTGCTGGCCACCAGTGCCGCCCAGGCCGCCAAGGTATACTCCTGGACCGACAACCAGGGGGTCGTCCACTACACGGATGCACCGCCCCCGGGACAGAAGGCCAAGGAGGTCGATCTGCGCGTCGCCCCCTTCATCGGTACTGCCCCCCGCTCGGTCCAGGTGGACAATTTCAACAGCCTGACCGGTGTAGATGCCAAAAAAGAGAAGGAAGCGGCCAAGCTGGTGATCGAACTGCTCTCCCCGGAACAGGGCAGCACCCTGCGCGACAACACAGGCAACGTGGTGTTCCAGGGCCAGGTCAGGCCCCAGCCCCCCACCCAGTATGACGTGCGCCTGACCCTGGACGGCAAGGCGGCCCCTCTCGTCAACAATGCCCTCGCCATCCGGGTCGAAAACCTGGATCGCGGTGCCCACGAGGCCCAGCTCGAGCTGCTCGCCAAAGACGGTACGATCCTTGCTAAATCCAAGGCAGTCACCTTCTACCTGCACCGGGCCAACATCAATTCAGCCCCCAAAGCGACCCCGCTCAACAACAAGGGGTGATCCTGTGCCTCGATACGGGTAGACTAAATGCACCACATTGGTGCATAGCTGGTGTATAGCACCGTTTTAGGGAGAAACCAGTGCCAACCCGCCCGGATCAAGCCAGGATACTGCTCGACAACCTGCTGACTGCCGTCATCCTGATGGATGAACGGCTCTGCATCCAATTCGTCAACCCCGCTGCCGAGCAGCTGCTCTCCCTCAGTCAGCGCCGATTGATCGGCATCGAGCTGCCCCATCTGCTGGAACATATCTCCCTCGATCTGCAGCGTCTCAAGCAGTGCCTCAGTTCGGGGCAGGGCTTCACCGACAGCGAAGTCACCCTGGTGGTGGAGGGGGAGCCCAGGCTGGTGGAGATGAGCGTCAGTCCACTGGCCGACCACGAACAGCGGCTGATGGTGGTGGAGCTGCGCAAGATAGACCAGCAGAAGAAGATCAGTCAGGAGTTGCAGCAGCATGCCCAGCAACAGGCGGCCAAGGAGCTGGTACGCGGCCTGGCCCACGAGATCAAGAATCCCCTCGGCGGTCTGCGCGGCGCGGCCCAGCTGCTGCAAAAGGAGCTGCCCGACCCCGCCCTGCGCGAGTACACCGGCATCATCATCGAGCAGGCCGACCGGCTGCGGGTACTGGTCGATCGGCTGCTAGGCCCCCAGCGGCCCGGTCGCCACCAGATGCACAACGTGCACTCGGTGCTGGAGCAGGTGCGCCGGCTGGTGGAGCTGGAGCTACCGCCGACGGTGCGTATCGAGCGGGATTACGATCCCAGTATCCCGGAGTTCGAGATGGAGCCGGACCAGCTGCAGCAGGCCTTTCTCAACATGGTGCGCAACGCCGCCGAGGCCATCGGCGAGCAGACCGGCCTCATCCGCATCAAAACCCGCACAGCGTTCCAGATCACCATCCACGGCCAGCGCTACCGGCTGGCGGCCGAGATCAAGATCATCGACAACGGCCCCGGCATCCCGGATGCCATCCGCGACACCCTCTTCTATCCGATGATCACCGGCAAGGAGGGAGGCACCGGGCTCGGCCTCTCCATCGCCCAGAATCTGATCGACCAGCACAAGGGGCGGATCGACTGTATCAGCTGGCCCGGCCATACCGAATTCACCATCTTTCTACCGCTTCGCAAATAAGGGAACGTCATGACAGCAAAAGTGTGGATCGTCGATGACGACAGTTCTATCCGCTGGGTGCTGGAGCGCACCCTCGGCAGTGAAGGCTTCGAGTGCGAAAGCTTCGCCGATGGCGAGGCGCTGCTGAGCTCGCTGGAAATGCGCTCGCCGGACGTGATCCTCTCCGACATCCGCATGCCCGGCATCGACGGCCTCAGCCTGCTTGAGCAGATCCATCGCCGCCAGGCCGACCTGCCCATCATCATCATGACCGCCCACTCGGATCTCGACAGCGCAGTCAACGCCTACCAGCGCGGCGCCTTCGAATACCTGCCAAAGCCGTTCGACATCGACGAGGCGGTCACCCTGGTGCGCCGCGCCGAGAATCACCTCAAGGAGCAGCGCACCAAGCGCAAGGCTCGCCAGCAGGATCCGGCCAGCAGCCCGGAGATCATCGGCGAGGCGCCGGCCATGCAGGAGGTATTCCGCGCCATCGGCCGGCTGTCGCGCTCCAGCATCTCGGTGCTGATCAACGGCCAGAGCGGCACCGGCAAGGAGCTGGTCGCCCACGCCCTGCACAAGCACAGCCCACGCGCCCACAAGAACTTCATCGCCCTCAACATGGCGGCCATCCCGAAAGATCTCATCGAGTCGGAACTGTTCGGCCATGAGAAGGGGGCCTTCACCGGTGCCAACAACATCCGCCACGGCCGCTTCGAGCAGGCCGACGGCGGCACCCTGTTTCTCGACGAGATCGGCGACATGCCGCTCGACGTGCAGACCCGGCTGCTGCGGGTGCTGGCCGACGGCCAGTTCTACCGGGTCGGTGGCCATCAGCCGGTGCAGGTGGATGTGCGGATCATCGCCGCCACCCACCAGAACCTGGAGAAGCGGGTGGCCGACGGCGAGTTTCGGGAAGACCTGTTCCACCGCCTCAACGTCATCCGCATCCACATTCCCGCCCTCAAGGAGCGGCGCGAAGACATTCCCCAACTGGCCCGTCACTTTCTGCTGCGGGCAGCCAAGGAGCTGAACGTCGAGGCCAAGAGCCTGCATCCGGATACCCAGGCCTATATCAGCCGTCTGCCCTGGCCCGGCAACGTGCGCCAGCTGGAGAACGTCTGCCGCTGGCTCACCGTGATGGCCTCGGGGCAGGAGGTGCTGGTGAGCGACCTGCCCACCGAGCTGCTGACCCCCATCACCAGCACCGCTGAGCCGGGCCAGCCGGCGCTGTCCGGCGGCTGGCAACAGCAGTTGCAGGATTGGGTCGCCGCCAAGCTGGCACTGGGGGAGACCGACATCCTGGCCGATGCCCTGCCCCAGTTCGAGCGGATCATGCTGGAAACCGCGCTGGACCATACCCATGGCCACAAACAGGAGGCGGCACGCCTGCTCGGTTGGGGACGCAATACCCTCACCCGCAAGCTGAAGGAACTCGACCTCTCCTGAGTCCCGAGGAAAAACGATTCCCATCACGCCTTGGCAAATCGCCGACCAATAAGACCCCGTTTGATTTCAAACGGGGTATCTTTTTTGGAAGCCCCGCCTAGAATGGCAGGCTTTCCAACCCGACTCGAAGAAGGCGCCATCATGATTGACAGATCTCTTCCCCTGACCGACCTGCACCGCCATCTGGACGGCAACATCCGTCCGCAGACCATCCTCGAGCTGGGACGTCAGCACAATATCCAGCTGCCGGCAGACGAACTCGAAGCGCTGCGCCCGCATGTGCAGATCGTCGAGAACGAGCCGAGCCTGGTCGCCTTCCTGAAGAAACTGGACTGGGGCGTAGCTGTGCTGGCCGACTACGATGCCTGCCGCCGGGTGGCCTACGAGAACGTGGAAGACTTGCTGCGCGCCGGCATCGACTATGCCGAGCTGCGTTTCAGCCCGGCCTACATGGCGATGGCCCACAAGCTGCACCCGCAGGGCGTGGTCGAAGCCATCATCGACGGCGTAGCGGCCGGTAGCCGCGACTTCGGCATCAAGACCAACCTGATCGGCATCATGAGCCGTACCTTCGGCACCGAGCAGTGCAAGCAGGAGCTGGATGCCTGCCTGGCTCATCGCGACAAGCTGGTTGCCATCGATCTGGCCGGCGACGAGCTGGGCTTCCCGGGCGAGCTGTTCACCGAGCACTTCCGCCGGGTGCGCGATGCGGGCATGCGCGTCACCGTGCACGCCGGTGAAGCCGCCGGCCCCGAAAGCATGTGGCAGGCCATTCGCGAGCTGAGGGCCGAACGTATCGGCCACGGCGTCAAGGCGATTCAGGATCCAGCCCTGATGGCCTATCTGGCCGAGCACCGCATCGGCATCGAATCCTGCCTCACCTCCAACATTCAAACCACCACGGTGGCGAGCCTGAGCGAGCACCCGATCCGCCAGTTCCTGGCCGCCGGCGTGCTGGCCTGTCTCAACACCGACGACCCGGCGGTAGAGGGGATCGACCTGCCCCACGAATACGAGGTGGCGGCCCCGGCTGCCGGCATGACGATGAGCGAGATCCGCACCGCCCAGCAGAATGGCCTGACCCTGGCCTTCCTGAGCGAGAGCGAAAAGGCTGAGCTGAGCGCCCGCGCAGCCCAGCGCTGAGTACTGCCAGGCCCAATAAAAAAACCGCCGAGAGGCGGTTTTTTTATTTTCCAACAGCATCGACCGGCTTAGATCACCCGGGAAAACTGCTGCTGGCGCGCCTTGCTCCGCAGGTAAACATCGAAACACATGCAGATGTTGCGGATCAGCAGCTGACCGGTAGAGACTACCTCCAGCCCCTCTTCGGTCATGTGCACCAAGCCGTCATCGATGAAGGTCTGCAGCAGCTTGAGATCCTCGGCAAAGTACTCCTTGAACACCAGACCATGGGCCTGCTCGACGGCGGCAAAGTTCAGGGAAAAATCGCAGATGAGGCGCTTGATCACCTCGCGGCGGATCAGGTCGTCCCGATTGAGGGAACACCCCTTCCACTGGGCGTGCCCCAGCGTTTCCACCTGGGCGTAGTAGGCCTTGAGCTCTTTCTGGTTCTGGGAATAGGCGTCACCAATCATGCTGATGGAGGAGACCCCCAGCCCCAGCAGGTCGCAATCCCCCTGGGTGGTATAGCCCTGGAAGTTGCGATGCAGCTTGCCCTCACGCTGGGCCACCGCCAGTTCGTCGTCCGGCTTGGCGAAGTGATCCATGCCGATGAACTGGTAACCCTGACCGGTCAGGAAGGCGATGGTGTCCTGTAGCATGGCCAGCTTCTCCTGCGGCGCCGGCATGTCCGCCTCCTTCAGCTTGTGCTGGGCGGCAAAGCGGCTCGGCAGGTGGGCATAGTTGAAGATGGAGAGGCGCGCCGGGTCGGTCTTGAGCACCTCTTCCAGGGTGTGGTGGAAGCTCTCACGGTTCTGATGTGGCAGGCCGTAGATGAGATCCAGGTTGGTGGAACGAAAACCCAGTTTGCGGGCCCGCTCCAGCATGGCGCGGATGAAGTCGTTGTCCTGCTCGCGGTTGACCGCGACCTGGACCTCCTTGTTGAAATCCTGCACGCCGAGGCTGATGCGGTTGAAGCCGATCTCCCGCAGCACGTCCAGCATGGAGAGCGCGATCTCGCGCGGATCCACCTCGATGCTGATCTCCCCCTCTTCGGCGAAATGGAAGTGCTCCCGCAACATGGTCATCAGTCGGCGGGTCTGGGGTTCATCCAGATAGGTGGGCGTGCCGCCGCCCCAGTGCAGCTGAGTCACCAGCCGCTCCTTGAACAGCGGGGCCTGCGCCCTGATCTCCTGTTCGAGGAAATCGAGGTACTGGTCAGCCTTGTGACGGTGACGGGTGATCACCTTGTTGCAGCCGCAGTAGTAGCAGAGCTTGTGACAGAAGGGGATGTGCACGTAAAGCGACAGGTTGCGCGCCGGATACTGGCTCGCGGCCTGGACGAAGTCCGGATAACCGAAGCCCTCGTTGAACTCCAGCGCAGTGGGATAGGAGGTATAACGCGGGCCGCTGTAATTATATTTTTCGATCAGGGCCTGATCCCACACAATCTGTTCTGCTTGCACGCTTGCTTCCTCTTGTTGTTATTGGCTCACCGGCTTAACTGAAAATCCTTCAGTCGGGCCACATCCTTGAGGATCTGCGCCTCCAGCTCGGCCTCATAGCCACTGCGTTCGAGATCCATCTTCATGATTTCATTGCGCTTGAGGGCCCGCCTCGCCTCATGGGTCGGCATCTCTTTCACCTTCTCATAGAGACCGTACAGACCCGGAAATTCACCAGAAAAGGCACGACCGCCCTTGATCTGCAGTGCATCGAGCAGGTTGGTCAGCCGGATGGCACCTTCGGAGTAGTCGCACTGGCCGTCTCGTACCGCGTGGGCGATGACCCTGACGCTCTCGAGAATACGCTCATTGCGAGCTGCGATGGCCTGCTGCTGGCTATCGTGCTGGCGCTTGAGACGGGCCAGCAGGGAACCGGCATAGAAGGCCAGCCCCAACAAAATCAGGCCGCCCAACAGGGCGGCCAGCATCCATCCACTCATCACTTTTTCTTCGGCTCAGGCTTGGGCTCCGGCTGATAGTCAACCTGAGTGAAACGATCCCACAGCTCCTCTTCGGAGGCAGGCTGGCTTGGCTCGTCAAAGTCGGCATCATCAAAGTCCATGTCGTCTTCGTCATCATCGTTGTCGATGATGCCAAGCTCGTCCATCAGCTCCTGATAGCGATCGACCCGCTGATCGACCCAGGCTTGCTCGGTCGCTTCCAGGGTTTCACCGGCATCCAGACGATCCAGCAGGTCATTGAGGCGATCATCATTCTCGATGGAGGCCAGCTCCTGCTCGGGGGTCATCACCAGCTTCTTCTCTTTGGCGGGTTTAGGCGCCACCGGCTTGCCACCCTTCTCTTCCACGATCAGGGCAACCGGCTTGCGGGAACCGATACGCGGGTCCTTGGCCTGCTTGGTACCGCCTTTCTTGCCGCTCTGCTCGACTTGCTGGCGGGATCCGGCCTTCAAGCCCTTGCGCTTGGCGGCGCGCTTGCGCTCACGGCCTTCCTGGGCACTGGCCTCTGATTCTTTGCGCTTACCGGCGGGCTTGCGATTGGGTTGTTTAGCCGACATGAATGACTGACTCCGACAAATAACTGGATTGAAACCCGTTCCCGGCCTGATGTGGGCCGGGGAGGATGCTGATACCAGGAGTGATGGACGAGAAACAAAAAAGTGGGATCCCGCCCCCATCCGGCCATGAATGACCGCCAAATACCGCAGGATCGGCATCCTCTGGGCATGTTGCTGGTATTTTGACACAGAATGACCGGGCGGGTTAATGACCCAAAAGAAAAAAGGCAGCCGAAGCTGCCTTGATATGTTTATGCGAGTCCCATCCCTGGCTGCAAATCACCCTGTCCGTGGTGATACGTCTGCGCATCATATCTTTGTGTGTGGTCGTCCTGACCTTAATTGGTCGATCCTGAATGTGCGTGTGCTTGCCTGACCCATGCCGACGACGTCCGGTCATCTTCTGGGGTGGTTGCGTCCCGCAGCCCCGCTCTTCCTGAACGGTCACCATCCTGGTTTTTCAATCCTTTGCCTGCCACTTGCATGGCTCCGTGGCGTCCTGCCGCCTCGACATCCTGTCTTTCACGTCATCCCTGTCGTGAACTGCCCTGCGGGCCACTCCATGCATCCACTGTATCAACTTAATAAAGTGGCTCAATCCACCAGGAACGTTTTCAAACGGAAATAATCCATCTATTGTCATTTAACATATTGAAATTAATGAATTACTAAGCATTATTCCCGAATTTTTTAAGCCCTGGCCAGGCTCATGAATGGGAGATCTCTTACAACAATGTGAGAAAAAATTGGCCAAATGGTGTTAAAGGCCAAAAAGAAACGAGGAGCCACTGGCTCCTCGTCAATATCAACGGGCTGGATAAACGACCGCAATCAGTGCAGACCCGCCACATATTTGGACAGCACTTCGATATCCTGATCGGTCAGCTTCTTGGCCACGTCCCGCATCATGCCGTTCGGATCATTGTCACGAGCGGCAGCCCTGAAGGCGGTGAGCTGGGCCTTGATGTAGGCTGGGTGCTGGCCGGAGAGGCTTGGATACTTGGCCTGCTCGACCCCGGAACCACGAGGACCATGACAGGCGGTACAGGCAGCCAGACCGCGGCTCATGTCGCCCCCCATGTAGAGCGCCTTGCCTGCCGCCACAGCATCATCGGGCACGGCGATCGGCGTCACCTTCTGGCTGGAGAAGTAGGCAGCCAGGTCCTCCATGTCCTGCTCGGACAGGGGAAGCGCCATCGGCCCCATGATGGGAGCAACCCGACCAGTTTGGCCGGAAGCTGCAGCCTTCAGTTCAACTAACTGCTTTTTGATATATGATGCGTGCTGACCAGCAATCTTGGGATACATGTCGACAAGGCTGTTTCCGTCCGGTCCGTGACAGGCCGCGCAAACGGCAGCCTTGGTTTGTCCCGCAGCGGCATCGCCCTTGGCTTGTGCCATCCCCGTTACGCCAACCATCAGAGCAAGAGTAATGACTAGGTTCTTCATGGCGTTCCAACTTCTCGTTATTAGGCTTCCAGATCCCATGCCGCTGAAGGCATGTTAAAATAAACGCGTTTAAGCGACGCCATTTTACACGATTTCACAAAAAAGTAACTCTATAACCCTCTATCTCTATGGGGAATTTACGTTGGATACACAAACTCTGAATTTCAATAAGGTGCATTTTGTGACCAGCGCACCCGACATCCGTCACCTGCCAAATGATGGGGGTGTCGAGATTGCGTTTGCCGGCCGTTCCAATGCCGGTAAGTCATCTGCATTGAATACCTTGACCAAGCACAAGAACCTGGCGCGTACCAGTAAGACCCCGGGTCGCACCCAGTTGATCAACCTGTTCGAGCTGGAGCCGGGCAAGCGTCTGGTCGACCTGCCGGGTTACGGTTATGCGCAAGTTCCGCTGGAAATGAAGCTTAAGTGGCAAAAGTCCCTGGCTGAATATCTGCAGCGTCGCGAGTCCTTGAAAGGGCTGGTGATCCTGATGGACATCCGTCACCCGCTCAAAGATACCGACATGAACATGCTGGAGTGGAGCGCCCACCGCGCACTGCCTGTCATGCTGCTGCTGACCAAGGCCGACAAGCTGAGCCCGGGCCCGCGCAACAATCAGGTCATCAAGGTACGCCAGGCCGTGGCGGCACTGGGCCCGCATATCCAGGTGGAAGCCTTCTCCTCGCTGAACAACATCGGGGTGGAAAAGCTGGCCCAGACGCTAACCGGCTGGTATCAGGCTGGCGCTGATGAGGTGATTGACGACGAACAAGAGTCGATCGAGGAATAACTCCCCTCTTGTTGACGCGGCAAGCAACCATGCAATTGGCGGAGCGGCTCCTCCGCTGATTGAAAGGCTTTCAGCCTGTGAGCCCCCTTCTCTGCCCTCCATCCACGCTTGGCTTACCTCCCTCCAAAAATCTGAATAACCATATTGATCAATGGGATAAATAGTTAATTTTATATAACAATTAACTTTTCATCCCATTGGCAACGTTTTCAAATTCATGCAGAGGAAAAGCGGCGATATCGCTTAATAAGTACCAAAATGAAATTTAATTACATTTTCTGTGGCGGAGGGATAAAAATGAGGCCGGTGCTGCAGATGCAGTACCGGCCTTAAACAATCAGTTCAAAAATTGGGAAGAAGCTAAATCTTGAGAACAAAGACGACTGGTTTTTCCTCAAGAAGCCCTTTCATTCTAACAAATATTCACCAACATTAAAGCATTTACTCTAAACGCAACCCATAAAAAAACGCCCCGATGATGACTCACCGGGGCTGCTATTCAGCCACATTCAATTACGTGAAATAAAAGGTCTGAAAGATAGAACATCTTACCTCTGTACCCTACGTTGCTAACTGTATAGCAAAGCAGCAGAAAGTGAAAGTAATTTATGTAATTTAGTTTCACGGAAAATGAATTACATAAATTTTCTTACTTTTCATGCAGATAAAAAAATCCCCAGTACGAATACCGGGGCGTTATAAAGGTGACTAGCTAGCACTTCCTCAACTATCTAGTTAGTCCACGTCTCTTGGTACAAGTTCCGCTGCTTTGAGAAAAAACTCGTAAAAATCACAGATAGATTGCACCATCCTCTGCAAACTCTTGTTCTTCAATGAGTTTTTCAGCCATCTCTTCGATGTCAAAACGTACGCTTTCGAAGGCCCGCAGTATGTCCTCCTCCCTGGCCAGGGAGAGACCGGTCATTTTTTCCAGTCGCCGGCGGCTGATGTAGCAGTCGACCAGTGCACCCATCTGCTGGGCGGGAAAATGGATGCGCTGTTCATGCGGTTGCCAGTCCGCCAGCTCGGGAAACAGGATGCCTTGATTCATAGGGTCCCCAGATTGCGTTGCAGTTCTCTCAATACCTGTTTAGTCCCTGGCCGGATTCCGCGCCACACGGTAAACGCTTCGGCCGCCTGTTCCACCAGCATGCCCAGCCCGTCCATGGTCTGGCTGGCACCATGTTGTCTGGCCCAGCCAATGAAGGGGGTATCCGTCGCACCATACATCATGTCGTAGATGGCGATGCCGGCATGGATCAGGGCAGGATCCAGCGGCGGGAGCTCTCCCTGCAGGCTGGCGGAGGTGGAGTTGATGATCAGATCGAAAGGACCGGCCAGCTGTGGGTAAGTCTGGGCACTGACGGACCCCAGATCAGCAAACTCGGCTGCCAGCTGCTCGGCCCGGGCGTGGGTCCGGTTGGCGATCACCACTTCGGTCGGCAGTTCGGCCAGCAAGGGCGCCAGCGCACCGCGCGCCGCACCACCCGCTCCCAGCAGCAGGATCCTGCTGCCGGCCAAATTCATCCCGTGGGACTTGAGGTCAGCCACCAGCCCGGCCCCATCGGTATTGTCCCCCAGCAATACGCCGTCATCGGTCAACTTGATGGTATTGACCGCCCCCGCCCGTTTGGCCCTGGTGCTCAGCCGGTCGACCAGGGCAAATGCCTGCTCCTTGAAGGGGACAGTGACGTTGCACCCTTTGCCGCCCTGGGCAAAGAAGGCACGCAATGCGGTGGCGAACTCCTCGACTGCCGGCTCGGCCAGACCATATTCCAGTTCTTGCTGGGTCTGCCGGGCAAAGAGGGTATGAATGAAGGGGGATTTGCTGTGGCGCACCGGGTGGCCAAAAACCAGATAACGATCCATCAAGGCGTTCCTTTAGAGGGCAATCTCCCGATTTAACGGGTTTTCCCCCGCGGGAACAAGTCGAATATCGGCAACAAGAAGGGGCCGCGATGGCCCCTTGCTTCACAGCCACTCACGCGGCTTGAGATAGTCGGTGTAGAGCTGCGCCTCCGGGCTGCCAGCCGCCGGTTGCCAGTCATACTCCCAGCGGGCCAGTGGCGGCATCGACATCAGGATCGACTCGGTGCGCCCCCCCGTCTGCAGACCGAACAGGGTACCGCGGTCGTACACCAGATTGAACTCCACGTAGCGACCGCGGCGATATAGCTGGAACTCCCGCTCCCGCTCGCCATAGGCATCTCCTTTGCGTCGCTCGACAATCGGCAGATAGGCGGCGAGGTAGCCTTCACCCACCGCTCGCATGAAGGCAAAGCTGTCGGCAAACGGCCAGCGATTGAGATCGTCGAAGAAGAGACCACCGACACCCCGTGTCTCGCCTCTATGCTTGAGGAAGAAGTAGCGATCGCACCAGGCTTTGAACTCGGGATAGATGTCGTCGCCAAACGGCTGGCAGAGATCGTGGGAGACCTGATGCCAGTGCCGAACGTCTTCTTCGAACGGATAGAACGGCGTCAGATCGAAGCCCCCTCCGAACCACCAGATGGGCGCCTCCCCCTCTTTTTCGGCGATGAAGAAACGCACGTTGGCATGGCTGGTTGGCACGTAGGGGTTGTGCGGATGGATCACCAGCGACACCCCCATGGCCTCGAACCTGCGGCCGGCCAACTCGGGGCGATGGGCCGTAGCGGAAGCTGGCATGGCATCGCCATAAACATGGGAGAAGTTGACTCCCCCCTGTTCGATCACGGCGCCATGGCGCAGCACCCGGGTACGGCCACCGCCGCCCCCCTCACGCTGCCAGGCATCCTCCACAAAGTGCCCGGCACCGTCAGCCTGCTCCAGTCCGCGACAGATGTCGTCCTGCAACTGCAGCAGGAAGGCCTTGACCTGGGCCACATCCGGTTTGCTCATCTTGTCTCCAGTCAGCCAGGATCGTCGCCTGACCCTATTATTGTGATGTCCTCGAACCGGCTTTCCGCCCGTCCGCATAGCCACCAGACCTGGTCACCAACGCCGCTCAGGAGGGGCGAATGACGGCACCGGTTCTGGCATCCTTGATCTCGGATGGGTTGGCCTGCCCACCCACCTCACCGGGCAGGATATAGGCCAGCTGGCTGGCCAGCAATTCGCCGATGTCGGCCAGCCGGCGGGCGGGTTCCTCACCAGTCAGGTTGGCACTGGTGGAGACCAGTGGCTTGCCGAAGGCGCGGCACAGCGCCTGTACCTGTGGATGGGCCGTGACGCGCACGGCCAGGGTGTCAAATTGCCCGGTCAGCCAGGCCGGGGTATCGGGACGAGCCGGCATGATCCAGGTAAAGGGACCGGGCCAGCTGGCCTCCACCCTGGCCAGCTGCTCGCTGGTAAGCTGGTCCAAATCGATGTAATCCTGCAGCTGGGCCAGGTCGGCGGCAATCAGGATCAACCCTTTCTCTACCGGTCGTTGCTTGATCGCCAGCAGGCGTTGTACCGCCGCTTCGGAATCGGGGTCACATCCCAGGCCAAATACCGCTTCGGTAGCGTAGGCAATCACCCCATCGTGCTGGAGTGCGGCAACAGCAAGTTCAAATTCTTTGGACATAAAAAATGCGACAGCCGGGCTGTCGCCTCATCATCAATTAAGGTTGACCCCGCAGGGTGGCAACCACCGTAGCCCCCTTCATCACCCTGCCAACAACAGAGCGAAGCTGACCGTGGTTGCCGTCTCGGGGCTTACTTGAGTTGAGCCTGCAGGGCGGCATCCTTGGCCAGCACCTCGTCGGCATTCTTCTGGCGCTCGGCCCGAACCTTGGCCGCCAGTTCATCATCGGCCACCGCCAGCATCTGGGCTGCCAGATAGCCGGCATTTTTGGCACCGGCTTTACCGATAGCCACGGTTGCCACCGGCACACCACCCGGCATCTGCACGGTGGAGAGCAGGGCATCCAACCCCTTGAGCGGGCCACCATCGATGGGCACGCCGATCACGGGACGCGTAGTGATGCCAGCCACGGCACCAGCCAGGTGAGCGGCCAGACCGGCGGCGCAGATAAATACCTTGCAGCCACGGGCTTCGGCATCGGTTACGTACTGGTGGGTCGCCGCCGGGGTACGGTGTGCGGAAGTCACCTTCACTTCCACCGCGATGTCGAACGACTTGAGAACCTCAAGAGTGGTCTGCATCACGGGAAAATCGGAATCAGAGCCCATCAATACGGCAACGAAAGGTTTAGTCATGGCGGGAATTTCCTTACTCCAAGTGGGGGGTGGAAGGTTGCCGAAAACGTTTCAATTCGCTCAAGGCGGCGCGATTATACCCGCTCGCTCTGGTGGCCGCATTTCTTTTGCGGACAGATCCAGCGCACGCTCCCCCGCACCTTTTTCTCCACCATGATGCCCCAGCCGCACTGCGGGCAAGGCATGGCAACCGGCTTGTCATTGACGACGTATTTGCAGTGGGGGTAGCCGTCGCAGGAGTAGAACTGCTTGCCATAACGCGAGGTGCGACTGATCAAATGACCCTTGCCGCACTCGGGACAGAGCACCTGGGTATCGTCACTCTCCTGCAGGGATTCGATGTGCTGGCAGGCCGGATATTGGGTACAGCCCACGAACAACCCATAGCGCCCCTTCTTGATCGCCAGCGGTTGACCACAGTCCGGACAGGCAGAACCCTCGAGCACTTTCTCGATGTCACGGCCGGAGGGGGTCAGGGAGCGAATGAAGTCGCAGGCAGGGTAGGCGGAACAGCCCAGAAAAGGGCCGTGCTTGCCCTGACGGATCACCAGCTCGGCACCACACTGCGGGCATGGCTCACGTTCAAGCGCATGCTCGTGGGCAGAAAAGAGGTGGTGATCGATCTTTGACATGGGCCGCGCCTTGAAATCCAGATGATCCGGATTCTACCAGCGCGGCTGCGGGCTGTCAGTGGATGACGCCATCTGACTCGTCAAACACCAGCTCTTCCATCTGCTGGTAGGCGTTTTCACTGCCAGGAACGTTGAAGAGCACCATCATGACCACCCACTTCAGGTCATCCAGCTCGATATCCGGCTTGTCCAGCTCGAGCAGACGCTCGATGCAGATTTCGCGGGTTTCGGCGTTGAGCACCTGGGCCTGCTCCAGAAACAGTAGGAAGCCGCGGCACTCGGTGCTTAGACGGGCCAGTTCTTGTGGGGCATAGATGCGCATCGAGCCTTGCGTGCTGGCGGCCACGTAGACCTCCCGCTCGCTGTCGTGCAGATTGGCCAGTCTTTCCAGCCAGTCGAGTGCCTTCTCGATCTCCTCCTTGTCAAAACCGGCGCGGCTCAGTTCATCGGTGAGTTCGTTTTGTTCGACCGTCACATCTGCATCGCTGTGGATGTAGGTCTCGAAAAGGTACATCAATACATCAAACATGATTCGCCCTCCTCGCTCTGACGTATCCACCGGCTACCGCCATCACTGCTCCGGCCAGCTCCAGCTCAACCAACCTGCCCAATACCACTTCGACAGGAAGCTGGGTCCGCTCGGCAACGGTATCCACGCTCGTGGTCTCGTAATCTACGTTATCCAACAAATCGGCATAAGGCAATTCGCTATTATGCTGCTGCTCAGACATATCCGTCCCTTGATGGCTCAGGGCACAGAATCCCGGCAGCTCTTCCACTATATCGGCCGCGCTCAACACAAGTTTGGCCCCCTGCTGGATTAATTTGTTGCAGCCCAGCGCCTGCCCGTTCTGCGGTGCCCCCGGCACGGCGAAGACATCCCGCCCCTGTTCGAGCGCGTAACGGGCAGTGATGAGCGAACCGCTCTGCTCGGCCGCCTCCACCACCAGGGTTCCCAGCGACAGGCCGCTGATGATGCGATTGCGCCGTGGAAAGTGTTCCGCCAGCGGCCCCTTGTCGGGTACCAGTTCGGAGATGAGCACACCATCCTGCGCCAGGATCTGCTCTGCCAGCCCCTGATGGCGCTTTGGGTAGAGGCTGTCGAGCCCGGAACCCAGCACTGCCAGGGTGATCCCCCCGTTTGTCAGCGCCTGTTGATGACAAATCCCGTCGATGCCAAGCGCCAGACCGGAGGTAATGGCCAATCCGCACCCGACCAGCTCGCTGCAGAGGCGGGCCGCATTGTCCTTGCCGGCATAGGTCGGGTGGCGCGTGCCGACCATCGCCAGCTGGGGAACAGACAGTGCTGCCAGATTGCCGCGGCAGTAGAGCAACAGAGGGGCGGCTGGGATCTCCTTGAGCAGAGGTGGATAGGCGGGATCGTCGGGGCAGAGAAGATGATTGCCGGGCTCGGCTGCCCAGCTCAGCCCCTGTTCAACCACCGGCAGAGGCCATCGCATCTGCCGGATCTGGGCACTTTGCAGACCCAGTTCTCGCAAGGTGCCATCTTCCGAGTCGAACAGGGCGGCGATGTCGCCGCCGAAATGGGCGAGCAGACGAGCGGCAGTGACCGGGCCGATACCGGTGACGGCATCCAGCGTCAGCCACAGCGCGAGTCGCCCGGATGGAAGCGTCACGTCAGAAGTTGCTGACCTGATAGCCGGTGCCGACCATGTTCTGGCTTTGCAGGATCAGCCCGTAGCTCAACTTGTCATACACCTTGAACAGCATGACCCGCGCCACCGCCTCCGAGGGGAGCGGTGGTTTGCCGGCAGAATAGAAGGCCTTGTCATAGACAGGAGAGTACTCCCGATAGGCGACCTTGCCATTCTTGCTCACCAGTCGGGTCCCGGGTCGCAGGATCTCCAATACATCGCCGGGCGCCACCTGATCCCGCAGACCCTTGTTGATGAGCACGACATCGAACTTGCCGCCGCCCCGGGCCTTGCTCGGAAGATCGACGATATAGCCGGGCGAGATGACGGGGGCCGCCTTGGGTGTAAACACGGCGGAGAGGCTCTCCTGCGGCGGGAATGGCATCAGCTTGTCTCCCTGATACACTTCCCGCTTGCTGTGGCTGAGGGTGACCCGGGTACGGCCATCCGGCAGCAGGGCCTCCGCTCTGGCCGTACCGACGAAGACCGCCTCCTGCCCAAGTTGCTCGCCGGTTTTCCGATCTTTGTAGATGGCGCCAGGGTGGTAGATGCCGTAATCCTGGCCCGGGATCAGCGAACCCTGCACGTAGAGGGTATCGCCCTCCAGCATGCCGATATGGGCCTCATCATTACCAAGCACGTAGGGCAACTGCTTCGCCTGCTGGCTGTTTGCCAGAATATGGTCGGTCTGCAGGAAGGGGCCGATCTCGCTGAGCGGCAGGGTCGGAATAGGATTGGCCTTGTTCTCGTAGCGGCTCTTGGGAGAGAGGCGGATCACCTGCTTGCCGCCCTGGGTTGCCTTGCCGAGCCGTGGCTCGCCGTTGACCCAGCTCAGGTGCAGCACGTCGCCCGGGTAGATCCAGTGGGGATTGACAATCTGCGGGTTGATGTTCCAGAGCCTTGGCCAGAGCCAGGGCTCTGCCAGATACTGGCCGGAAATATCCCAGAGGGTGTCGCCTTTTTGCACCACATAGGTCTCGGGATAGCCTGCCTTCAGTTTGAGCTGGTCGGCCTGAGCTCCCTGGCTCAACGTGGCCAACAGGCAGGCGAGGATGGTTTGCTTCAGATACATAACACTCCCTGTTACTTCTGCGCGCAAAGTGTTGCTGTTTTTTGTCGGCGTAAATGACTAGAATTACGCCAATATTGACTGCATTTATACGAAACTAAAGAAAAAACTATGGCCATTCTAGATGTATTGCGTTTCCCCGATGAGCGTCTGCGTACCGTCGCAGCCCCTGTCGAGACCTTTACACCCGAGTTACAACACATTGTAGATGATATGTTCGAAACCATGTACGCGGAGGAAGGCATCGGCCTTGCCGCCACTCAGGTCGACATTCATCAGCGCATCATAGTGATCGATGTCTCTGAAAACCGTGAAGATCCTCTGGTATTGATCAACCCCGAGATCATCGAGCAGGCCGGCAGCACCGGCATCGAGGAAGGGTGTCTCTCCGTGCCCGGCAGCCGTGCCCTGGTGCCCCGCGCCGAGTGGGTCAAGGTGCGCGCACTGGATCGCCACGGCAAGGCATTCGAGCTGGAAGCAGACGATCTGCTCGCCATCTGCATCCAGCATGAGATGGACCATCTGGTCGGCAAGCTGTTTGTTGATTACCTCTCCCCGCTCAAGCGCCAGCGCATTCGCCAGAAGCTGGAAAAGATGGCCCGTGAAGATCGCAAAGTCCTCTGAGGATCTGCCCCATTGAATAAGCTGAAACTGATTTTTGCCGGTACTCCCGACTTCGCCGCCCGTCACCTGGCGGCGTTGTTGTCTTCCGACCACGAGGTCGTCGCCGTTTATACCCAGCCGGACAAGCCCGCCGGCCGCGGCCAGAAGCTCACCGCCAGCCCGGTCAAGGAGCTGGCGCTGGCCCACGATCTGCCGGTTTATCAACCGGCTAGCCTGCGCAAGGAAGAGGCCCAGACCGAACTGGCTGCCCTTGGCGCCGACCTGATGGTGGTGGTGGCCTACGGCCTGATCCTGCCCAAGGTGGTGCTCGATACCCCACGTCTGGGCTGCATCAACGTGCACGGCTCCCTGCTGCCGCGCTGGCGCGGCGCCGCCCCGATCCAGCGTTCCATCTGGGCGGGCGATGCCGAAACCGGCGTCACCATCATGCAGATGGATGTGGGGCTGGATACCGGCGCCATGATCCGCAAGATGAGCTGCCCCATCGCCGCCGACGAGACCTCCGCCAGCCTCTATGACAAGCTGGCCGAGCTGGGCCCGCAGGCGCTGGTCGACACCATCGATGCCATGGCCGCCGGCAACATCGCCGCCGAGGCGCAGGACGATGCGCTGGCCAACTACGCCGAGAAGCTCTCCAAGGAAGAGGCCCGCATCGACTGGTCGATGGAGGCCGTCGCCATCGAGCGCTGCATCCGCGCCTTCAACCCCTGGCCCATCAGCTGGTTCGAGGTGGCTGACCAGACCGTCAAGGTATGGCAGGCCGAGGTCATCACACAGGATCACGGCCAGCGCGCCGGCACCCTGCTCAAGGCCGACAAGCAGGGGATCGATGTCGCCACCGGCAAGGGGGTACTGCGCCTGCTGACCCTGCAGCCGCCCGGCAAGAAGGCGATGTCCGTGACGGATCTGCTCAACTCTCGCCGCGACTGGTTTGAACCCGGCACGCAATTGAATTGAACTGAATTGACACAAGGCGGGGCCCAGGCCCCGACTTGCGCATCTAAGGTAACACTATGAAAACACGCGCACAGGCTGCTCTCGTCATTCAACAGGTGCTGGATCAGGGCCAGTCCCTCTCAGCCGTTCTGCCTGCTGCCCAGGAGAAGGTTGCGCCCCGCGATCGCGCCCTCCTGCAAGAACTCTGCTACGGCACCCTGCGC
Organism: Aeromonas sp. QDB20; assembly: GCF_027707805.1. Classification (NCBI taxonomy): domain Bacteria; kingdom Pseudomonadati; phylum Pseudomonadota; class Gammaproteobacteria; order Aeromonadales; family Aeromonadaceae; genus Aeromonas; species Aeromonas sp. QDB20. The sequence continues at coordinate 59,842 of NZ_JAPCJC010000011.1, read as the reverse complement.
TGGCTGCCCCGCCTCGATGCGGCGGTCGGCGAGATGATGGACAAGCCGCTCAAGAACAAGAGCCGCATCTTCCACTACCTCATCCTGGTCGGTCTCTATCAGCTCATCTACACCCGCATTCCGGCTCACGCCGCGGTGGCCGAGACCGTCAACGCCGTCAAGCTGCTCAAAGGTACCTCTCTGCGCGGCCTCATCAACGGCGTGCTGCGCAACTTCCAGCGCAGCGCCGAAGTCATTCTGCTGCGTATCGACCGCGTACCGAGCGTGCGCCTCGGCCACCCCGAGTGGCTCACCAAGCGTCTGCGTCAGGCCTATCCGGATGAGTGGGAGTTCATCATGGATGCCAACAACCAGCGCCCGCCCATGTGGATCCGCAACAACAGCCAGCGCCAGAGCCGCGAGCAGATGCTGGCCCGCATGGCTGACGCCGGCATCAATGCGGTGGCCGGTGAAGAGGGCGAGGATTGCATCCTGCTGGAGCGTCCCTGCGACGTGACCAAGCTGCCCGGCTTCGAGGTCGGCGACTGCTCGGTACAGGATGGTGCCGCCCAGCAGGCGGCCGCCCTGCTCGACCCGCAGCCGGGCGAGTGGGTACTGGATGCCTGCGCCGCCCCCGGTGGCAAGACAGCTCACCTGCTGGAGCGCCAGCCCAAGCTGGCCGGCGTGGTCGCCGTCGATGCCGACGAGAACCGCCTCAAGCGGGTGCAGGAGAACCTGGATCGCATCGGCCTCAGCGCCAAGGTGATCCACGGCGATGCCAGCACGCCGGATCAGTGGTGGCCAGAGGGGCAGTTCGACCGCATCCTGCTGGATGCCCCCTGCTCCGCCACCGGCGTCATCCGCCGCCACCCCGACATCAAGTGGCTGCGCCGGGATCAGGACATTCGCGAGCTGGCTGAACTGCAGCGCCGCATCCTCGGTGCCCTCTGGTCGAAACTGAAAAGCGGCGGTACTCTGCTCTACGCCACCTGTTCCGTGCTGCCGGAAGAGAACCGCGATCAGATCCGCGCCTTCCTCGCGGCCACGCCGGATGCCACCCTGGTGCCCCTGCACGCAGAGGACACACCGGAGTGCCCGGGGCGCCAGTTCCTGCCGGGCGAGGCCGAGATGGACGGCTTCTACTACGCCAGGCTGAGCAAGCGCTAAGCAGGGCCGCAAGTACGGGGGTGCCGCTGGTCGGCACCCGTTACTGCCCAATATCGAGCACGTTTTCCCTATGAGATTCATGATGTTGATGACTGTCCCCGCGCACACAGGCAGAGCTGGCAAGGGTGACGTCCATGAGGCGGTTCTATGAAGATCATCATTCTGGGCGCCGGTCAGGTCGGCGGCACCCTGGCCGAGAACCTGGCCGGCGAGAACAACGACATCACCATCGTCGATACCGACAGCGATCGGCTGCGCGAACTGCAGGACAAGTTTGACCTGCGGGTGGTGAACGGCCACGGCGCCCATCCTAAGGTGCTGCGCGAAGCAGGCGCCCAGGATGCCGACATGCTGGTGGCGGTCACCAACAGCGACGAGACCAACATGATCGCCTGCCAGGTGGCCTACTCCCTGTTCAACACCCCGAACAAGGTGGCGCGGATTCGCTCGCCGGCCTATCTGGTGGAGCGGGATCGGCTGTTCCTGCCCGAATCCGTGCCGGTGGATCACCTGATCGCCCCCGAGCAGCTGGTGACCGACTACGTGCGCCGCCTGATCGAATACCCGGGCGCCTTGCAGGTGGTTGACTTCGCCGGCGGCAAGGTGGGACTGGTGGCAGTCAAGGCCTACTATGGCGGTCCGCTGGTGGGCAACGCCCTCTCCACCCTGCGCGATCACATGCCCAACATCGAGACCCGGGTGGCGGCCATCTTCCGTCAGGGCCGCTCCATCCGTCCGCAGGGGACCACCATCATAGAAGCGGATGACGAGGTGTTCTTCGTGGCGGCAGCGGGCCATATCCGCGCCGTAATGTCGGAGCTGCAGCGCCTCGAGAGCCCCTACCGGCGCATCATGATCGTCGGCGGCGGCAACATAGGCGCCGGCCTCGCCCGTCAGCTGGAGAAGCGCTACAGCGTGAAGCTGATCGAGCGTAGCCAGAAGCGGGCGGAGCAGCTCTCCGAGGTGCTGGAGCACACCATCGTCTTCTGCGGCGATGCGGCGGATCAGGAGTTGCTGGCGGAGGAGCACATCGACCAGATCGACGTCTTCATCGCGGTGACCAACGAGGACGAGGCCAACATCATGTCGGCCCTGCTCGCCAAGAAGATGGGCGCCAAGAAGACCATGGTGCTGATCCAGCGCAGCGCCTACGTGGATCTGGTGCAGGGCGGCTCCATCGACATCGCCATCTCGCCCCAGCAGGCCACCATCTCGGCCCTGCTGACCCATGTGCGCCGGGCCGACATCGCCAACGTCTACAGCCTGCGTCGCGGTGCCGCCGAGGCCATCGAGGCCATCGCCCACGGTGACGAGAACACCTCCAAGGTGGTCGGCAAGACGGTGGGCGAACTCAAGCTGCCGCCCGGTACCACCATAGGTGCCGTGGTTCGGGGGGATGAAGTACTGATCGCCCACGACCGTACCCAGATCCAGCAGGACGACCACGTGGTGATGTTCCTGGTGGACAAGAAGTACATTCCGGAAGTGGAACGCTTGTTCCAGCCAAGTCCCTTCTTCCTGTAACCTGCCCATGTACCCAGGCAGCGCAAAGCAGACCCGGCACCGCCTCTCCAGGGGGTTGTCCGGGTCTTTTGTCAATCAACGACCAGGTTATCTTGCATGATCAAGCTGCGTCCCATCATCTTCACCCTCGGGCTGGTGCTCTCCAAACTGGCCCTGTTCATGTGGCTGCCCACCCTGCTGGCCCTGCTGACCGGCTCAGAGGGGTTCGTCGAGTTTCTCAAGTCGGTGCTGATCACCCACGGCGCGGCCCTGCTCTGCCTTCATTACGGCCGCAAGGCGGAGTTTCACCTCGGCGTGCGGGAGATGTTCCTGCTCACCACCTCGGTCTGGGTGGTGGCCTGCATCTTTGGCGCCCTGCCCTTCTTCTTCATCACCCACATCAACTTCACCGACGCCTACTTCGAAACCATGTCGGGGGTAACCACCACAGGCTCCACCGTGCTGTCCGGGCTCGACAACATGGCCCACAGCATCCTGTTGTGGCGTTCCATCCTGCAGTGGCTGGGCGGGGTGGGTTTCATCGTGATGGCGGTAGCGGTACTGCCCTACCTCAACGTAGGGGGCATGAAGCTGTTCCAGACCGAGAGCTCGGACTGGTCGGATAAAAGTGCCCCGCGCGCCAAGACGGTGGCCAACAACATAGTGCTGGTCTATCTGGTGCTCTCCATGCTCTGCTTCCTGGCCTACTGGGTGAGCGGCATGACCCTGTTCGAGGCGGTCAATCACGCCATGACCACCCTGAGTACCGGCGGCTACTCCACCTCCGATCAATCCATGTCCCACTTCTCCAACTCGGCGCACTGGATCGGCACCCTCTTCATGTTTCTCGGCGGCCTGCCCTTCCTGCTCTACGTGCAGAGCCTGAGCCGGCGCGATCACAGCCTGCTCAAGGATGCCCAGGTGCGGGGCTTCTTCTGGCTGGTGGTCTGGGTCACCCTGGTGGTCACCGTCTATCTCTGGTTGCGGGGCACCTACGACTTCACGGATGCCCTGCGCATCAGCAGCTTCAACATCGTCTCCGTGCTCACCACCACTGGCTATGGCCTCGGCGACTATGGCACCTGGGGCCCGCTCACCAGCATCATCTTCATCGTGCTGCTGGCGCTCGGCGCCTGCTCCGGCTCCACCGCCGGCGGTCTCAAGATCTTCCGGGTGCAGGTGGCGTTCGCCCTGTTCAAGAAGCAGATGCGCCAGCTGATGCACCCCTCCGGGGTCTTCCCGCAGAAGTACAACGGCCGGCCGGTCAACGACGCCATCATCCGCTCGATGATCTCGTTCGTGCTGGCCTACTTCGCCATCATCTTGCTGATCGCCGCCCTGCTCGGCGCCATCGGGCTGGATCCCCTGACCGCCATCTCTGGCTCCATCACCGCCGTGGCCAACGTAGGCCCGGGCATGGGCCCGGTCATCGGCCCCAGCGCCAACTTCGCCTCCCTGCCGGACTCGGCCAAGTGGATCCTGTCGTTCGGCATGCTGCTGGGGCGTCTCGAGATCCTGACCGTGGCGGTGATCTTCTTCCCCTCCTTCTGGCGGCAATAACCGACCAGGGCAACAACCCGCATGCCGGTGAGTTCACACGTTCGAAGAGCAAAGCCTGTGCGGACGCAGAAATACAAAAGGGCAGCCACTGGCTGCCCTTCTTGTTGCATGAAGCATGAGGCCCTGCCTCACTCGGCCGGGTCTTCCCGCTCCAGCGCCCGGTTGACCAGCGGCTCGGGCAAGGTCTTGGTCACCTCCACCCCCAGCTCGCGAAAGCGCTCCACCTGGGCGATCAGGTTGCCGCGCCCGTTGACCAGCCGCCCCATCGCCTTGTCGTAGCTCTCCTGTGCCTTGTGCAGGCTGCCCCCCAGTTGCTGCATCTCCTCCACGAACAGACGCAGCTTCTCGTAGAGGCGGCCGGCCCGCTCGGCGATCTGGCGGGCATTCTGGTTCTGCCGTTCGTAGCGCCACAGATTCTCTATGGTGCGCAGCGCCACCATCAGGTTGGTGGGGCTCACCAGCAGTATGTTGTTGTCGAGACCGTAGCGCACCAGCGAGGGGTCGGCCTCTACCGCGGTGAGGAAGGCAGGCTCCACCGCCACGAACATCAGCACGTAATCGAGGGTGCGCACCCCGGGCAGCTGCTGGTAATCCTTGCGGCCCAGCTCGCGGATGTGGTTGCGCACCGAGGCGACGTGCTCTTTCAGCGCGACCGCCTTCTCCAGCTCGTCAGCGGCGTTGTACCAGCGCTCGTAGGCGGTCAGCGACACCTTGGCATCGATGATGATGTCTTTGTCCTGCGGCAGGTGGACGATGACGTCGGGCTGATAGCGCTTGCCCTTGTCCACCTCGATGTTGACCTGGGTGTGGTACTCGTGACCCTCACGCAAGCCGCATTCGCTGAGGATGCGCGCCAGCACCACCTCGCCCCAGTTGCCCTGCTGCTTGCTGTCGCCCTTGAGGGCGCGAGTCAGCGCCGCCGCCTCCTCGGTCATGCGGGCGTTGAGTTCGGCGAGGCGCTCCAATTCGAACTTGAGGCTGTGGCGCTGGGCCGTCTCCTGGGCGTGGGTCTCCCCCACCTGACGGCGAAAGCCTTCCAGCTGCTCTTTCAGCGGGGTGAGCAGCAGATCCAGGCTGTTCTGGTTCAGTTCGCGGAAGTTGCCCGAGTTTTGCTCGAAGATGCGGTTGGCGAGGTTCTCGAACTGCTGGCTGAGGCGAGCCTCCGCCTCCTGTTGCAGTTGCAGCTTCTCGGCGGCGGCCAGCCGCTCGCTGCGCAGGGTGGCCTCGGCATCCTTGAGACGGGCGGTGAGCTTGATCAGCAGGGTCTGCTGCTGATCCAGCTTCTGCTGGCCCAGCAGCCGCTCATCCTGCAGCTCGTCATAACGTTCCTGCAGCGCCTGCAGGCGCTCCTGGCTCAGCAGCAATTCCCGGGCTTGCGCCGTACCGCTGCGCCGCCCGATCCCCCAACCAATGCCGATGGCCAGCAGCGCACCCGGCAGCAGCAGGGCCCAGAGCCCGGGCTCGATCATTTGCGACCCCGTTGGCGCAGGAACAGCTCGAGATAGCGGTTGAGCAGCAGCCAGATCAGCACGTAGAGCAGATAGGCGGCCAGCACCACCCACTTGTGGCTGTTAACCCCGGTGTCGAGCTCGACGAATTCGATCCCCTTGATGCGGCAGTAGCCCCACATCAGCAAGGGGAAGATATAGAGCAGAGAAGCACGCCACAGAAATAACCACATGAGTTCATTCAATCCTGCAAAAAGACCCGCCTAGCTTACACAAGGGCAACCCGGCTTGCGATCCTGGCCGGCGCTATTCTCTGGCTTGCAAAGGGAAACTTGGATAAAATTAACCCCTAATAGGTATCAGGGGTGGGCATGACGCATTTTTTCTGTCGCTGGCTGACGCAGGCATTGGGAGGCTCCCGCAAACCCGAGGTGGTTTGCCATGAAGCCCGTCCCCCCTGGGCCATCGAAGAGTCCCAGTTCCTCTCCCTATGCTCCCGCTGCGGCGAATGCTTCAAGGCCTGTCCCAACGGCCTGCTCAAGCCGGCCACCCAGCCCGAATACGATGGCACCCCCATCGCCGGCACGCCGCTGCTCGATCTCGCCTGCGGCCAGTGCAGCTACTGCGGCAGCTGCGCCAGAGCCTGTCCGACCGGCGCCCTCGACCTGCAACTTGGCCGTCAGGTGCAGACCCGGGTGCGGATCGAGGCAAGCTGTCAGGCCCGCCAGGGCTTCTACTGCCTGCTCTGTGAAGATGCCTGCCCCCAGCAGGCGATCAAGGCCTGCGCCGACGGCGTCAGCATCAACATGGCGGCCTGCGACGGTTGCGGCGCCTGCGGCCTCGCCTGCCTGCACGGCGCCATCACCCTGATCCCCCAACCCTGATCCCGCGTCCGGCGCAAACGACAAAGGGGCCCGCGGGCCCCTTTGTCGTGCTTACCTGGCTTATGCCATGGCCAGGATGGAATCCTGTTCGATGCCGAGCAGGTGGCAGAGCCGGGTCGGGTCGCGCACCGCATCGGCCAGGGTGTATTCACCCAGCACCTCGAGGAAGGCGTTCATGGCGCGACGCAAAATGCCCTGGATGCGGCAGCCACCGGAGAGGCGGCAGTTTTCACGCTTGCAGTCCACCGGGCAGAGCACGTGCTCCATGTCCATCACCACGTCGCGCAGGTTGATGGAGACGGCGGAGCGACCGAGCCGGATGCCGCCATGCTTGCCACGCACCGTCTCTATGTACCCCTTGATGCCGAGCTGGTGGACAATCTTGACCACATGGTTGCGGGAGATGCCAAAGGTATCGGCCACCTCTGTGATGGTCGACAGGCGATCTCCCGGCTGGACGGCCAGAAAGGTGAGGGTACGCAGGGCATAGTCGGTAAATCGTGTCAGTTGCATGGTCGCACTTGCCTCTTACTACAAGCCAGAAATCAGGACGACGACCTAAAGCTAAGAGGTAGGGGAACCCCTGCGCCCGCGCAGCGTCCGCCTCTTAATCTGAGTCGTGGAGGTCAAGGTTAAGAGCAGCTCAGGCGGGTGTCGATGAAGATGCACATAAATCGACACTTTCTTTGATTGATCGCAAACTTGCAGGGTTAGCCCAAGGTTTTGGCGGGTTTTGACGGTTAAATTCGCCGGTTTCCTCCCTCGCCCCCGCCGATGCTGCCATGTGTCATTCGCAACCGTTTTTGCCGATTCAATGGGGCTGCTTGAGCCAGTTCTTCAGAGCGCTGGAGGGGATGGAGCTCTCGGAGGCGACCGCAAAGGCGCCCCAGTCCACCGCGCACTGCAGCGCCTCCCGGATCGCCATGCCCCGCGCCAGTCCGTGGATCAGGCCGCCGGCGAAGGCATCCCCCGCCCCCGTGGTATCGACCACCGACACCGGCCGCGCCGCCACCCGGATCTGCTCCTCGCCATGAATGGCCACCGCCCCCGCCTTGCCTTCGGTCAGTACCAGCCAGGCCAGCTGCTCGCCGGCGATCTGGCGGGCATGCTGCCAGAGGTCGTCCACCTCGCCGAGATCGGAGCGGGAGGCCACCAGCACGTGGCAGGGGCGACGCGCCTGGCCGCCCTTGGGATACTGGGCCACCACGAAGCTCTTGCCGAGCATCTGGCGCATGTAGCCGATGATGGCGGTGCCGGGGTAGTTCACGTAGAGGCAGTCCACCCCCTCGCTCGGCAGATCCCCTGGCAGATCCGGACGCCGTGGCCGCCTGAGGATGGTGCGCTCGCCGGTGGAGTCCACCAGGATCAGCAGCTCGCCGGTCTCGCCGCCGAAGCGCTCCACATGGCTGCAGTCCAGGCCGTAGCCCGCCGCCTGCTCCAGCAGCCAGTCGCCGGTTTCGTCCAGCCCGATGCGCGACGCTATGGTCACCTGGTGGCCGGCCCACACCAGCCCGATGCCGGTGTTGGCGGCGCCACCGCCGAGCCGGCGGCCCTGATCCACGTATTGCAGGCGGGCACCGGCCACCAGGGGTTCGGAGAGGGAGAGCACGTGATCACAGTTGAGATTGGCGAGCAGCAGAATGCGGGACATGAAGAGACCTCACTGACAGGAGAGCCCAGTATATGAGAAAGGGCCACAGCGGCCCTCCCTGAAATCGCGGGGTTTGTGAGCCCGCTCGACGTTTGCCGGGCGGGCCCGCGACGGCTGCGTCAGTCCAGTACCGCCTCGGCGCTGACGTACTCGTAGCCGAGCGCCTGCGCCACCGCCGCCTGGGTGATCTTGCCCTTGAACACGTTCAGACCGGCCCGCAGGTGGCGATCCTCCTGCAACGCCCGGGCATAGCCCTTGTCGGCCAGCGCCAGCACGAACGGCAGGGTGGCGTTGGTCAGCGCGAAGGTGGAGGTGCGCGCCACCCCGCCCGGCATGTTGGCCACGCAGTAGTGGATGATGCCGTCCACCACGTAGGTGGGCTCCTCGTGGGTGGTCGGGTGGGAGGTCTCGAAACAGCCGCCCTGATCGATGGCCACGTCCACCAGCACCGAGCCCTTGCGCATCAGCTTGAGCATGTCGCGGGTCAGCAGCTTGGGCGCCGCCGCCCCCGGGATCAGCACGGCACCGATCACCAGGTCAGCCTGGGCGATGCAAGCCTCTATGTTGGTGCGGGTGGAGTAGAGGGTCTTGAGGGCCGGGCCGTAGAGGCTGTCCAGCTCCCGCAGTCGCGGCAGGGAGCGATCCAGGATGGTGACATCGGCCCCCAGTCCCAGCGCCATGCGCGCCGAGTTGACGCCGACCACCCCGCCCCCCAGCACCACCACCTTGGCGGGTGCCACCGCCGGCACCCCGCCCAGCAGGGTGCCGTTGCCCCCCTGAGCCTTCTCCAGGCTGTGGGCGCCGGCCTGGATCGCCATCCGCCCCGCCACCTCGGACATGGGCGCCAGCAGCGGCAGGCCGCCGCGATCGTCGGTCACCGTCTCGTAGGCGATGGCCACCGCCCCCGAGTGCACCAGCAGCTGGGTCTGCACCGGATCTGGCGCCAGGTGCAGGTAGGTGAACAGCAGCTGACCCGGTCTGAGCAGCTCGCACTCCTCCGGCTGGGGCTCCTTCACCTTCACTATCATCGCGGCCCGGGCGAAGATCTCCGCCGCGCTGGCCACCAGTTCGGCACCGGCTGCCTGGTACTCGGCGTCGGACAGCCCGATCGCCTCGCCTCCCTGCTGCTGCACCAGCACCTTGTGTCCCCGGGCCGTCAGCTCCTGCACTCCGGCGGGAGTCATGCCGACCCGGTATTCATGGTTTTTGATTTCCTTGGGTACGCCAATAATCATGCTCGCTCTCCTGCTGTGATCCCGCCGGCGGCCGTGTCGGCGCCGGGCAGGATGCCCAAAAATTGCAACAACCACTGCATCATGGTGGCCGAATCCACCTCTCCCTCCAACGAGGAGAGGCTGCGCTGATAGCGGTCATCGGACAGGAAATCCCGCCGCCGCTCGATCAGCGCCCGGTTGTACGCCACCGAGAATTCCGGATGTCCCTGGATGGCCACTATGTGGTCACCCTGCAAAAACATGAAATTGGGACAAAAATCATTGCCCGCCAGCCGGGTGGCTCCCGGCGGCAGCTGCTCCACCTGATCCTGGTGACTGGCCAGGATCCGGATGGTCTCGAGCCCCGGCTCCATCCAGGGTTGCCTGGCCAGCATGGGATGGACCGACACCCCCAGCCCCCAACCCTTGGTGGACTTCACCACCTCGCCCCCCAGCGCCTGGGCGATCACCTGGTGACCGAAGCAGACCCCCGCCAGCTTGACGTCGGCATCGTGGGCGCGCCGGATCCAGTCGCGCAGCGCCTGGATCCAGGGAATGTCGCTGTAGGCATCGTGGCGCGAGCCGGTGATGAGCCAGGCATCGCACTCGTGCAGATCGGCCGGCAGCTCGCCATCGAGCGCCGACCAAACCCGAAATTCCAGCCCGGGGGCCAGTGCCCGGAAGCCCTTGATAAACATCTCGGAGTAAACGGGGCCGAAGTCCCCCGCCAAATCGGGGTCCAGCCGGTCACAATCGAGAATTCCCAGTCGCATCTGTTACTCCTTCACAGTGATAGCGGCGAACGAAGGTGGATTCCTGCCACCGGGCCATGTCCGGGCTAGCTGCTGCATGGTTGATTACTTCATGGTCGGCATGGAGAACTCCGCGCCCGCCCGCAGGCTCTGGGGCCAGCGGGCAGTCACCGTCTTCATCCGGGTATAGAAGCGCACCCCATCCGGCCCGTGCATGTTGAGCGGCCCGAAGATGGACCGCTTCCAGCCGCCAAAGCTGTGAAACGCCATGGGCACCGGGATGGGAACGTTCACCCCTACCATACCGACCTGCACGCGAGCGGTGAAGTCCCGCGCGGTGTCGCCGTCACAGGTGAAGATGGCGGTGCCGTTGCCGTACTCGTGTTCGTTGATGAGCTTGAGCGCCGTCTCGTAGTCCGGCGCCCGCACGATGGCCAGCACCGGGCCGAAGATCTCCTCCCGGTAGATGCGCATCTCCGGGCTCACCCGGTCGAACAGGCTGCCGCCGATGAAGTAACCCTCGCCGTGGCTCAGGCCCCGGCCGTCCACCACCAGTTCGGCCCCCTCGGCCACCCCCTGATCCACATAGCCGCGCACCTTGGCCAGGTGCTCGCGGCTGATGAGGGGCCCCATCTCGTTCTCCGGGCTCTGGCCCAGCCCCGGGCCCACCCGCAGCGCCGCCACCAGCGGCGACAGCCTGGCCACCAGCGCATCGGCGGTGTCGTCACCCACCACCACGGCCACCGAAATGGCCATGCAGCGCTCGCCGGCGGCGCCGTAGGCCGCCCCCATCAGGGCGGAGACCGCCTGATCGAGATCCGCATCCGGCATCACCACCATGTGGTTCTTGGCGCCGCCCAGCGCCTGTACCCGCTTGCCGTGGGCCGAGGCGGTGGCATAGATGTACTGGGCGATGGGGGTGGAGCCGACGAACGACACGGCGCCGACCCGCGGGTCGGTCAACAGCACGTCCACCACCTCCTTGTCGCCGTTGACCACGTTGAGCACCCCGTCCGGCAGGCCGGCCTGCTTGAGCAGCTCGGCCATCCGCAGGGAGAGGGAGGGATCCTTCTCGGAGGGCTTGAGAATGAAGGTGTTGCCGCAGGCGATGGCCACCGGGAACATCCACAGCGGCACCATGGCCGGGAAGTTGAACGGGGTGATGCCGGCGCAGACGCCCACCGGCTGCATCATGGAGTGGCTGTCGACCCCGCGGCCCACGTTAAGGGAGTGTTCCCCCTTGAGCAGATGAGGAATGCCGCAGGCGAACTCCACCACCTCGAGACCGCGGGTCAGCTCGCCCTGGGCGTCAGAGAACACCTTGCCGTGCTCGCGGCTGATCAGCCGCGCCAGATCGTCCCTGTGCTGCTCCATCAGCTCCTTGAAGCGAAACAGCACCCGGGCCCGCACCAGCGGCGGGGTCTGCGCCCAGTCGGCCAGGGCGCGCTCGGCGCTGGCGATGGCATCCTGGCACTCGGCGGCGGTGCTGAGCACCACCTGGCCCTGCTGCTGGCCGGTGGCCGGGTTGAAGATGGCCCCGAAGCGCTCGCTGCGGCTCTCGGTCGTCTCGCCGTCGATGAAGTTGCTGACCCTGTATGTCATAAATCCTCCGTGATGGGTTATTCGTGCCTGCCCGCGCCGCCCGGGGAGCAGGCACGGGCAAGTGGCGCCGCGGCGGGCGCCATCAATCGGTTAAAAGTCAGTCCTGGGCCTGCAGGGCGTCCTGCAGCAGGGTGAAGAGGTCGTCGATCTGGCTGCGCTCTATGATGAGGGGCGGCGACAGGGCGATGATGTCGCCGGTGACGCGGATAAGCGCTCCCTTCTCGAAGCAGCGCACGAACACCTCGTAGGCGCGCTTGCCCGGCGCATCCGGCATGGACTCGAGCTCGATGCCCGCCACCAGCCCGTAGTTGCGCACGTCCTTCACGTGCTTGCAGCCCTTCAGCGAATGGGCCGCCTCCTCCCAGTAGCCCGCCAGATCGGCGGCGCGACTGAGCAGGTTCTCGTTGCGATAGATCTCGAGGGTCGCGAGGCCCGCGGCGGCGGCCACCGGGTGGCCGGAGTAGGTGTAGCCGTGGAACAGCTCGATGGCCCCCTTGCCGGCCGCCATCATGTCGTCATAGATGTGGTTCTGTACCAGCACGGCGCCCATGGGGATGGCCCCGTTGGTGAGCCCCTTGGCACAGGTGATCATGTCGGGGATGACGTCAAACTCCTGGGCGGCAAAGGGAGAGCCGAGGCGGCCGAAGCCGGTGATCACCTCGTCGAAGATCAGCAGGATGCCGTGTCTGGTGCAGATCTCCCGCAGGCGCTTGAGGTAGCCTTTGGGGGGCATCAGCACGCCGGTACTGCCGGCGATGGGCTCGACGATCACCGCCGCTATGTTGCTGGCATCGTGCAGGAAGACGATCTTCTCCAGCTCGTCAGCCAGGCTGAGATCTTCCTCCGGCAGCCCCTTGGTGAAGGCATTCTTGGCGATGTTGAGGGTGTGGGGCAGATGATCCACCCCGGTCAGCAGGGAGCCGAACCACTTGCGGTTGCCGGGAATACCACCCACCGAGATGCCGCCAAAACCGACTCCATGGTAGCCGCGCTCACGGCCGATGAGCCGGGTACGGGTACCCTGACCTCGCGCCCGCTGCCAGGCCAGCGCGATCTTGAGCGCGGTATCCACCGATTCCGAACCTGAGTTGGTATAGAAGACGTGGCCGAAGCCCTTGGGGGCGATCTCCACCAGCCGGTTGGCCAGCTCGAATGGCAGGGGGTGCCCCATCTGGAACGTGGGGGCAAAATCGAGGTGGGAAATCTGCTGGGAGACCGCCTCGGCAATCTCGCGCCGACCATGACCCGCGTTGCAACACCAGAGTCCGGCGGTGCCATCCAGTATCTTGCGGCCATCCTCTGAGTGATAATACATTCCCTCGGCCGACTTCAGGATGCGCGGCGCCGCCTTGAACTGCTGGTTGGCGGTAAACGGCATCCAGAAGGCGGACATGTCGGAGGGCGTATTGATGTCGCTGATCGGTTTCATGGTCACCTCATCCTTAAGGTGTTTAGTAACTGTCGGCCAATGCCTATTAAATTAAACACCTAAAATCTTAAAAAAGGGCTCAAACTTGCCCCATATGGTGTCACCCGGCTAGCTGCTCTGAGCGGGGTGGTATAAGATATTTAACACAAATTTAATAATAGTAAACAGTCAAGGAGTGTCTATCGATGGATATCGGTCACCGCCTCAAGGCGGTTCGCACCAAAGCCGCCCTCTCCCAGCGCGAGCTGGCCAAACGCTCCGGTGTGACCAACGGCTTTATCTCCCAGATCGAGAAAAATCAGGTGAGCCCCTCGGTCGCCTCCCTGCGCAAGGTGCTGGAAGGCATTCCCATGTCGCTGGCCACCTTCTTCACCGATGAAACGGAGATGGACTCCGAGGTGATCTTCCGCGCCGCCGACATGCCGGATCTCGGTACCCACCCCATCAGCTACCGCCTGGTGGGCCACAGCCGCGCCAACCGCGCCATCGGCATGATGCAGGAGATACTGCCACCGGGTGCCGACACCGGCGACGACATGTTGAGCCACGAAGGTGAAGAGTGCGGCATCGTCATCCAGGGCCAGGTGGAGGTCACCGTCGGCGAGCAGGTCTACCTGCTGGCGCCGGGGGACGGCTACTACTTCGACAGCCGCACCCCGCACCGTTTTCGCAATGTGGATGAGCACGAATGCGTGCTGATCTCGGCCAACACCCCCGCCAGCTTCTAAGCCATGAGAGGGGAGCTCCTCCCCTTTGGCGGACCCAGCAGCACGACCAGCCCCTTAGCGCCGGCCTCCGGTTTGGCAGGCGTCGACGGCCCGCACTTGCGGTGCGGTTTGCCCCGCCGGATACCCTCGCCGGGACGGATTCCGGATGAGGCCAAACCGGCAAAGTGTTTAACGAATTGTTACAGGATGGATTTACAAGCGGCAGGATGTTTAGCATATTGATACGCGGAAACTGACTTTTTGCCGGTTCAAGGAGTGAACATGAGTGACCTGACCCTGGCCCAGTGGCAACACAAGGCCTCCCACCTGACCCTGCCCTCGCAAGCCTTCATCGACGGCAGCTACCGGGACGCCATCAACGGCGCCACCTTCGACTGCATCAACCCGGCCAACGGCAAGCTGCTGACCAGGGTCGCCGCCTGCGACGCCGCCGATGCCGAACTGGCAGTGCAGGCTGCCCGCGCCGCCTTTGACGACAAACGCTGGAGCGGTCTGCCGCCCAAGCAGCGCAAGCAGATCCTGCAGCGCTTCGCCGAACTGATGCGGCTCAACAAGGTGGAGCTGGCGCTGCTGGAGTCCCTGGACATGGGCAAGCCCATCGGCGACGCCATGGGCTATGACGCCCCCGCCGCCGCCAACTGCATCGCCTGGAACGCCGAAGCCATCGACAAGATTTACGATCAGGTCGCCCCGGTCGAGGAGTCCGCCCTGGCGCTGGTGACCCGCGAACCGCTCGGGGTGGTCGCCGCCATCGTGCCGTGGAACTTCCCGCTGGTGATGGCCTGCTGGAAGCTGGGGCCGGCGCTCGCCACCGGCAACTCGGTGATCCTCAAACCCTCCGAGAAATCCCCCCTCACCGCCCTGCGCATCGCCGGTCTGGCCAAGGAGGCCGGCATCCCCGACGGCGTGTTCAACGTGCTGCCCGGCTTCGGCCACACGGTCGGTGAGGCGCTGGCCATGCACATGGACGTGGACTGCATCACCTTCACCGGCTCCACCAAGATCGGCAAGCATCTGGTGCAGTGCTCCGGCAAGTCCAACCTCAAGCGCGCCTTCATGGAGTGCGGCGGCAAGAGCCCCAACATCATACTGGCGGATGCGCCGGATCTGGACGCCGCCGCCCGCAGCGCGGCCGGTGCCATCTTCTACAACCAGGGCGAGGTGTGCACCGCAGCCTCCCGCCTGCTGGTGCAAAACAGCATCAAGCCACAGTTCATGGAGCGGCTGCTGGCCCATGCCCGCGAGTGGATCTCGGCCAACCCGCTCGACCCCACCACCCGCATCGGCGCCATGGTGGATCACATCCAGATGGAGCAGGTGCTCAACTACATCGCCATCGGCCAGCAGCAGGGTGCCAAGCTACTGCTGGGGGGCAAGCGCACCAATACCGAGAGCGGCGGCTTCTATATCGAGCCCACCATCTTCGATGAGGTGACCCCAGAGATGCGCATCTTCCGCGAGGAGATCTTCGGCCCTGTGCTGGCGGTGACCGGCTTCGATACCCTGGATGAGGCCATTGCGCTCGGCAACGACACCGACTACGGCCTGGCGGCCGCAATCTGGACGGCGGATCTCAACAAGGCGGTGAAGGGCTCCCGCGCCCTGCGCGCCGGTACCGTGTTCGTCAACAACTGGGATGGCGGCGACATGACCATGCCGTTCGGCGGTTTCAAACAGTCCGGCAACGGTCGCGACAAGTCACTGCATGCGCTGGAGAAGTACACCGAGCTGAAAAGCACCTGGATCCAGCTCGAATAGCATCAGAAATAACGCTCATTTATCGAAAAGGGGGAGAAATCCCCCTTTTTCATTTTTACCCTTTCATCGCCGGCCTCAATCGATATAATCATCAAATAGACAAGCCCTTAAATATAAAGATAAAAATGTTATTTTTTCTGGGAAGTGTACTGTTTCTGGTAATAGGACTGCCGCTGCTGTTCTACATACTGGGACACGGTGAGGCCTACGTGACCTGGGGTCCGTGGATCTCTGCCATCGCACTCATGCTGTGGCTGCTGCTGGACGTGGACAAGATCCGCCGCGGCGGAGGCCGCTGAGCCGGGCAGTACGCCGTTAAAATCCGCTGATCACCATTTATTCGCTTCTTTCCCCGCAAAAGGATCGCTACACTGATTTTTTGCGATGCGTTCCAGCATCCGCCTCTCCAGTGAAGGTTATCCGCATGCAGCAACACGTTCAGCGCCAGGGCGTCATCTACGCCTTGTGCGCCTATACCCTTTGGGGCCTGGCGCCCATCTACTTCAAGACCATCGCCGCCGTGCCGGCCGCCGAGATCCTGACCCATCGCATGATCTGGTCGTGCGCCCTGCTGCTGGTGCTGACCCTGCTCGGCCGCCAGTGGCACAAGGTGCAGGCGGTACTGCGCCAGCCGAAAGTGCTGCTCACCCTGGCCTTTACCTCCATCACGGTCGGCGGCAACTGGCTGCTGTTCATCTGGGCCATCAACAACGGCCACATGCTGGATGCCAGCCTCGGCTACTACATCAACCCGCTGTTCAACGTGCTGCTCGGCATGTTGTTCCTGAGCGAGAAGCTGCGCCGCCTGCAGTGGTGGGCGGTGGGACTGGCGGCGATCGGTGTCGCCATCCAGATCATCGCCTTCGGCTCCCTGCCGTGGATAGCGCTGGTGCTGGCGTCGAGCTTCGCCATCTATGGCCTGATCCGCAAGAAGCTGGCCCTCGACGCGCTGACCGGCCTCTTGATCGAGACCCTGATCATGCTGCCGCCGGCCGCCATCTATTTGTGGGGGGTTGCCGACAGCCCCACCAGCCATCTCACCCAGAATGACTGGCACCTCAACCTGCTGCTGATCGCCGCCGGTGCCGTCACCACGGCGCCGCTGCTCTGCTTCACCGCCGCCGCCACCCGGCTCAAGCTCTCCACCCTGGGTTTCTTCCAGTACATAGGGCCGAGCCTGATGTTCATCCTGGCGGTCACCCTCTATGGCGAGGCGCTGGCGCTGGACAAGATGATCACCTTCGCCTTCATCTGGAGCGCGCTGGTGCTGTTCAGTCTGGACGGGCTGCGCAGCGGCAAACGCCGGCAGGCTGCGGAGCAGGCTTGACGGGACGCCGCCCGGCGCTGCAATAATCTACAAGCCCATGCCCGGGTTTCAGGTTATCAATAGCCGATGAGCGCACCCCAATCCCGCATCCACTACTGGCAATCCCGGCTGCTGCCGGGAGTTGAACTCTCCCACTCCCACCACAGGGAGTTCAGCTATGGCCGCCATGTTCACCTGGACTACCACATAGGTCTGGTGCAGCAGGGCGGCCAGAAATTCATCCACAAGGGCAACAGCCACCACCTGGTGCGTGGCGAGCTCTCCACCGTCAACCCGGACGAGATGCACGACGGCCTCAGCCTGCGGCCGGAAGGGTACGAGGTGCGGGTGTTCGCCATCGCCCCCGAGCAGCTGGCCCGCTGGCTGCCAGACAGCCCGGAACCCTTCTTCGACAAGGGGTTGCAGAGCCGCCCCGACCTCTATCAGGGCTTTGCCCGGCTGCACATGTACCTGGACAACCCCAGCCCCGACGGCCTGCTGGCGGAGAGCCAGCTGCTGGCCCTGCTCGGCGAGCTGCTGCACATCGCCCCCGAGCGCCACGCCCTGGCCGACCCTCAGCTCAGGTACCTGCGCGACTATTTGATGGCCCGGCTGGATCAGCGCCACAGCCTGGAGGATCTGGCCGCCCTGTTCGGACTGGATCGCTTCGCCTTCCTGCGCCAGTTCAAGAAGAAGACCGGCATGACCCCCTATGCCTGGCTCAAGCGACTGCGACTCGAGCAGAGCAAGCGCCTGCTCGGCAGCGGCCTGCCGGTGAGCGAGGTGGCGCTGGCGGTCGGTTTCTTCGATCAGAGTCACTTCCACCACGGCTTTCGCCAGGCGTTCGGCCTCACCCCTGCCGACTTTCGCCAGCAGATGCTGGCCGCCAGCGGGCGCGTCGACTAACTCCGCACTGCAATCTTTTACAATCCGGCGACTCCACAATCCGCCATGCTGTGAACTCGATACTGTCCCAGAGGTTTCCATGTTCACCAGCCTGTTTCTGACCATAGGTCTCATCCATCTCATCGCCCTGGCGAGCCCGGGCCCGGATTTCGCGTTGATCCTGCGCACCAGCCTGCACAGGCCCACCGCACTGGGCGCAGCGCTCGGCATCGCGCTCGCCATCCTGGTGCATGCCACCCTCAGCCTCACCGGCATCAGCCTGCTGATTGCCGAACACCCCTGGCTATTCATCACGGTGAAGGTGGTCGGCGCCCTCTATCTGGGCTGGCTCGGCTGGGGAGCGCTGAAGGCGGCCTGGCACAGCTCGGCCGAGCTCGCCCTGCACGCCGGCGGTGAGGCGCAGGGCTGGCGCAAGGGGGTGCAGCGCGGCATTGCTACCAACCTGCTCAACCCCAAGGCACTGCTGTTCTTCATGGGGCTACTGGCCGCCATGGTGACGCCGCAGGTGGACGGCCTGACTCGCGGCCTGCTGGTGCTGGAGCTGTTCCTGCTCTCCCTGATCTGGTTCGGGGTGCTGGCCTGGAGCCTCTCCACCGTGCGGGCCCAGCGCCTGCTCGGCCGCGTGCAGCGTCCGCTCAACCTGGTCACCGGCCTGCTGTTTGGCGCGGTCAGCCTCTCCATCCTGACCGGCATGGCCGGCGAGGCCTATGCCCTGGTCCTGCACTGACACCCGTGTTCCTGCCATGAAAAAGAGGGATGGCCCGGGCCATCCCTCTTTGCGTTCATTGCTCCTGGCCGGGTAACCGGCCCTCTCACTCACCCTTCATCAGAACCACTGACCGTGGCGCTTGATGTAGAGGGTCTTGACGGTCTGGGTCAGCCCCATGTAGGCCAGCATGGTGATCACCAGCCACATGAAGTACTTGGGCCCATCCAGAGTGATGAAGCCGAAGTGCTCAGCCAGCGGCGAGAACGGCAGGTAGCAGCCGATGGCGATGGCGATCGAGGTGGAGAGCAGCACCGGCAGGGTAGCGGTACTCTGCAGGAAGGGGATCTTGCGGGTACGCAGCATATGCACCACTAGGGTCTGCGACACCAGCCCCTCGATGAACCAGCCTGAGTTCATGATGGCCTGACCGTTGACCAGCGGATCCATGCTGCCGTTGGCGGTGGCATAGAGGGCGCCGGCGCCGAACACGAACCACATCAGGCAGTAGGTGCTGATGTCGAACACCGAGGAGGTCGGGCCGAGCCACAGCATGAAACGCTTGATGTTGCTCGCCTCCCACTTGCGCGGGCGCTTGAGGAACTCGGGGTCCATCTTGTCCCACGGCAGCAGCATCTGGGAGACGTCGTACACCAGGTTCTGGATCAGCATCTGCATCGCCAGCATTGGCGCCCAGGGCAGCCAGGCGGAGGCCACCAGCACCGAGAATACGTTGCCGAAGTTGGAGCTGGCGGTCATGTTGAGGTACTTCAAGATGTTGCCAAAGGTCTCGCGCCCCTTGATCACCCCCTCCTCCAGCACCATCAGGCTCTTCTCCAGCAGGATGATGTCGGCGGTCTCCTTGGCGATGTCGGCACCGCTGTCCACCGAGATCCCCACGTCTGCATCCCGCAGCGCCGGCGCATCGTTGATGCCGTCACCGAGGAAACCGACGGTGTTGCCGTTGGCCTGCAGCGCCTTCACCACCCGCGACTTCTGCAACGGGGTCAGCTTGGCGAAGATGGTGGTCTGCTTGACCGCCTCGCACAGCGCCACGTCGTCCATCCCCTCGATATCCTTGCCGAGCAGCGGCACGCCGGGCGCCAGCCCCACATCACGGCACACCTTGCTGGTGATGATGGGGTTGTCGCCGGTCAGCACCTTGACCGCCACCCCGTACTCGTTCAGCGCACGGATGGCCGGTGCGGCCGAGTCCTTGGGCGGATCGAAGAAGGTGAGGAAGCCGCGCACCACCAGTTTGGCCTCGTCGCGGGTCTGATAGCTCTGCTTGCACTCGTCAGCCGGGATCTCGCGGGTCGCCACGATCAGCACCCGATAGCCCTCGGCGTTGAACTCCTCGCTCTGGCGCAGCAGAGCGCGGCGATCCGCGTCGGTCAGCTCCCTAACCTCCTGGCCATCGGCGATCTCGCTGGAAACGGCCAGCATCTCTTCCACCGCCCCCTTGGAGACCATCAGCTGCTGGCCCAGATCGTCCTGCACAATGACTGACAAGCGGCGGCGCACGAAGTCGAACGGCAGCTCGTCCACCTTGCGGTAGTTGGCCGGCTTGCAGCTCTCCCCCAGCGCATCGGCGTGCTCGACCACCGCGATGTCCATCAGGTTCTTCATGCCGCTCTGGTGAAAGCTGTTGAGCCAGGCCAGCTGCAGGATCCGGTCGTCCCGGTTGCCGCGCACATCGTAGTGGTGCTCGAGGATGATCTTGTCCTGGGTCAGGGTGCCGGTCTTGTCGGTGCAGAGCACATCCATGGCGCCGAAGTTCTGCACCGAGTTGAGCCGCTTCACCACCACCTTGCGCTTGGCCATGGCCACCGCGCCGCGCGCCAGGTTGGCGGAGACGATCATCGGCAGCATCTCGGGGGTGAGCCCCACCGCCACCGCCAGCGCGAAGGTGAGCGCCGACATCCAGTCGCCGCTGCTGACCCCGCTCAGCATAAAGACGATGGGCACCATCACCAGCATGAAGCGGATCAGCAGCCTGGTGACGCTGTTCACGCCGCGATCGAAGCTGGTCTCGATGCGCTTGTGGCTCACCACGTTGCGGGCCAGCGAACCGAAATAGGTGTCGCTGCCGGTGGCCACCACCACGGCGCGGGCGGTACCGCTCACCACGTTGGTGCCCATGAAGCAGATGTTGGGCAGATCGAGCAATCCTGCCTCCCCTGCGCCGGTACCGTCCGCCGATTTGCCGGCCACGGCGCCCAGGGTGTCGTACTTCTCCACCGGCAGCGCTTCGCCGGTCAGCACCGCCTGGCTGATGAAGAGATCGCGCGATTCGATCAGCTTGATGTCGGCCGGGATCATGTCTCCCGCCTGCAGGTGCACTATGTCACCAGCCACCAGCTCGGTCATCGCTACCTCCTTGCGCTGGGGGGCGACTCCCGGCGAGGGGCGACGCTGCACGGTGGCGGTGTTGCGCACCAGCGACTTGAGCGCCTCTGCCGCCTTGGCGGAGCGGTACTCCTGCCAGAAGCGCAGCAAGCCGCTCAGCCCCACCATGACGCCGAGGATGATCACCTTGACCCAGTCCTCGTCGCCCGGCTCGGCCATCAGCACGTCCATCACGTAGCTGACCAGCCCGAGCACGATCAGCACCATCACGAAAGGGTTCTTGAACGCCTGCAGCAGCTGGATCAGCGCGTGGGGCGGCTTGTCGTGGGTCACCTCGTTGGGACCAAACTGGATCAGGCGGTTGGCGGCCTCGGTCGCGGTGAGGCCGTCGATGTTGCCGCGCACGGCAGTGAGGGTGTACTCGAGGGATTTGTCGGCCTCGTCGAGCACCCGGGAGGAGAGCTTCTCCTTCTGGCTGCCCGGGGCGACGAACCCTCTCTGCTTGTGCCGGCTGGCGGTATGTTGTTGCTTCATGACTCTTTATCCTGATTTTTACGCGCAGGCGGGCGCTGTCGCGGGCCGGGCCTGGCGTCAGTACTGAAATCGAAGGCTGTGAACCCAACACAATGCCGGCACGGTCAATCGCCGCGCGCAGGGCGGCCCGTCAGACACATGTCTGCCGTCGTGCCAACCGGCATGGTTAGGTCGGATCAGGGGTCAGGACACCGCATCCCGTCCCGCAGGGATCAGGAGTGGGCTGGCGTGGACCCCGAGGGTCTAGGTTTGGGCTCTTCGGTCATGGCGGTTCCTCCGAGTTGGGCTGCAGCAAGCCGGCCCGACATCTCGAGGGCACGGCTGGTCATCACCGGCGGGCAAATCCGCGCGGCGCGCATTATCGACAGGGCATGAATCGCGACGACGGCGACTCATTGCACAAAAGAAGATCTGGATAACGGCAAGCAACCATAACGGCATGATGGTCGAACAATAACGAGCGGCGGCTCATGGGCCGGTTAAGCAGGGAAACAACCGCACCCCATGAATATATTTCAAAATCGCCAAGGCATATTTTGAAATATATATGACAGAAACTTTCATTATTTAAATTCGCAACCCGCCCTATCGAAAACAATATTGTTTTCAATACACACGGTTCATCCTGTTATTTCACGCCAGCCTGGCTGACCATGCTCACGAAGAAACCTTCGAGCGGCCATGACGGGCAGACACGTACCCATTACCAAGGGCTCACGTGACAAGGCGTGCAATTGCTGGGGCGCGAGGCGGCATGGCTCGCAGAGGGAGTGGAACAATCCGGGGAGCAACGCAGGTCCCGGCGGGACTGGGTTGCAAGAGTCGGGATGACTCGCTAGATGCCACACTCTGAGCGATCAGAGTGAGGGAGAAGAAGGGATATCAACCTCAGTTCTGATTAGCCCACATCGCGCTGTGCAATCGGCTACAACTGTCGCTGTCCATAATATCCTTCCACCTGTTGATAACACGCCAAGATTCTACCCAGAAATATGGGGTGGCGCAAAATATAAATTCATCTTTCGTCATCAAATTCCAATTAAGGATGGCAGAGATATTAATTATTGCGCGAAAACGGATTCATCCTCATTTCGCTCTGCAACGCAGGGTTAATTGATCTGGATGGGGTTTTGCCCGAATTTTCCGGCCATCCACCGGATCCGGGCTGGAATCGGACTCAATGTGGGAATAGGATGCACGGCTTCCATCCATGACGCACAGGAAACAACAGGCATGAATCGAAAATGGTCGCTCCCCATCGTGGCAATCGCGGGGGGAGCGTTACTCTGGCTCGGCAACACCTTTGGTATGAAATGGGCTCTGATGGCCCTGATCGGATTCGGCTTCGGCTTCACCCTCTCCTTCAGCCGCTTCGGCATCGTGTTCGGTTGGCGCGAGATGCTGACTAAGCGCAACAGCTACTACGTGCGGATTCACCTGCTCACCATCGCCATCGAAATTCTGCTGTTCACCTGCTTCCTCTCCTTTAGCCACGCCCTGTTTGGCGATGCCATGGTGGGCAACGTGATGGCCATCGGCATTCCCTTCATCGTCGGCGCCTTCCTGTTCGGCATCGGCATGCAGCTGGCGGGCGTCTGCGCCACCGGCACCCTCTACTGCTGCGGCGAGGGGCAACCCCGCTTCTGGCTGGTGCTGCTCTGCTACGGCATCGGCACCCTCATCAGCAACCAGTTCCGCCCCGAGCTGGAGACCACCTTCTCCAGCCATGTGGTGCTGGCAAAAGACCTGACCGGCAATATCTGGAGCGGTATGCTGCTCAACCTGGCGCTGGTCGCCGCGCTGTTCCTGCTGTTTCGCAAGAGCGAACTCAAGCGCACCGGTGAGCTCAAGCCCCTCTTCAGCGGCGGCAACCTGTTCTGGCGCGATGGCCGCTTCACCGTGCTGACCGGCGGCATCATCATAGCTCTGCTCAACTCGTCCGTGGTCGCCCTGCACGGCTCTGCCTGGACCATCACAGGCGCCGTCTATGACATGGCGCTGCGCGGTGCCTCCCTGTTCGGTCTGTTCGAGGGGCACCCCAAGCTGGCCCAGCCGCTCTTCATCAACCCCATGGTCGGCATGTTCTGGCTGGGGATCCTGGGGGCCATGCTGGCGCGCTGCATCAGCGGTGGCGGCCAATTCGCCCCGATGCGGCTCGGCAACAGCCTGGCCTCCATCCTCGGCGGCCTGCTGATGGGGATGGGCGCCATGTACAGCGCCTGCAACCTTGGCGGCTTCTTCGACGGCACGGCATCGGGCAGCCTGCACGGCTGGGTCTGGATGCTGATGGCCCTCGCCGGCAGCCTGATCGGCATCCGCCTGCGCCCGCTGTTCAAGCTCTGATAAAACAACGGGATGGCGCGGTTAAACGCCATCCCGCCACTATTCCCCTTCCACGCCGGTGCGCCGATCCCACGCAGCCCCCCAACCCCCTCTTCTCTATCTCAGTCCTTTAAACAACAGCAACAGGGCAAAACCGGTGAACATCACCGCCGACAGCCGGTTGATCCCCCTGGCGAAGCGTTCGCCATAGCCTTGCGCCCCTACCCAGTGGAACACCAAGCAGTAGCCGCCATGCACCACCAGCACCACGGCGCTGAAGGTGACCGCCAGCAGCATGCACTGACCCAGCGCCCCGTGTTGAAAGTCGATGAACTGGGGGAACAGGCTGGTGAAGAAGATGATCGCCTTGGGGTTGAGCAGGCTGATGAGCGCCCCTTTGATGAAGCTGCGACGGCAATCCCGATCCGGCCCGGCCCCCGGCACCGGGCTCACCGCCCGCTGGCGCCAGGAGTTGAGCCCCAGATAGAGCAGGTAGAGCGCACCGCCCAGGGTGAGGATCTGCTGGCCCGCGGCCAGCCAGCGGGTGAACCAGAGCACCGCCAGCGAGGCCAGGCTCGCCACCAGCAGGATGCCCACCGCCACCCCGCAAAAGCCGGCGATGGCATGGCGAGCACCCCGGGTCAGGGTGTTGCCTATGGTGTAGATCACGGCGGGCCCCGGGCTCAGCACTGTGCCGATGGCGAGCAGCAGATAGAGGGCGTAATAGTCGAGCGTCATCGAGAGAGATTCCAGCGTGGATTGGCTGCCGCCCAGTATATTGACAGCCGCGACGCCAGCCAGACATAGTGGCGCCGGGCTTTATAAACCAGGAGTTTAGAGTGGACCGCTTGACCGCCATCGAGATCTTCGTCGAGGTTGCCCGCGCGGGCAGTTTCGCCGCCGTGTCGGAGCGCTTCGCGATGACGCCGGCCATGATCGGCAAGTACATCAAGTGGCTGGAGGCCAGAGTCGGCTCCCGCCTGCTCAATCGCAACACCCGTTGCCAGAGCCTGACCGAGGCGGGCCAGGAATACCTCGCCGGCTGCCAGAGCCTGCTGCAACACTACCGGGAGCTGGAGCAGAACACCCTGGCCAATACCGGCCAGGCGGCGGGCAGGATCCGCATCAATGCACCCGTTACCTTCGGCAGCTACCGGCTGACGCCGCTGCTGTGCCGCTTCATGGAGCGCTACCCGCAGATCCGCATCGAGCTGGATCTGTCGGATCGGCTGGTGGACGTCATCGGCGACGGCTTCGACCTCATCTTCCGGATCGGCCAGCCCAAGGATGCCGGCTACATCGCCCGGCCACTGACCAGCACGGGCTCGGTGTTTTGCGCCTCGCCAGACTATCTGCAACGCCACGGCACTCCCCTCACGCTGGCGGATCTGGCCAGCCACCACTGCCTGGGATTCAGCCCCTGGCTCGGCCAGTCGCGCCTGGCCGAAGCCTTTCCCCTCGAACAGCTGCACCTGTGGGACAGCCCCTTCATCAGCAACCACGGCGGCGCCCTCAAGGTGGCCGCCCTCAACCACGCCGGCATCCTGCTGCAGCCACGCGCCCTGCTGAGCGAGGAGCTGGCGCGCGGCACCCTGCAGGAGATCCTGGCGGATGCGCTGCCCGCCCCGCGCCCGGTCAACCTGCTCTACCCGGCCAGGGAGCCGCTGCCGCTGCGCCTGCGGTTGCTCATCGACTACCTGATCGAGCTGCGCCACCAGCTGTAGGGCGCAGCCCTACTCGCCGCGCTGCTTCACCCGGCGCAGATAGACATAGCCCTCCCCCGGGCTGCCCCAGCGCTGATGGGCATCGGTGTCATAGGCCCGATCCAGCAGTCGCACACTGTGGGGGCCGATCCAGAGGTATTGCACCAGGGTGCTGGCACCGCCGAAATTGGTGGAGCAGCTGCCCACCTTGCTGTGGCCGGCGTATTCCCCCGACGGCTGGCGAGTCAGCCAGATCTCGCAGCCCTGGCGCAGGGAGAGCTGTTGCGGGGTGAGGGAGTCGAGCAGTTCGGGCCGGCGCCAGGCACCGGCAAAGTCGATGGCTCGCGGCATGGTCAGCTCGGCCATCAGGATGCGGCCATCGGGCACCAGCGAGAAGCGATAGATGCGCTGGCGAAACGGGCGCACCGCCCGCTCGGTCAGGAACTGCTCGGCATAGACCCAGCGAAAGCCCTTGTAGCCGGGCCAGATCTCCACCAGCCGCAGCTCGGCACTGGTAAAGCGGCTGTCGTAGCTGGCCTGCTCGCGGCTGGAGAACTCGCCGGTAAACCAGGAGAGCAGCGGCTCCATGCTGGCAGGCTGCGTCGTGGTGGTGCTGTCAGGGGGCGTGGTGACGAAGGGGCCGGGTGCCGCCCAGGCCAGGCAGGAGAAGAGCAGCCCCCACAGGGCCGTCATCAGGCTGGTCATCGAATCCTTCCGAATCAGTGTCATGGCGGCGATTATATGAGCGAACGGCGTCAATATCCGCAACCTTGATCAAATGATTGCCGATCCGAAGCAAAATCATCGTATTAGCGTCATGTCCCGGCAATCGGGTAGCCATCGACGCCAGGCTGGACCCTGCCTGAACACCCCGCATTCTGTCCTTGTGGGCGCTCTTTGAATCGGTTATCTCTCTTGCCATGCCCTGTGCAGCGGATGCCAGGGTCGGACAAGCAGCGCAATCAGGAGCAAGAGATGAAGAGAGCCGTAATCGCGGGCATGGTGGCCATTCTGCTGAGTGGCTGCGCGGTGAAGAACCAGGTCTCCCACAGCCTGCAGGCGATCCCGCTGACCGCCTTCCAGCAGAGTGAAAGCAACCCCAACCAGCGCATCTACAAGGAGCCCGGCGTGGATCTGCGCCAATACAATGAGGTGCTGCTCGATCCGCTCCAGTTTATCCGGCAGGAAAATGGCCAGTGGTATCTGCTGACCGCCAACGAGCAGAACGAGATCGGCCGCTACTACCACGCCACCTTCCAGCGCGAGCTGATGAGCCACGGCGTCAAGATTGCCACCGCCCCCGGCCCCGGCGTGCTCCGGGTGCAGGCCGCCATCACCAACTTCGACCTGACCCGGCCCGACCCCAAGCTGCGGGATCTGCTGCCCGCCAAGATCGCCATCAACGTCACCCGCGAGGTGATCGGCAAGGAGCCCTATCTGCTCAGGGTGGGCAGCATGGCCCAGCTGCTCGACTCCCAAAGCGGCAAGCTGCTGGTGCGGGTGATGGATGCACGCGAGAGCCCGGACACCACCCACAAGGAGAGCCCCATCACCGCCGGCGAGATGGCGAAAATGATCGACCAGTGGGCCGCCGGCCGCGCCAAGCAGCTGGCCGACAACCTGGGTCGCTGAACGGGCCGGCCGCCTCCCAAAAGGGGGGCTTTTGGAGCCATGACAGCTGCGTTATCGCCTGAATGTTGATAAGGTCATTACTTTATTGGCTGGAGAAAAAGATATGAAAAAAGCGCTGTTTCCCATTCTGGTTGCCGGCCTGCTGAGCGCCTGCAGCATGGCTCCACAGCAGCAGGAGTGCGCCCCCATGGCCGGCGGATGGCAGAGTCAGCCGTTGCCGAACGCCGGCGCCGAAGCGGCGCTGGCCAGCGTGCTGGCGCGCATGAACACCTCCGCCAGGCTGGAGCGCATTCTCGAGGTGCGCAGCCAGGTGGTCTCCGGGATCAACTACGACATCGCCTTCCAGCTCGACAACGGCGAGGTGTGGAATACCCGCGTCTATCGGGATCTCGCCGGCCACTACCAGATGGCCCGGCCGGCCGCCCAGGGGGAACTGCCCGCCATGCCTTGCGTCAAGGCCAAATAGCCGCGACCATCGGGTCCCTCGCCAGAGGGGCTCATCTGACCAGCAAATCTCTGCTGTTCTCCCCGCACTCCGGCAGTCAGGATGACCCTTCCCGTGACCACATCCCCATAGAAAAGGAACCACTATGACCCGTCACCCCAGCATCAAGCACTGGCGCGAGCTGCAGGAGCCCGAACCCGGCCGCTACTCCGGCAGCGAGGAGCCGCTCTCTCTGGGCAGTGCCCTCGGCAGACACTACGGCTTTGCCCGTCTCGGCATTCACCACGAGCTGCTGCCGCCGGGCCGGCGCACCAGCTGGCCTCACGCCGAGGAGACAGAGGACGAGTTCGTCCACGTGCTGGAAGGCACTCCGGATGTCTGGCTCGACGGCGTGCTCCATCGGCTGCAACCCGGTGACTCGGTCGGCTTCAAGGCGGGAGACGGGCTGGCCCATACCTTCATCAACAATACCGATCAGCCGGTGCGGCTGCTCTGCGTGGGCGACACCGATCGGGCGGACAACCACATCCACTACGCCCTGCACCCTGAGCGCAACCGCTTCATCGGTGCGCGGCACTGGGATACGGTACCCGAGCGCGAGCTGGGGGATCACGACGGCCTGCCCGACCAGCTGCGCGAGCGCAACGGCCCCTTCTAGGCCGCCGCGGCCGGCCCCTGGTCGGCAAGCGGACGCAACCGACTATCCTTGATGGACCCAAGGCAACGAGGAAGAGAGATGAAGACAGGAACAGTGCGACTGCATCGGGTGCTCAAGGCGCCGCCGATGCGGATCTACCGGGCCTTTATCGAGGCCGATGCGCTGGCCAAATGGCTGCCACCCCACGGCTTCACCTGCCAGGTGGAACAGCTGGAGGCCAGGGTCGGCGGCCACTTCCGGATGGCGTTCACCCAGTTCGGCAACGGCCACAGCCACGCCTTTGGCGGCGAATACCTGGAGCTCGAACCGGGCAAGCGCATTCGCTACACCGACAGCTTCGACGACCCCAACCTGCCGGGGGTGATGCACGTGACCGTGATCCTGACCGGGGTGGTGTGCGGCACCGAACTCGTCATCGTGCAGGAGGGGATCCCCGCAGCCATCCCGGTGGAGATGTGCTATCTCGGCTGGCAGGAGTCCCTGGCCCAGCTGGCGGCCCTGGTGGAGCCGGAGATCCCGCCGGGCTGAGTGACGCCCACGAAAAAGCCTGCCAGCCGGCAGGCTTTTTTTATTGCTGGCGGCCTGTGCGCCAAACCATCATCCGGGCTCAGCGGCCGGGGGCCTTGTCCAGCGGGAAGGCGAAGAGATCGCGGCGAAAGGTCTCGACCACCAGGCTGAACGGCACGCCATCCCCCCGTGAGAGGATGGCCCTATGCTGCAGCACCCGCTCGGGGATCACCAGCGGCTGGTCACTGCTGGTGAGGGTGGGCATCTGCATCTCCCAACCGGTCGGCAGGGGGGCCCACAGCAGGGTGGAAGAGAGGGTCCGGCGGCTGAAGTTCAGCGCCTTGACGGCCAGGCCAAACGGGGTATCGCTGGTGTCGAGGAGCCGGTTCATCTCGGGTGTGAGGCGGCTTTGCACGTACCAGTTGTCCGCTTCGGAGAAGACATGATCGCCGCAGGCGAGCTGTACCCGGCGATAGCCGACGGGCTCGTCGGCCGCGATCTTGAGCTGCTCGCGGACGGCGGCGTCGGCCGGTTTGCGGGTATCCTGATCACGCAGGGCGCGGATGCGCGGCTCACCGGCCATCCGGTGGTCGGCGCACCAGTTCTGCAGGGTGACGGTGGCGCTCGGGTTGCTGAGCAGGGTGGCATTGAGGGTCTGCAGCAGCGCCTGCGCCTTGAGACGGGTGACGGGGGTGTCGGGCCAGCTTGCGGCGACGCTTTCCTGCGCCTGCACGGCGCCATGGCACAGCAAGGCCGCCAGCATCATTACTCGGATCTTCATGTTTCTCTTACCCTTTCTACTTTGACGCCGGATTGTAACCGCGCGAGGGCCGAAGACCACGCCTTTATGCCCAGAGCCGTCGCCAGCAACCATGCCGCTAGATCCGGCTCGTCCCCCGTTCGCGGATAAAAAAGCCTGCCAGCGGGCAGGCTTTTTCGCACCAGAGTCCGGCTTATTGCAGCTTGATGGCGCCCAGGTAATCCCCCTTGCCAAGCTCGACCCCGGCCTGGCGCAGCAGGGCATAGGTCATGGTGAGGTGGAAGTAGAAGTTGGGGATGCCGTACTCGTGCACGCAGGTGTGGCCGTCCATTCCCTTGCCACCGGCCCAGTAGGGGGTGTAGTGGCCGCTCGCATACTGGCTGAAGTCGGCATCCAGCTTGCTCTGCAGATAGGTGAGGGTCTTGGCCACATGGGCGCGCAGATCCGCCATGGTCTTGGGGTCATCCCCCAGCACCGGCGGCTCGCTCAGGCTGGCAGTGGCCACCACGGCACGGGCGCTGTCGCAGCAGATCAGCACCTGCTTGGCCAGCGGCAGCATGTCGACGATGAGCCGCTCATTGAAGAAGTTCTCCACGTTGAACTTCTTGGCGGCGGCATGGGCCTCGGCCTTGGCCAGACAGTGGTCGAGGTTGGTCAGCATCTTGATAAACTGGGCGGCGATCTCACGATTCATAATGCGCTCTCGGTTGGTTGAAGGCGGTTGCACGAGCGGCATCCACTATAGCGTATCCCCCCGTTTGTTCGAGCCCGCCCCCGCAAAATGCCGGCCCCGGCCAGTTGCCCAGCGACAGGATTGGACGACCCCTGCGGCTGCCGATATGCCGAGGCCCTCTTTGGCTCTTTTTTGATCTGTGACATGCATCACTCTTTTACAGGGGCGTAGGCTGATTCGCGCAGCCCGGGCATGTCGCCGGGCACCACAAAAGGAGAGTGCCATGAAAATCTATGACCGAAACCGCAATGCGCTCACACCGGGTCAGCGGGTGATGATCGCCGCCACCGGCGCCGTCGACGTACTGAAAGAGGCCCACACCGACAACCTGACCCCCTATCAGGCCGAGCACCAGCAGTGCGTGCTGCTGGCCAACTCCCGGGAGCGCTACGCCCCCATCGAGTTGATTAGACTAGGCTGATACCCCGCGTTACCTGTCACCCTACTCTTTACAATTCACCCGGCCGCCGCGCCCCGTCAGTGGCCGGGTTTCTGATCTCCCTTCCCTATGTGACCCCAGCTTCTACGCAGGTTCGAGCAAGGATGCGTCAATCAACCTTGGCCCCTGCGGATCCGGGCGACAGGATGGAGCCCTCCATGCGATTGATTACCAGCAGTGAATTTTGATATTCATTTGATGCTATTTCAGTGCACTTTCTACCGCCCTAGACTGCTTCTCGAACCTTAACGAGGAGTCTTGTATGAAACTCATCCATATTACTTTGCTGGCCGGCACCATAACTTCGACCCTCTCTTTCAACACCTTCGCCGGTGACCTGGTCTCGGTGCAGTTCAGCGATGGTCGCCCCGCCGTGACCGGAGTCGAGGCGGTCAATAAAGCGCTCAACCCCATCGGTGTCAACGTGGTCACCGTCGACATCCCAGACGCCGCCAGGCCGCTGCTGGAGGCCTCCCACCGCCGCGCGTTGACCCGGGCGGAGCACGGCGCCCTGATTGCAGCCTTCAACCTGAGTCAGGGGGAGCTGCTGGAGCAGGCCAGGCTCGCAGGGCGCGAGCCCGCGGTGCAAGGGGGTGGCGTCGCCACCGAAGAGACAGGCGTCGGCCCCTACCCCAAGGTCTATGACCTGATGGCGCTGGACGAGCGCACCCGCAGCGCCGTGCTCGGCAAATATGGCCGCATGCACGTCAACTCTGCGGAAGACGGCACCGATATCGACGAGGTGATGACGGTGGTCAGCGGCGGGCCGTTCCGCTGGGGCTTTACCCTCAAAGACGGCAGCATCGCCCGCTTCCAGATCGACAAGGTGGGCCTGGAGGACAAGGCCGTGCGGATCAGCTATCACGGGCTGGGCATGCACGCCGGACTGATGGATGCCAAACAGGGGCTGCTGGTGGCCTTCGCCCACGGCCCCAGGGAGTTCACCATGCGCTACCAGGCCGACGTGCCCCACGCCCAGCTGCTCGGCACCAACCCCTGGGCCGATGTCGGCATCAGCCTGCCCCCCGCCCCCAGCAAGGTGCAATAAGCCTTCGCGCGGCACCGGGCGGTCGGGTCAAGGCCCTGCCGCCCTTGTTGCATATCTCTCTTTCCTGGCGCCCGGCGAACCGGATTGGGTGAATTCACCGCGCCATGATGGCACCATCATTTACCAGTGGTGAATTATCGGGGGCAGGATGAACAAGATCACGGCGCTGAACGTCTTTCGCCGGGTGGTGGAGATGGGCACCTTCAGGGCGGCGGCAGATGACCTGCACCTTTCACAGGCGGCGGTCAGCAAGAACATCAACGAGCTGGAAGCCTATCTCGGCATCGCCCTCATCAACCGCACCACCAGGCGGCTGAGCGTCACCGAAGCCGGCATGACCTATTACCGCCAGATATGCGCCGTGCTGGACGGCCTGGAGGCCGCCGACCAGTCCATCATGGCTACCTCCTTCACCCCAAGGGGCCGGCTGAGGATCGGCATGCCCATGTCCTACGGGCTGATCCGGCTCAACCCCCTGGTCTGCGAGTTCCAGCGCCGCTATCCGGCGATCGGCATCGAGGTGATCCTGAGCGACGCCTACATGGATCTGGTGGATCAGGGGCTGGACGTGGTGATCCGGGGGGCAGGCGCCCTGGATGACTCCACCCTGCGTGCCAAACCCCTGTGCCAGGTGCAGCGGGTGCTGTGCGCCGCCCCCGACTATCTCAAGGAGGCGGGTCAGCCCGCCCACCCGGAGGATCTCAAGGCCCACAACTGCCTGCGCTACAGCCTCTCCTCCTCCCCCGACAAGTGGTTCTTTACCCGAGACGCGGAGAGCCTGACGGTGGATGTGCGCCCTGCCAGCTTCACCGCCAACAACGGCATCGCCCTGAAACAGGCGGCGGTGCAAGGGCTTGGGGTGATCCTGGTGCCGCATGAGTTCGTAGCAAGCGAGCTGGCGGACGGCACCCTGGTGAAACTGCTTCCCGACTGGCAACCCGACCCCCACGCCCTGTTCGCCGTCTACCCCTTCCACAAGGAGCAGTCCCCCAACGTGCGGCTCTTTATCGAATTTATCGTCAAGGCGTTTCAGCCGAGGTGAGCCCGATAGGCGGGATCTTGGTTTTTTTGCCTCTCGGGCGAAACGCCGATACCCAACTGTATGCGGCATGTAGGTTCGATTAGCGAAGCGTAATCGGACGTTCGTGGAATCGGACGATCGCATCATCGGACATTCGCGTGATTGGGTATATAGCGGCAAGGCTATGCTTGGCTTTTCGGTCTCAACAAGGGAAAGAGGATGGCAAACTGGCGGCGGGCATGGTGGCTCGGCGGAACCTGGTTCTTTACCGTCAACCTGCTGGAGCGGCGCAACAACCGGTTGCTGGTGGAGCAGATCGACCTGCTGCGCCACAGCGTTGCCAAGGTGCAACAGGCTCACCCCTTCGCCATTCACGCCTGGGTGGTGTTGCCCGACCATCTTCACTGCATTCTCTCATTGCCGGAGGGGGACACCGACTTCCCCCTGCGTTGGCGGCTGATCAAAAGCCACTTTTCTCGCGCCTTGCCGGTGAACGAGCGCCGCAGCCAGACCCGGCTACGCCACGGGGAGCGGGGCATCTGGCAGCGCCATTATTGGGAACACCTGATCCGGGGTGAGCAGGATTACCGCCGCCATATGGATTACGTCCATATCAACCCGATCAAACATGGTCATGTCACGCGGGTGGCCGATTGGCCGTATTCCACCTTCCATCATTACGTGGCGAGCGGCGTCTATCCGCAGGATTGGTGCGGGTCGGTGGAGGGGGTGTTGGGGGGATTGGAGTAAACCTCTCAAGGATTGTTCCGTTGTAAGCGTCCGATTACGCGATCGTCCGATTACGCTTCGCTAATCGAACCTACGGCCCTGGTTAAGTAATCTGATATCTGTGCCGAACAAACAGGGCGTAGCCTCATCAGCTACGCCGCTGTCAGAAAGGTGGGTGCCCCATATTTTCGTTCAATAACGCGTCATACCGCCCTTACGTATTTATAAGTTCAAGTTCTTAGGTGGGTCTTCTGAATGCATTAATAAATGTTCTTCAAGGTCATCAACAAATCTATATAATAAACCCCAATGTTCACGGGATGGTTCGATACCTATAGCGAAATTTTCTCCATGTACGGCACATCTGACATAATATCCAAACATATAAAATGCCACCTCTTTATTTAATTGTCCTGAATACACTAAGAGTGCCACTTCTTCGAAAAAAACTAATAATTTCCTCTTGCTATCCCATAGTTTCTCATTTCTAAGTCGAATATCATCAGAGTCAATCAAGTTCATTACTTGAGAAAGATCAAAATCATCAAATAGTCGACGATGTTGCCGGAGGAAAAACTCTGTTCTAGTTAACTTAGCTGTATCTTCATCATCTTTTAATTGCTTTGCTCTCTGCCGGTTCAACTCCTTGAGCTCAAGATATATTTTGTAGAAGCCAACGAGTCCAATTGCTATTGATGCAAAGACCCCTACTGACTGCCATATAACACCCCACTCAGAAAGTGAATAGCAGTAGTCCGTAGTATTAAAAAGACAATATAAAATTTCTTTTTTCATTATACTGGCTACACATCATGAACAATATAGCGTCTTAAAATACCACTTTTATTTGTAACTTTACTAACGGTAAAAACCACTTTTCCTGGTAGCCTTTTCGTAAAGTCATTCATGGATTTTGTCGCAAGATCTCGAATTCTATCTTTAGGTTCAGACAAATTGAATGATATTAATTTTTTATCTTGGTCGGAATACATCCGTCCAAAGTCACTAAGGATATTAAATGTAGTTACATTCCCAATGATGTTGAATTTTCTTGATTCGACTATTGTTTCAGACACATAATTGAATGTGGCGCTATCCAAAGATAAAATATCACCAACCATTGGTCTTTCAATATATATTTTTGCATCTGGATTATTTTTAATAGTCTTCTGCATATATATAAAAGGTTTTTCAAGAGTAAATGCTATATCATGTATAAAACCTTCTTTTTTCTTATTCGAACATATCTTTTTTACGAATGGAGTGCTCGGTGTATAGGAAATTCCTACAGCTTCCGACCAGCACCAAGTTAAGTAATCAAAAAAATTTTTATTTATTACTGAATGACCTATTTTTTGTGTGACCGTAGATGAAAAAACAATTTTAACTTGTTCTTCAAAACATCCTTTCCGAGAGGGATGAATGAATATTTTTACACCAATAGCAGAATCGCCTTTCTTTTTAACCTCGTCATTATTACTGAACGCATGAGACACAAGGTTTGTTGCTCTTGCTAAGCCATACATTGTATTGGCCGCGTCATAGATATCTAGGATACCTTCATCAGCATCACCACCCTCAATTCTAAGAGTAAAACTTAAATCTTTCTCGGACACCTGAAGTTTCTCCAACATTTACACACATATGAATCAACTAACATAAATATTCCTCGTCTATAATGCATACATTACTAATTCTATTTGATAAGCCGGTCACATATTTTAAAGTCATTGGGCGATGCATCATCCTCTTCTAAAGAGATTTGGTGTGAATAGAAAATAAATTTCCAACGCTCCAGACATTCTGTCTGACCTGTAGTTGTATTGGAATGATGGATGAAGCCCGATCTAAAGCAGGGTTAGTGAGGTCAGGGGCAATTGAAATAAGAGCTATTCCAATCTGACATTGGCGTTTACCGGCCCCTTGACGCCGAAAGTCTCGCTCTCTTCGTTTCCAAGCCAAGCTTCGATAAACAAAAAAGGAGCCAACGGCTCCTTTTGCTCTTTATGGCGGGAGCTCTGCGCCTCAAGGCGGGCATACGCCGCCACCAGCCACTTGGCGCCGACGTCGTCGAACTGGATCTGCTCCTGGCTCTGCCGCACTTCGTTCTGACTAAAGCGGCTGTATGTGCTGTCCCAAAAAGCACAGGTGGTCTTCCTTTTGGTGACTTTTCTTTGGCCACGCAAAGAAAAGTTACTCGCCCCAGCCCGAAGGGCGGGCGAATCCCTGTCGAGGGCACAGCCCTCGCGTCCTGCACGGCGCCAGCCGTGCCAAGATCCAAAGCCATTTCCGAACCCCTCATCCCCAACCCTTCTCCCACAAGGGGAGAAGGGAGCGAAGACGATCACGGGAACAGGCCCCCTCTCCCGCCATGGGAGAAGGAGACCAAGGCTATCTCGGGGATGATCCCCTCTCCCGTTGGGAGAGGGTCAGGGTGAGGGGATTAGAGCGCTTCCAATCTGGCGTAGGCCGTCACCAGCCACTTGGCGCCGACGTCGTCGAACTGGATCTGCACCCGGCTCTGCTGGCCGACCCCTTCGAAGTTGAGCACGACCCCTTCGCCAAATTTTGGATGCAGCACCCGCTGGCCGAGCTTGATGCCGCTGGCGTCGAAGCTCTGCTGCACCTCGTTCTGGCTGAAGCGACCGTACTGGGTGGGGCGGCTGACCTGAGTGCGCAGCCGGATCTCTTCCAGACACTCGGCGGGCATTTCGCGGATAAAGCGGCTCGGCTTGTGGAACATCTCGCGGCCGTAGATGCGGCGGCTCTCGGCATAACAGATGTAGAGCTTTTCCATGGCGCGGGTCATGCCGACGTAACAGAGGCGCCGCTCCTCTTCCAGCCGGCCCGACTCCTCGGTGGATTGCTGGCTGGGGAACATGCCCTCCTCGACACCGACCAGCAGTACCAGGGGGAACTCCAGCCCCTTGGCGCTGTGCAGCGTCATCAGCTGCACCGCGTCGGCATATTCGTCCGCCTGATTCTCACCGGATTCCAGCGCCGCGTGGGCGAGGAAGGCGGAGAGATCGCTCATGTCTTCCAGCTCGTCCGGGCGCTGGTACTGGCGGCAGGCGGTGACCAGTTCGTCCAGGTTCTCTACCCGCGCCTGGGATTTCTCGCCTTTTTCCGCCAGATACATCGCCTTGAGGCCGGAGTGCTGGATGGCGATATCCGCCTGCTGGTGCAGGGGCAACAGGGAGACCTGTTCCTCCAGCGCGTCGATCAGCTCGACAAAGCCGCGCACCGCATTGCCGGCGCGACCGGTCAGCACCTTGTCATTGAGCAGTGCCTTGGCCGATTGCCACAGGTTCTGCCCCTGATCGCGAGCGTTATTGCGCAAGATCTCCAGGGTGCGATCGCCGATGCCGCGGGTCGGCGTGTTGACCACCCGCTCGAAGCTGGCGTCGTCGCCACGGTTGTTGATAAGGCGCAGGTAGGCCATGGCGTCCTTGATCTCCTGGCGCTCGAAGAAGCGCAGGCCGCCGTAGATGCGGTACGGCATGGCGTCCTGCATCAGCGCCTCTTCCAGCACCCGTGACTGGGCGTTGGAGCGATAGAGGATGGCGCAGTCGGCGAGCAGACCCCCCTTCTCTTTCCAGTCCTTGAGACGGCCGACCACGAAGCGGGCCTCGTCCACCTCGTTGAAGGCGGCGTAGAGCGAGATCGGCTCGCCCTCGGCCCCCTCGGTCCACAGCTCCTTACCGAGGCGCTCGGCGTTGTTGGCGATGACGCTGTTGGCAGCCTTGAGGATATTGGCGGTGGAGCGGTAGTTCTGCTCGAGGCGAATGGTCTCGGCCCCCTGATAGTCGGTCAGGAAGCGCTGGATATTCTCGATCTTGGCGCCGCGCCAGCCGTAGATGGACTGGTCATCGTCACCGACGATCATCACCTTGCCGGTGTCGCCGGCCAGCATCCGCAGCCAGGCGTACTGGATGCCGTTGGTATCCTGGAACTCGTCCACCAGGATGTTCTGGAAGCGATCGCGGTAGTGCTCGAGGATGTGGGGCTTGTTGAGCCACAGCTCGTGGGCGCGCAGCAGCAGCTCGGCGAAGTCCACCAGACCGGAGCGATCGCAGGTCTCCTGATAGGTCTTGTAGATCTGCTGATAGGTGCGGGTGACAGGGTCGCCGTAGAGGTCGATGTCGCCGGGGCGCAGCCCCTCGTCCTTCTTGCCGTTGATGTAACCCATCACGGCGCGGGGGGCCCAGTGCTTCTCGTCGAGGTTGAGCGCCTTGAGCACCCGGCGAATGAGACGGTACTGGTCGTCGGAGTCGAGGATCTGGAAATCCTGCGGCAGCCCCGAATCCAGATGGTGGGCCCGCAGCAGGCGGTGGGCGATGCCGTGGAAGGTGCCGATCCACATGCCGCGCACACCGTCGCCTATCACCTTCTCGACCCGGCCGCGCATCTCGGCCGCCGCCTTGTTGGTAAAGGTCACCGCGATGATGGAGAAGGGTGAACAGCGTTCCACCTGCATCAGCCAGGCGATACGGTGCACCAGCACCCGGGTCTTGCCCGAACCGGCACCGGCCAGTACCAGCAGGTTGCAACGGGGGGCCGCCACCGCGTCTCTTTGCTTGTCATTGAGCCCGTCGAGCAGGGTTGAAACGTCCATCACCACTCCTGTTTATTTATACAGGCGGGGATTATACGACCTGCGGCGCCGCAGACCAAATCGGCGTAGGGGTGATCACCATGGCCCGGTTTCTTGTCACCCCGGCCGAGGCGTTCCAACCTAGAAAAATCCATCAGTTGGCACCATTGGAAGCCACTTTTTGGCCGATTTCAGGAAAACGCTTGCTTATAACCTCATGAATACAAACAGAAATGTCATTTGGAACCAATTATTCACAGAATTTAAATCTAAAAACAGGCATCAAAACAACAACTTATAAAGTCATTTGCTTATATTTCAAACCGTTAACGCAAACGTTTTTCCTTTATGATCTCCTTGACCCGTACCACGGCTCACTTACAGTTAGCCGGCGTGCTTTATGGCCTGCCCCGGCAGGTTGTGGACCCTCACATAACAATCAAGGATACGATCGTGACTAAAGTGCTCAAGCTGGCCACCGTTGCCGCCCTCACTCTCGCTGCCCTTTCTGCCCAGGCAGCCTCCCAGCCCGCCGTCATCTACGACACCGCAGGCAAATTCGACAAATCGTTCAACGAAGCCGTGTTCCGCAATGGCGTCGAAGTCTACAACAAGGACAAAGGCGTCAAGGTCAAGGAGTTCGAACCCCAGAACGAAGCCCAGCGCGAGCAGGGTCTGCGTCGTCTGGCCAGCCGTGGCAATGGCCCGATCGTGGCCGTCGGCTTCAACATGGGTTCCGCGGTAGAGAAGGTGGCGACCGAGTTTCCGAAAACCCAGTTCACCATCATCGACATGGTGGTCGACAAGCCGAACGTCCAGTCCGTCATCTTCAAGGAGCATGAAGGTTCCTTCCTGGTGGGCGCCCTGGCTGCCATCGCCTCCAAGAGCGGCAAGGTCGGCTTCGTGGGCGGCATGGACATCCCGCTGATCCGCAAATTCGAGTGCGGCTACGAGCAGGGCGCCAAGTACGTCAATCCGAAGATCGAGGTGTTCCAGAACATGACCGGCTCCACCCCGGCAGCGTTTGCGGACCCGGCCAAGGGTGCGGAACTGGCCAAGTCCCAGTTCGCCAAGGGCGCCGACGTGGTCTATGCCGCCGCCGGCGGTACCGGCATCGGTGTTTACCAGGCCGCCAAGGACGAAGGCAAGCTGGCCATCGGCGTGGACTCCAACCAGAACCACCTGCAACCGGGCACCATGCTGACCTCCATGGTCAAGTCGGTGGGCCTGGCCGCCTACCAGACCTGGGATGACGCCGCCAAAGGCACCTGGAAACCGGGTATCAAGAACCTGGGTCTGGCCGAGGGTGGTGTGGATTGGGCACTCGACAAAGACAACGAGAAGCTGATCACCCCCGAGATGAAAGCCAAGGTGGAGGCCATCAAGGCCGAGATCATCTCCGGCAAGGTCAAGGTGCACGACTATATGAGCGACAGCACCTGCAAATACTGAGTAACCGCTACTACTCTCAACCCAACGACCGGCCCGCACGGGCCGGTTTTTAGTCTCTTTTCATGACCCGCAAGGACTGCATCATGGACCAGACAGATCGCTATGCCATCGAATTAAGGGGTATCGATAAGCGGTTTGGCGAAGTGTACGCCAACAAGCAGATCGACCTTAAGGTTCGTAAAGGCAGCATTCACGGTATCGTCGGCGAAAATGGCGCCGGCAAGTCGACCCTGATGAGCATAATCTACGGTTTCTACCACGCCGACAAAGGCGAGATGTTCATCGACGGCAACCCCTTCAAACCCCATGGCTCACAAGATGCGATCGCCGCAGGCGTGGGCATGGTGCACCAGCACTTTATGCTGGTGAACAATTTTACAGTGTTAGAAAACGTCATTCTCGGCGCGGAAAACGGCTGGCACCTGGGCCAGAGCCTGGCGGCGGCCGAAAAACTGCTGGGCGAGCTGGCACGGGACTATGGTCTCGAAGTGCCGCTGCACGAGAAGGTCGAGGATCTGCCGGTGGGCCTGCAACAGCGGGTCGAGATCCTCAAGGCGCTCTATCGTGGCGCCCGCATCCTGATCCTGGACGAGCCGACCGGGGTACTGACCCCGCAAGAGGCGGATCACCTGTTCGAGGTGCTCAAGAAGCTGCGCGATCAGGGCGCCACCATCATCCTCATCACCCACAAGCTGCGCGAGATCCTGGCCATCACGGATCAGGTCTCCATTATGCGCCGGGGTGAAATGGTAGCCCACGTCGCCACCAAGGATACCGACAAGGAGCAGCTGGCCGAACTCATGGTGGGCCGCAAGGTGCGCCTCAAGGTCGACAAGGGGCCGACCCAGCCAGGCGACGCCAAGCTCAAGGTCAATGGCCTCAGCTATGTGGACGACGCCAAGGTGGAGCGGGTCAAATCCGTCAGCTTCGAGGTGCGAGCCGGTGAAGTGGTCGGCATCGCCGGCGTCTCCGGCAACGGCCAGTCCGAACTGCTCAGCCTGCTCGGTGGCATCCTCAAGCCGAGCAAAGGCAGCTTCACCATCACCGGCAACGGTCAGGCCCACGAGGTGAGCGTGAGCCACCCGGCCGACCCGGAGCGGGTGCGCAACTTCGGTCTCGGCCACGTGCCGGAAGACAGACACAAGATGGGTCTCATCAACCGCTTCGAGGCGAAAGAAGCCTTCATCCTCGGTTATCACCGCCGCCCCCAGTACAACAAGGGCTGGCTGCAGAACAAGGAGGCGATCCTGCAGGATTGCCAGGCCAAGATGGACAAGTGGGACGTGCGCCCGCCCCATCCCGAGCACAAGACCGCCAACTTCTCCGGCGGCAACCAGCAGAAGCTGGTGATCGCCCGGGAAGTGGAGCAGGACCCGGACGTGCTGCTGATCGGCCAGCCGACCCGCGGGGTCGACATCGGCGCCATCGAGTACATCCACCAGCAGATCATTGCCATGCGCGACAAGGGCAAGGCGGTGTTGCTGGTGTCGGTGGAGCTGGACGAGATCATGAGCCTCTCTGACCGCATCCTGGTCATCGCCGACGGTCGCATCGTCGGTGAGCTGGATGCAGCCAAGGCGGATGAGCGCACCATAGGTCTGATGATGGCGAACATAGTTCCTGACGAGGTGGCGGCCAGCCAATCACAAGGAGCCACATCATGAAGGTCACATCCACTTGTAACGGATTCGGTCTGCTGATGGTCAACAACCCCGTCTTCGACCAGATTGCCAAGGAGGCTCGCCCATGAGCCAAGCACGTATCCCTGCCTGGATCTCCGTGGGCGTACTGCCCGCGGTCAACATCCTGCTGGCCTTCCTGGTGTCGGCCATCCTGTTCTACTACCTCGACATCAACCCGGTCGATGCCGCCGAGATCATGTGGTACGGCGCCTTCGGCACCGGTGAAGGGGTCGGTTTCACCCTCTACTACGCAACCGGCTTCATCTTTACCGGTCTGTCGGTGGCGGTGGCCTTCCACGCCGGCCTGTTCAACATCGGTGGCGAGGGGCAGGCCTATATCGGCGGCCTCGGCGTCGGTCTGGTCTGTCTGCTGCTGGGTGACTCCCTGCCGTTCGCCCTGCTGCTGCCGCTGGCCATCATCGCCGGCGGCCTGTTCGGCGCGGCCTGGGCCTTCATCCCGGCCTGGCTGCAAGCCAAGCGCGGCAGCCACATCGTCATCACCACCATCATGTTCAACTTCATCGCAGCCTCCCTGATGGCCTACCTGCTGGTCGAGGTGTTCAAGCCGGCGGGCTCCATGGCCACCGAGAGCAAGGTGTTCGCCGAGGCGAGCTGGCTGCCGAAGATGAGCGAACTGGCGGGGGCATTCGGCATGGAGATATCGAACAGCCCGCTCAACATCAGCTTCTTCTGGGCACTGCTCTGCGCGGCCCTGGTGTGGGTCTTCATCTGGCACACCCGCTGGGGCTACGAGATCCGCTCGGTCGGCGCCAGCCAGAGTGCGTCCGCCTATGCCGGCATCTCCTATCCCAAGGTGGTGATCCTGGCCATGGTGATCTCCGGCATGCTGTCGGGCTTCTTCGCCCTCAACGTACTGCAGGGTGAACTGCACCAGATCAAGCTCAACTTCGTGGAAGGCTTCGGCTTCACCGGCATAGCAGTGGCGCTGATGGGGCGCAACCACCCGGTCGGCGTCATCATCGCCAGCCTGCTGTTCGGCTTCCTCTATCAGGGCGGTGCCGAGCTCAGCTTCGAGTTCGGGGTGGACCGCAACATAGTGGTGGTGTTGCAGGGTCTGGTGATCCTGTTCTGTGGCGCCCTTGAGCACATGATGCGTCCGCGCATCGAGCAGCTCTATCTGGCGTTTGCCAACCGCTCTGCGCAAGTCAAGGGGGCCTGATCATGTTTGAAATTCTGATCCTGATGCTGGATGCCACCATCCGCACCGCGCCACCGCTGATCCTGGCGGCCATGGCCGGCATGTTCTGCGAGCGCTCCGGGGTGGTCAACATCGCCCTGGAGGGCAAGCTGCTGGCGGCGGCGTTCGCCAGCGCGGCAGCGGCAGCCGTCTCCGGCTCTGCCTGGATTGGGCTGGGTGCCGGGGTGGGTGTCTCCATCCTGTTCGCCCTGATGCACGGCTTTGCCACCATCACCCACCGCGGTGATCAGGTGGTGAGCGGCATGGCCATCAACATCCTGGCGGCCGGCCTGACCGTCACCCTGGGCCGTTACTGGTTCGATCAGGGCGGTCAGACCCCGGCGCTGTCCGGCGCGGCCCGCTTCGCCCCCATCGACCTGCCCTATGCCAAGGAGCTGTATGACGTGCCTGTCGTTGGCCAGCTCTACAGCGAGCTGCTGAGCGGCCACTCCCTGCTGGAGTACGTGGCGTTCGCCGCCGTGCCGCTGGCCTGGTGGGTGCTGTTCCGTACCCGCTTCGGCCTGCGCCTGCGGGCGGTGGGCGAGGCACCGGCAGCGGTCGATACCGCCGGTATCTCTGTGGTGCGCATGCGCTACACAGCGCTCATCATCGGCGGCCTGCTGGCCGGCATCGGCGGCACCTACCTGGCGGTGGCCCAGACCGCCCAGTTCATCCCCAACATGAGCGCGGGCAAGGGCTTCATGGCGCTGGCGGCACTGGTGTTCGGCAAGTGGCGTCCCTGGAACGCCATGGCGGCCTGCCTGCTGTTCGGCTTCCTCGATGCGGTCGCCATCCGGCTGCAAGGGGTCAGCATCGGCAGTTTCCCGATCCCGGTGCAAGCCATCGAGGCACTGCCCTACATCCTGACGGTGTTCCTGCTGGCCGGCTTCATCGGCAAGGCGGTGGCACCCAAGGCGCTCGGCACCCCCTACGTCAAGGAGCGGGAATAACCCCCTTCATGCCATGCAAAAGGCCCGCACAAGCGGGCCTTTTTTATTGAGCTGAGCTCAGCTCAGCCGACGGGGCGCACCAGCGCGGGTTGGTGGGGATCGCTCAGCCGCTCCGCCAGATAGTCCACCAGCAGCCGCACCTTGGGAGAGAGATGGCGGTTGTGGGGATAGAGGGCCCAGATCCCCTCCGCCGGCGCCCGCAGCTCGGGCAGCAGCTCGATAAGCTCGCCTTGGGCCAGGTGGTCGCTCACGTAGTAGTCCGGCAGCTGGATGATGCCGATCCCCTTGAGCGCCGCATCCAGCAGGGCGTGGCCGCTGTTGCAGTGCAGCAGGCCGTGCACCCGCACGCTGTGGGGGCGGCCATCCAGGGTGAAGTGCCACTCGTCGCTGTTGCCCACCAGGCAGGTGTGGCGGGTGAGTTCGGAGAGGCTGTTGGGCATGCCGTGGCGGGCGGTATAAGCCGGCGAGGCACACACATAGGGCACCCGC
The DNA here is from genome assembly GCF_027707805.1 of Aeromonas sp. QDB20. NCBI lineage: Bacteria > Pseudomonadati > Pseudomonadota > Gammaproteobacteria > Aeromonadales > Aeromonadaceae > Aeromonas > Aeromonas sp. QDB20. The sequence continues at coordinate 16,004 of NZ_JAPCJC010000011.1, read as the reverse complement.
TGCGCCAGCTTGCGCGCCACCAGGCTGGAATCCTTGAGGTGGCCGAGTCGCAGCGCCAGATCGTAGCCCTCGTGCACCAGATCCAGCAGCTGGTTGGTGAGGTTGAGGGTCACCTCCAGCTGGGGAAAGCGCACCATGAAGTCGTTCACCAGCGGGGCGATGCGGCTCTCGCCGTAGGAGACCGGGGCCGTGATGCGCAGGGTACCCTGCGGTACCGCCTGATGGCGCCCCACCGCCAGCTCCGCTTCGTAGAGGTTGTCCAGCAGCTGGCGACAGTGGCGATAGTAGATCTCGCCGAGCTCGGTGAGCCGCACCTGGCGTGTGGTGCGCAGCAACAGCTTGGCCTGCAGCCGATCCTCCAGCTGTGCCACCTGCCGGCTGACTTGCGCCACCGACACCCCCAGCTTGCGCGCCGCCGGGGTAAAGCCCCCCTGCTCCGCCACGCTGACAAATTCACAGATCCCTTCCCAGCCGAACATTATTACCTGTCAGTAAAAGTGATTTCAGATTTCGCCTTATTATCACCAAATAAGCGGGAAACTACACTGGATGTCCGAACCCATTCTCCTCACCCTGCTCAACAATAAGGACATCCGTCATGGCACAGGTTCAAAGCATCAAGTGTAAGGCCGCCATCGCCTGGGGCCCGGGCCAGCCCCTCTCCATCGAAGAAGTCGAGGTCATGCCGCCCCAGGCGGGTGAAGTGCGGGTACGCATCGTCGCGACCGGCGTCTGCCACACCGATGCCTTCACCCTCTCCGGTGAAGATCCGGAAGGGGTCTTCCCCTGCATCCTCGGCCATGAGGGGGGCGGCATCGTCGAATCCGTCGGCGAGGGCGTCACCAGCGTCAAGGTGGGGGATCACGTGATCCCGCTCTACACCCCCGAGTGCGGCGAGTGCAAGTTCTGCAAATCCGGCAAGACCAACCTGTGCCAGAAGATCCGCGCCACCCAGGGCAAGGGGCTGATGCCGGACGGTACCACCCGTTTCTCCAAGGATGGCCAGCCCATCTATCACTACATGGGCACCTCCACCTTCAGCGAATACACTGTACTGCCCGAGATCTCCATCGCCAAGGTGGACCCGGCCGCCCCGCTGGAAGAGGTCTGCCTGCTCGGCTGCGGCGTCACCACCGGCATCGGCGCCGTGATGAACACCGCCAAGGTGAAAGAGGGTGAGAGCGTCGCCATCTTCGGGCTGGGCGGCATCGGCCTCTCCGCGGTGATCGGGGCTCGCCTGGCCAAGGCCGGCCGCATCATCGCCATCGACATCAACGAGAGCAAGTTCGAGCTGGCCCGCAAGCTGGGCGCCACCGACTGCATCAACCCGAACGACTACGACAAGCCCATCCAGGAGGTGATCGTCGAGCTCACCGACGGCGGCGTCGACTTCTCGTTTGAATGTATCGGCAACGTCAAGGTGATGCGTGCGGCGCTGGAGTGCTGCCACAAGGGCTGGGGTGAGTCGGTCATCATCGGGGTGGCCGGCGCCGGCCAGGAGATCAGCACCCGTCCGTTCCAACTGGTCACCGGCCGGGTCTGGCGCGGCAGCGCCTTCGGCGGCGTGCGCGGTCGCAGCGAACTGCCGAGCTATGTACAGCGCTACATGCAGGGCGAGTTCAAGCTGGACGACTTCATCACCCACACCATGGGGCTGGAGCAGATCAACGAGGCGTTCGATCTGATGCACGAAGGCAAGAGCATCCGCACCGTCATCCACTACTGAGCATGATCACCCCGCCCGCCACCGTGGGCGGGGTGCAGGAGTTCCCCCGATGAATCTGGACATAATCAGCAGCAACAAGAGCTTCGGCGGCTGGCACAAGCGCTACAGCCACGCCTCCGAGGTGCTGGGTTGCGAGATGCGCTTCGCCATCTATCTGCCGCCCCAGGCCCTCACCGGCCAGAAGGTACCCGTGCTCTACTGGCTCTCCGGCCTCACCTGCACCGATGAAAACTTCATGCAGAAGGCGGGCGCCCAGCGCATCGCCGCCGAGCTCGGCATCGCCCTGGTGGCGCCGGACACCAGCCCCCGCGGCGAAGAGGTGGCGGACGACCCCGGTTACGATCTCGGCATGGGCGCAGGCTTCTACGTCAACGCCACCCAGCACCCCTGGCGCGATCACTACCAGATGTACGACTACGTCACCCGCGAGCTGCCCGAGCTCATCGAGACCCACTTCCCGGTCTCGACGAAACGCGCCATCAGCGGCCACTCCATGGGTGGCCACGGGGCGCTCATCGCCGCCCTGCGCGAGCCCGGTCGCTACCGCTCGGTGTCGGCCTTCAGCCCCATCAGCCACCCGAGTCGCTGCCCCTGGGGCCAGAAGGCGCTCGGCGCCTACCTCGGCAACAACCCCTTGCTGTGGCAGGAGTGGGACGCCTGCCAGCTGCTGCGCAATGAGTCGGTCAAACCACTGCCGACCCTGGTAGACGTGGGGCTGGACGATCCCTTCCTGGCCGAACAGCTGCACATCGATGCCCTGGCCGATGTGGCCGCCGGCAAGGAGTGGCCGCTGGAGCTCAACCGCCACCCCGGTTACGATCACAGCTACTACTTCGTGGCGAGCTTTATCGAGGCGCACCTGCGCTTTCACGCCCGCCACCTCTGATCGAAACAGGCCCGTGACGGGCCTGTTTTCTTCTGGTCGGTGGACAAGACCATTCAGCTGCCCTGCCGGCTCACCTCGCCGGAGCCGGCAATCTCGCTCTGCAGCACGGGATCGCCCCAGTAGCTGACCGAACCCGAGCCGGCGATGCCCACCTTGAGCCGATCCTGCGCCCTGACCTCCACGTCGCCGCTGCCGGCGATATTGACCTCCACCTCGCGCCCCTTGAGCCCGGCCCCCAGCACATCCCCCGAGCCGGCGATGTTGAGTTCGACGGCCCTGGCCGTGCTGTTCCCCAGATCCAGACTGCCCGCTCCCGCGATGTTGCCTTCCAGCCGATCCAGTTCGAGCCCGTCGGCGACTATGTCACCGACCCCGGCCACCGACAGCACCAGCGCCTCCCCCTTGAAGCCGCGCAGCTCGCCGTTGGCAACCCCTGCCAGCGCCAGCTCATGGAGTGCGGGCAGGGTGATGGTGATCTCCAGCGGTTCGGTCGGGTCGAGCCGGTAACCGTCCTTCACCTCGATCTCCAGCTTGTCGCCCCGCTCGCTCAGCACCAGGTAAGGCAGCAGGTTCTCCTGCCCGCGGATGCGCACCCCGCGCGGCTCGCCGGCCACCAGATGGACACTGGCGGGCACCCCGGCCAGCACCCGGGTCACCTGCCGGCCCATCCCGTGCTGCTGCTCGATCAGGGCCCCCGCCCCGCTCACCCGGGTATCATCCAGCCAGCTGCACCCGCTGAGCCCGACCGCCAGCACCGCGCCCATCATCCATTTCATCGCCACTCTCCTCATTGTGTATTGGCCAGTCGCGGCCCCTTGATCAGCATCCATCGCAAAGCCTGTGCCAGTTAATCAACCACATGATTTACAAGAAGATATCCATTTTCACTCCACATGGGTACAGCAAAGAGAGAGTCATTCAGACCATAAACTGGCGAATCTGACCATCCCCGAACGGGCAGGCGGAGGGTTGGCTGGCGAGCCGTTCGCGGGGTCGCTATGCTGACAAGCCGTGGAAGTTTTTGGTTGCCGAGCCGGTCTGTTGAGCCAATAGTGATACTTTGTGCGTACAAAGCTCTCCATTGCGGTAATGCCATTACCACTGTCTTGTCAGTCTTCACTGCCAACAAGGAGTCAGAGCGTGACCCAAGCCACTCTTCTCTATTCCACCGCCACCGGCCTGCCGGAACCGACCCGAACCCCGCTGCTGACTGGCAGCGATCCCGAACAAAAACGCCGCGAGCTGCTCACCTACTTCTGCCAGACCTTCGATCTCTACGACTCGCTGTTCGACTGCCTGGCCGACGAGCGGGCCTGGTTTGACAAGGCGATCCCCCTGCGCCACCCGCTCATCTTCTACTACGGCCACACCGCCGCCTTCTTCATCAACAAGCTGCTGGCGGCACGCCTCATCGAGGGCCGCCTCGACGCCCGCATCGAGGCCATGGTCGCCATCGGGGTGGACGAGATGAGCTGGGACGATCTGGACGAGACCCACTACGACTGGCCCTCCGTCAGCGAGCTGCGCGACTATCGGGGCCGGGTGCGCGCCCTGGTGTGTGATTTCATCGAGCGGATGCCGATCGAGCTGCCCATCCATTGGCAGAGCCCGGCCTGGGTCATCCTGATGGGGATAGAGCACGAGCGCATCCACCTCGAAACCTCCAGCGTGCTGATCCGCCAGCTGCCGCTGGCCTGGGTGCGCAGCCAGCCCCAGTGGCCGGTCTGCCTCGAGGCGCGCCATCGCCGTGACGAGGTGCCCGCCAACAGCCTGCTGCCGGTGGCCGGTGGCCGGGTGCGGCTTGGCAAACAGGACGCCACCTACGGCTGGGACAACGAATATGGCGAGCGCCACATCGAACTGGCCCCCTTCCAGGCCAGCCGCATGCTGGTGAGCAACGCAGAATTTTTCGACTTCGTGCAGGCGGGCGGCTACGAGACCCGTGACTGGTGGGATGACGAAGGCTGGGGCTGGCGCCAGTATGCCGGGGCCCGCATGCCCACCTTCTGGGTCGGCGACCCCCTCGAGCCCGAGCAACTGCAACTGCGACTGATGACAAGGCAGGTTCCTATGCCCTGGGACTGGCCGGTGGAGGTGAACCAGCTGGAGGCCGCTGCCTTCTGTCGCTGGCAGGCGGCCCAGACCGGGCTGCCCATCCAGCTGCCGAGCGAGGCGGAGTGGATGCTGTTGCGGGAGCAACTGGCCGGCGATCAGCCGGACTGGATCGAGGCCCCCGGCAACATCAACCTGGCCCGCTTCGCGTCGTCCTGTCCGGTGGATGCCTGCCCGCAGGGCAGCTTCTTCGATCTGGTGGGCAACGTCTGGCAGTGGACCAGCACCGCCATCGACGGCTTCGAGGGGTTCAAGGTGCACCCCCTCTACGACGACTTCTCCACCCCCACCTTCGATGGCAAGCACACCCTGATCAAGGGGGGTAGCTGGATCAGTACCGGCAACGAGGCGCTCAAGTCCTCCCGCTACGCCTTCCGTCGCCACTTCTTCCAGCATGCGGGCTTCCGCTATCTGGTCTCACGCCATCAGGAGCCCGTCATCGTGAATCCCTATGAAACCGACACGCTCGTCGCTCAGTACCTCGACTTCCAGTACGGTCCGAGCCACTTCGGGGTCGCCAACTACGCCCAGGCTCTGGCCAGCCTTGCCAGCGAGCTGTGCAGCCGCCATGAGCGGGCGCTCGACATCGGCTGCGCCACCGGCCGCGCCAGCTTCGAGCTGGCTCGCCACTTCGCCCACGTGGACGGGGTCGACTACTCGGCCCGCTTCATCGACGTGGCGCTGGCGCTCGCCAACCAGGACAGCTTCCGCTACGCGGTGCCGGTAGAAGGAGAGCTGGTGGAGTATTGCGAGGCGCGCCTCTCCCGCCATGAGCTCGGCCGCGAGCAGAGCGAGCGAGTCCACTTCAGCCAGGGGGATGCCTGTAACCTCAAGCCCAAGTATGCGGACTACGATCTGGTGCTCGCCTCCAACCTCATCGACCGGCTGCGGGAACCCGCCCGCTTCCTGCGGGACATCGCTCCGCGCCTTCGCAGCGGTGGCCTGCTGGTGCTCACCAGCCCCTACACCTGGCTGACCGACTACACCCCCAAAGCCAACTGGCTCGGCGGTGTGCGCGAGAACGGCGAGGCCCTCGGCACCTATCAGGCGCTGCAGCGGCTGCTGGCGGCGGAGTTCGAGGAGCACATGCCCCCGCGGGACGTCCCCTTCGTCATCCGCGAGACCGCCCGCAAGTACCAGCACACGGTGGCTCAGCTCACCGTCTGGCGCAAACGCTGACGAGGCGGCAAACGAAAGAGGGAGGCCCATGGCCTCCCTCTTTTTTATCCGGGCGTCTTACCCCTCCTGCACCTGGGGCACCGCCTCCTGCTCGCGGTAGCGACGGGCCAGCACGGCGCACACCATCAGCTGGATCTGGTGGAAGATCATCAGCGGCAGCACCATGACCCCGACGCTGGCGGCCGGGAACATGACGTTGGCCATGGGCACCCCGTTGGCCAGGCTCTTCTTGGAGCCGCAGAAGACGATAGTGATCTCGTCCGCCTTGCCAAAACCGAGGCGGCGGCTGATCCAGACGTTCCAGCCCAGCACCAGTGCCAGCAGCACGCAGCTCAGCAGCACTATGCTGGCCAGATCGTACCAGCCGACCTGGTGCCAAATCCCCTGCACCACCGCCTCGCTGAAGGCCACATAGACCACCAGCAGAATGGAGCTCTGATCCAGCTTGCCAATGAGCGGCCGGTGGCTGTCGACCCAGCGACCGATGAGCGGGCGCGACAAATGGCCCACCACGAAGGGCAGCATCAGCTGCACCATGATGGCCTGAATGGAGTGCCAGGTGTCGACCCCCTCCCCCTGCACATTGATCATCAGCCCCACCAGCACCGGCGAGAGGAAGATGCCGAGGATGCTGGAGGCCGAGGCGCTGCACACCGCCGCCGATACATTGCCGCCGGCCATCGAGGTGAAGGCGATGGCCGACTGCACGGTGGCGGGCAGGGCGCAGAGGTAGAGGAAACCGAGGTAGATGGCCGGGCTCAGCCAGTGGGGCACCAGTGGCGTAAGCAGCAGCCCCAGCAGCGGAAACAGCACGAAGGTGCTGGCCATCACCACCAGATGCAGCCGCCAGTGGCCGAGGCCCGCCAGCAGGTTCTGGCGCGACAGCTTGGCGCCATGCATGAAGAAGAGCAGCGCCACCGCCAGCTTGGTCAGCAGACCGAACCAGACGGCCACCTGCTCCTCGCAGGGGAAGAAGGAGGCCAGCGCGACCACCACGATCAGTACAGAGGTAAAGGGATCCAGACGCACGAGCGGTCTCCGGTGAAAGCAGATCCCGTCCCCTCGCGGGGCCGGTGATCGGGGACGACAGGAAACACAACAGGAGCTGTGGCACAGCTCCTGTTGAAACGGATCCCCAGCTTACCCCGATAAGCGGGAGGCGCAAAGTTGAGCGACCCCCCTTTATCTGCCGGAAATTAAGCAATCCCGGCTGGCCACCGGAGCCGGCCAGCCTTGTACTTCAGCTCTGTTTGGCCAGCTTGCCGCTGGCTGTACCAGTTGCCTGCTTGCGGGCCTGGCGCTTCTCGAAACAGGAGATCCACCAGTAGGCCAGCGCCGAGAAGACCGCCGTCATAAAGACGTTGATGAAGAAGGCGCGCACCAGATCCACCCCGCTCGGGAAGGCGGAGGCGCTCATGCTCACCACGAAGATGGCGATCAGCACCGACACCACGCCCATCCCGAAGGTGCGCGACCCCATGCGAAACTCGCGCGGGGTGTCGTCATGTTTCCAGCGGAACACGAAGTAGGCCACCATGATGAAGATCGGCGGCAGCATGGCAGTACCGGCGGTGAGATTGATGGCGGTGTTCATCATCTGCTGCACGGATTCCGAGCCGAAGCCGTTGACCACCAGCATCACGAACACGAAGGCAAACTGCCACCAGGCGGCGCGCACCGGCACGCCGTGCTCGTTGAGCTGGGTGGTCTTCTCGCCGTAGACCCCCTGCGGGATCTCGGAGAAGTGGATCTTCACTGGGGCCGAGGTCCACATCATCATGGAACCGAACATGGCGATGAACAGCACCACGCCGACGAAGCGGCCCACCAGCGCCTCGGAGAGCCCAAAGTACTGGGCCATGCCGGTGAAGATCTCCACCATGCCGCCGGCATAGGTGAGGCTCTCGCGCGGCACGAACACGTTCACCAGCAGGGAACCTACCGCATACATGGCGCCGATGACGATGCCGGCGCTGATGATCACCTTGATGAAGGACTTCTGGCCGCCCTTCACGTCATTGAGGTAGGCCGCCGCCGTCTCGGCACCGCCCGCCGCCTGGAAGATCCAGCACATGATGCCCAGCGTCGCCCAGTTGACGGTGGGAGTCATCGCCTCCAGGGTGATGGGCTGGGCCGGTACATGATCGCCACCGAGGGCCATCAGGGCGCCCAGCACATAGATGGCGAACAGGGCAAACACGCCGTAGGCCACGATCTCGGCAATCTTGCCGAGCCAGCTCGCCCCCTTGGTGGAGATGTGGGTCGCCGCCGCAAACAGCACGATGGAGATGATCGAGGTGACCATGGGCGAGAAGCTGTACTCATAGCCCAGCATGGCGTAGGAGGCGTAGGCGATGACGTTGGGCAGCAGGGAGACGAACCAGAACAGGTTCACGAACCAGTAGAGAAACGAGCCCAGATAGGCCATCCGGGTGCCGAGCGGTTTTTTCAGCCAGTCGTACATGCCCGACTCGGAGTTTTTGTTGGCCGAGACGAACTCGGCGATGATGAAGACGAACGGGATGAAGTAGACCAGGGTCGCCAGCAGGAAGATGGGAGCGGAGCTGAGCCCCAACTCGATGTTGTTGTTGACGATGTTGCGCACGTTGAACACGGCGGCAAAGGTCATCGACAACAGGGCGAACTTGCCTATGGTGCCGCGTACGGATTCAGACATGGTGTCCTCCAGTGGACTCGCGCTCCCCGCGGGTAACGCTGTGACTCTGTGATGTGTTTGGCAAGGGTCTGTCGGCCCCGCCCTTTACTCTCTTGTTATGATCGGCCCGCTTGGACGGCCTCGTTGGTGAACCAGTGCAGTCTCCCGCACCGGCTCGCAATCTCAGTCAGACGATCGGAGTGCCCGGCGCCATCGGCACCCGCGGTTGCAACAGCACGCTCTGGCTCTCGTCCGGGGTCTCGGCGCAGAGCAACATGCACTCGGAGCGTTCGCCGCGCATTCGGGTGGGCTTGAGATTGGTCAGCACCACCACCTCGCTGCCCATCAGCTCCTCTTCGCTGTAGTAAGGCACCAGACTGGTGACGGTCTGCAGCGGTCGCTCGCCCCCCACGTCAATCTGGACGATGTAGAGTTTGTCAGCCCCGGGGTGGCGCACCACCTCCAGCACCGTGCCCACCTTCATCTCGACCCGCTTGAATTCGGCAAACTCGATCGTCTCGCTCATGCTCTTTTCCTTTTCTGGTTCAACGGTTTGCGGGTGGCCAACGGCCACCCGGTCTGATTGGGAGTCAATGCAGTGCCTATGGCGCCTGCATGGCGACCTGCGCCGCCGGCTGGGCCTCTTTCGCGCGCGCCTCGGCGCTGAGGGAGGCCTCGTATCTGTTGTATTTCCACCAGGCGAAGCCGAGGAAAATCAGGATCCCGCCGACGTTGTAGAAGATGATGGTCATGATGTCGGCGCCGGTCGGGAAGGTGGAGGCGAGGAAGCCCACCGAGAAGATGGCGATCAGCACCGACACCACGGCGATGCCGATAGTGCGCGAGCCCATCTTGAACTCCCGCGGCAGGTGGTCGAGCTTCAGCCGCAGATTGAGGTAGGCCAGCATGATGAACAGCGGCGGCAACATGGAGGCGGCAGCGGTCATGTTGATGACGGTGTTCATCAGATCCTGAGCGGTGTTGGAGCCCAGAGTCGGGATCACCATCAGCGGCAGCACGATGAGGTACTGGATCCAGGCTGCACGGGCGGGCACGCCGTTCTCGTTCAGCTCGACGGTCTTCTTGCCGAAGATGCCGGCCGGGATCTCGGAGAAAAAGATTTTCACCGGGGTCGCGGTCCACATCAGCAGGGAGCCGAACATGGCGGTGAAGGAGACCAGACCCACGAAGCGGTTCATCAGGATCTCCGGCAGGCCGAAATGGGCCGCCAGCCCTTCAAACACCTGCACCGAGCCGCCGGTATATTTCAGGGTATCGCTGTGGACGAAGACGTTTATCAGCAGAGACGCGATGGAGTAGAGCACCCCGATAAAGATCCCGGCGACGATGATCACCTTCACGAAGGATTTGGAGCCCCCTTTCACATCATTGACATAGACCGCCACCGACTCGGCGCCACCGGCCGCCATAAAGATCCAGGTGGTGATACCCAGGAAGGCCCAGCTGAAATCGGGGATCATGGCCTCGACCGTGATGGGGTCGGCTGGCTGTACGCCGCCCACCAGAGCCGCACCCGCCAACAGGATGTAGGAGAGGGTCAGCAGCAGCATCAGGGACGAGGTCACCGAGGTGATGGGGCCCAGCATCTTGGCGCCGTTGGTGGAGACGTAAGTGGCAAAGGCAAACAGCACCATGCTCAATGCCGTGGTCGCCACCGGGGTGAGGATGTACTCATAGCCGAGGAAGGCATAGGAGGCGTAGGCGATGACCCGCGGCAGCAAGGAGGTGAAGAAGAAGAGGTTCACGAACCAGTAGGTGTAGGCGGAGATAAAGGCCCAGCGACCGCCGAGGGAGCTCTTCACCCAGGCATACACCCCCGCCTCGGAGTTTTTGTTCAGTGACACGAACTCCGCAATGATCAGGCAAAACGGAATGAAGTAAAAAATAGTGGCCAGAAAGAACATCGGGGCCGAGGCCAGACCGATCTCGATGTTGTTGTTGATGACGTTGTTGAAGCTGAATACCGCCGCGAAGGTGAGCGACAGCAGACCAAACTTGCCTATCGTATTGCGTTTGGAATCAGACATGGTGCATCTCCAGACCTGTAGTTATCTCGCGAAAGAGCGGGGCATGATTTGTAGGGTGAGCCCCGCTCTTCCGGCTTTGTCAGTGCAGAACCGGCGGCTTGTTATTTGTTCTTGAAGTAGCCGCCTTCCACGGTGACCTTGATGATCAGCTTGCGCACCGGCCCGTCGCCGACAAACCGGTAAGCCTCGCCGTTCTCGAAGATCACCACCTGACCGTTGCCCACCTGCTGACGCTCACGCACCTCGCCAGCCAGCCACTCGCGATCCGTGGTGTCGTCATAGGCCTGCTCGGCCCGCAGATCCGACTTGGGGGCCCACTCCACCGTCTCTTCCCCTTCCAGGTAGTAGTGGACGTCGAAGTAGCGGCGCTGCCCCTCGAACAGGGAGGTGGCCGGGCTGGCCCCCTCCTGCAAGCGGTAGGTGAGGGAGTCACCGATGGAGTGGCAGATGCCGGGTTTGAGGTTGGCCAGGTTGTCGATGGCCTCCACGCAGCGGCCCCACTTCTTGCCCTCCCGGTAGATGTTTTTGAACAGGGTCAGGTTGTCCAGGGTGATCATGCGAGGTTCCTCCCGCCGTTGATGGTGAGATCGAGCCCGGCCAGCGCAGCCGGATTAAGGTTGCCGCGAGCGATGGGCAGCAGAGTCAGGCCGAAGCTGAACGGCTCGAAGCGCACCCGCCAGGAGTCCAGCACCTCGGAGCCCCAGGAGTTGGAACCCAGCCCCAGCACCTTGTGATCCAGATTGAGGGTGAGATAACCACAGGGCTCCAGCTCGTTGATGTGCTGGGCGGCGTGGATATGCTCCCAGCTGTAGGGCCAGACGCTCAGGTTGATGGGGGCATCGGGCCGCACGTAGAGACCGGCGCCGTGACGGTTGGTCAGGGTCGCCCAGCGCACCTGCTGGCGGTTGCCGTTGTCCTGCGGGAAAGGGTAGTGCTCCCACATCTCGCCCACTGTGCTCTGGAAGCTGTCGATCCAGTTGCTCTGGCGGCTGTCCTGATAGTTCTCGCCCGGACCCATGCCGTAGTAGTGCACCCGGTCGAGATCCTGACGAATACCCAGCTCGAAACCGATCTTGGGAATGATGTCGTCATAACCGCCGTAGGGCTGACCGGACAGGGCCACGTGCAGCTGACCGTTCGGACTCAGGGTGTAGACGTAGCGGCAACGCATACCGAAGTCGAACACCGGCGGGGCGATCAGGCTCTCGACCGTCACCTCGACCGCCTCGCCCAGCTGACGCCAGCTCAAGGTACGGAAGTGCTCCTGCATGATCTGCAGGTGGTTCGGGTGCCACAGGCTCTCGTACTCCTGCTTGTGGTTGTCGATCATCGGCTTGAAGAAGGTGAGGCGGGGCGAGCGCTCGATAAGCTCATTGCCATCCTGCTGCCAGCTCACCAGCTTGCCGTCGAGGCGCGAGAAGCGCAGGGCAAAGCCGCTGCCGCTCAAGGTCAGCGCGAGGCGCTCATCGGCAATGTGCAACGGGGTCGCGTTGGGGTTGGCAAAGGGTCGCAGCTGACGAGTCGATGCCTTCAGCTGGAACTGGTACTGGCCCAGCTCGTGTTCCGCCGCGCTGTAGCGGGTCGCACTGGCCTTGATGACCCGCAGTTGGACGAAGGTTTCCCGCCCATCGAGAGCGGGCAGTTCGAGTTGCAGATCTGTGGTGGCACCGGGGGCCACCCCTTCCAACCGGATCTGCTGGCTGGCCAGCAGCTCGCCCTCGGCCTTCACCTCGACCAGCAGACGGATGTCGTCCAGATTGGAGAACCAGTAGCGGTTTTCCAGCTCAAGCTTGCCGCTCGCCAGATCCAGTGCGCGCACCTTGACCGGGCAGAGCACCTGCTTGTATTCGCGCAGGCCCGGCCCCGGGGTCTGATCCGGGTAGATGAGGCCATCCATGCAGAAGTTGTAGTTGTTGGGGTAGTCGCCGTAGTCGCCGCCGTACTTGTAGACCGGGCGCCCCTGCTCGTCCTGATCCAGGATGCCGTGATCGCACCACTCCCAGATGTAGTGACCCTGGATATGGGGATGACGGTCAAACACCTGCTGGTATTCGCTGAGGCCACCCGGGCCGTTGCCCATGGCGTGGGCGTATTCACAGAGGATGCGCGGCTTGGTCATAGGGAACTCGCCGAAGCAGTTCATCTGGGAGACGCGCGAGTACATGGTGCTCACCACATCCACCACCTCGGCATCGCGATCCTCTTCGTAGTGCACCAGCCGGGTCGGGTCGATCGCCTTGCAGCGCCGGTACATGGCTCTGATGTTGCAGCCGTAGCCGGACTCGTTGCCGAGCGACCAGATGATGATGGAGGGGTGGTTCTTCTGGGCGTGCACGTGGCGCTCGATGCGATCCACGAACACCGGCTCCCAGAAGGGGTCGTCTGTGATGCGGCTGAGATCGCCGACGTTGGCAAAGCCGTGGGTCTCCACGTCGGTCTCCGCCATCACGAACAGACCGTACTGGTCGCACAGCTCGTAGAAGCGCGGGTCATTCGGGTAGTGGGCGGTGCGCACCGAGTTGAGGTTGTGCTGCTTCATCAGCACGATATCGCGTTCAACACGGTCCATGCCGACCGCGCGGCTCTTGAGGTGGTCGTTGTCGTGGCGGTTCACCCCGTGCAGCTTGAGGTAGTGGCCGTTGACGTAGAAGAGGCCATCCTTGACGGTGATTTCACGCACCCCGACCCGCTGCGGGATCACCTCCAGCAGCTCGCCCTGACTGTTGTAGAGGGAGAGTTGCAGCTGATAGAGGTACGGGTCTTCGGCGCTCCACAGATGGGGGTTGGCCAGATCCAGCGTGAAACGGCAATCACACTTGCCGTCGATGGCGAGATGGTCGAGCGAGCCGCTCGCGATCTCGTAGCCCTGATCCAGCAGCGACCAGACCAGACGGTGATCACGGACGAGCGCTCCCAGATTCTCCAGCTGGATGTCGCAGCTCAGGGTCGCGCTTTGATTGTCATCAGCCAGCGCGGTGCGGATGAAGAAGTCCTGCACATGGGTGGCCGGTTTACCCACCAGATAGACGTCGCGGAAGATCCCCGCCATCCACCACATGTCCTGATCTTCGATGTAAGTGGAGTCAGCCCACTGCATCACCCGCACCGACAGCAGGTTTTCGCCAACCTTGGCGTAGGCGCTGATATCGAACTCGGCGGTGAGGCGGCTCCCCTTGCTGAAACCGACGTAGTGGCCGTTCACATAGACCTCGAAGTAGGTCTCCACCCCGTCGAACTTGATGATCACCTGCTCGCCATCCCAGGCCGGGCTCAGCGTGAAGCTGCGCTGATAGGCGCCGGTGGGGTTGTTGGTCGGCACGAAGGGCACATCGATGGGGAAGGGAAAACCCTCGTCGGTGTACTGCAGATTGCCATGCCCTTCCATCTGCCACATGTTGGGCACCGTGACCTGGCCCCACTCGCTCATGGGGCTGTGATAGAAGGCCTCCGGCACCTGCAAGGGATGGTCGAAGTAGTGGAACTGCCACTGACCGCTCAGGCTCAGAAAACGGCGGCTCAGCTCCCGCTGCATGGTGGCCGCCAGCGCGTGGTCGGTATAAGAGAAGAAGTAGGCACGCGGGGCCAGCCTGTTTTCACCAACGAATTGGACGTTTTCCCAGTTATTCACATGTCCTCCCGGAACAAGGCAACGTTAACTGGGTAAACTCTAGATAAACATTTACTAAATATCAGTTTTAGATCGGTAAAGTTTTAACCTGATCACAGTGAGTGGATGGTTTTGTGAGCGAGATCAGAAGCTGGAGACAAAGGAGGGCAAGGTATAGATGGGTGGCATGGATGTTGATAACAGCAGGCCATGATGTAATTAAATTAACTATAAAACAATATGATATGAGTTTATTAGAAGATATGGGAAAGCGGTTTACTTAGGAGAGATGTCGCACCACCGCAAGGTGGCGCGACTAAAAACATAGGTATTTTACTAAAACTATCGTGTAGTACCGCGCAGAGTCAATTTGCTCGGTACCAGCACCCGCAGCGGAATGTCCCGCTCGTCACGCAGCCGTTCAACCAGCAGATTGACCCCCTGGGAGCCCATCAACTCGGAGTGGATCCGCACAGTGGAGAGGGGCGGAAAGGTGAACTTGGCGGTCGGGATATCGTTGACGCTGATAAGCTCGATCTGCTGTGGAATCGCCAGCCCCTTCTCGTGGATGGCACGCAGCACGCCGATGGCGATGGAGTCGGAGGCAACGAACAGTGCCTTGGGCCAATCTCCCGCCAGCATCTCTTTGGCCAACTTGTAGCCGGAGGCGCTGGAGAAATCCCCGCGATAGAGATCGCTCTCCTGCACCACACCAAGGCGCTGACCGTAGTCGAGGAAAGCCAGTTCGCGCAGATCCGGGCCATCATCCTGACCGCCGATATAGCCGATGCGCTGGTGCCCCTGAGCGATGAAGAACTCCACGACCTGCTGACTGATCAGCGCCAGATCCACGTCAATCGAGTCAAAGTCCCCCTGAGAACGGCAATCCACAAACACCAGCTGGGCAGAGAGGGAGTGAAGCGCGGCGAGACGCTCTGCGGGCAGATGGCCGATGACCAAGATACCGTCGACGGCAGAGAGCTCACGCCCCTCGGCACCATTGTAGAAGTGGGTCAGTTCGATGTTGAGGCGGGCACACTGGGTCTCGATGCCGTAGCGGATGGCCAGATAATAGGGGTCGTTGACCTCGGTGCTCTGCGGGTAGGCATAGACCGCCAGGAAGTGCAGTTTGCTCTTGTGAACCCCCTTGCGGGCACCGCTGGTCTTGTACTCCAGCCGCTCGGCGATCTCGAAGATCTTCTGCTTGGTCTCTTCCTTGACGCTCAGCGTCGGATCTTCATTGAGCACCCGCGACACGGTAGCCTGGGATACCCCCGCCTCCTGTGCAATTTCCTTCAACGTGGCCATGCATACTCCTCTGGCAATGACGCGCGACAACACCAGACAAGAGTAACGGGCAACGTGCTGACATCCCAGCATTTTTACTAAAAGAAACCCATCAGAACGGCAAATTTCCAATGCAAAAAGGCCTCCCGAATGGGAGGCCTCTTCTAAATGGGAGCCTGACAGTGTTCTACTCTCGCATGGCGAATGCCACACTACCATCGACGCTACCGCGTTTCACTTCTGAGTTCGGCATGGGATCAGGTGGTTCCACGGCGCTATTGCCGTCAGGCAAAAGCTGTACTACTTGAAAATGGTGCTGATACCCAGAATCGAACTGGGGACCTCATCCTTACCAAGGATGCGCTCTACCGACTGAGCCATATCAGCACACTAACCGGTAAAGACCACGCTCACCGCGTAATCTAAAATTGGGTGCCTGGCAGTGTCCTACTCTCGCATGGCGAATGCCACACTACCATCGGCGCTACAGCGTTTCACTTCTG